>DKCG01000014.1 GCA_002449145.1 Christensenella sp. UBA6880 | reverse complement strand
AAACACCTGAGGAAAGGGGAATTTTTAATTAGAGTTCACGCCCCTACACTCTTGTAGAGAAAAAAAAGCCCCTCTTTTTTTCGAGAAGGGCGTTGACAAAGTTAGTCGCGATTTAGCGCGGTCTTACTTTTTATTCTCAAATGATGATTGAGATGAAGAACAAGGAAACGCCCTTTTGTTCACCCGCCCAGCGTACTAATCGTACGTGACGGGTGAACAAAAGGGCGTTGACACAGTTATTCGCTCAATCATCATTTGAGGGGTTTCATTGTGGGGAACAACAATACATCGCGTATCGACGCACTGTCCGTGAGGAACATAACCATACGGTCGATGCCGATGCCGAGTCCGCCCGTGGGGGGCATACCGTATTCGAGCGCGGTGCAGAAATCCTCGTCATAGGGTTGGGCTTCTTCGTCGCCTTTGGCTTTGGCGAGCATTTGTTGCTCGAAACGCGAACGTTGATCGAGAGGATCGTTGAGTTCGCTGAAAGCGTTGCCGCCCTCGCTTGCGCAAATGAAGAACTCGAATCTCTCGGTAAGGCGAGGATCGGACGGTTTCTTCTTGGCGAGAGGACTGACCTCGACGGGATAATCGGTGATAAACACGGGGCCCGTGAGTTTTTCCTCGACGAACGCGTCGAAGATGTTGTAAAGCGCGTGACCCCACGAGGTATCGGGTGCCATCTCGAGCCCCTTCTTATTGCCCGCGGCGATGAGGTCGCAAAGCGGTTGATTGTCGAAATCGAGCCCCGTATACTTCTTCACTGCCTCGACCATCGTGAGGCGTTCCCACGGCGTTTTGAGCGAGAGAGGCGTGCCTTGGTACACGATGTCCAAACCGCCGCAAACACGCTGTGCCGCCGTCGTGTAAAGTTCTTCTGTTATACGCATCATCTCATTGTAATCGACATACGCTTGATAGAGTTCGATCGTGGTAAATTCGGGGTTATGCTTTGTGTCCATACCCTCGTTGCGGAACTGACGGCCTATCTCGTACACTTTCTCGAATCCGCCGACAATGCAGCGTTTGAGGTGCAACTCGGTTGCGATACGCATATACATATCGATGTCGAGGGTGTTGTGGTGCGTGATGAAAGGACGAGCGTTCGCGCCGCCCGCAAGCGTGTTAAGCACGGGGGTTTCGACCTCGATAAATCCTTTTTTGTCAAGCACTTCGCGAATTGTGGAAATAATCTTGCTGCGTTTGATAAACACTTCTTTAACTTCGGGATTTGCGATAAGGTCGACGTAGCGTTGACGAAAGCGCAGTTCGGGGTCGCGAAGTCCGTGGTACTTTTCGGGCAACGGAAGCAATGATTTTGCGAGCAAAGTCGCGCTCTTGACGTGCACGGAAATTTCACCCGTTTTGGTCTTGAACACAAAGCCTTTTATGCCGATAATGTCGCCCACGTCCGTCTTTTTGAACGCCTGATATTCGTCGACGCCCATATCGTCGCGACTGAAATAGCCTTGCATTTTGCCGTCGCTGTCCATAATATGGCCGAAACTCGCCTTGCCCATAATGCGTTTTGACATAAGTCTGCCCGCAATACTGACTTCCTTGCCCTCGTACTCGTCGTAGTTTGCAAGGATTTGTCCTGCGGTTGCAGTACGCTCGTAGGACGTGATTTCAAACGGATTTTCTCCCTTTTGAACAAGATCTTCGAGTTTTGCGATTCTGACCTTGCGCACCTCGTTTACGTCTACTTCTTTTTCTTGTTCGGGTGCGTTGTTGCGGATTTCTTCACTCATTGTAATTTCTCTCTATAAAAAAGCAATACGCTTGCCAAAAAGGCAGGCGCAAGCGCATTTGTCCACGGTTGTTATTTGATGCTTACGACCTTGTATTCCTCGGTGCCGTGAGCGGTTGTGAATCTGACGATTTCGCCGTTCTTTTTTCCGGCCAAAGACTTGCCTAAAGGCGATTCGTTGCTGATTTTGCCTTTTGCGAAGTCCGCTTCGGTTTCGCCGACGAGTTGCACGGTCATAACGCGGTCTTCTTCGTCGTCGAGATCGCCGAGATATTCGACGGTGACGGTGTTGCCGATTGACACTTTGTGCGTGCCGCTCTTTTCGATGATGACTGCGTTCTTAATGCGCTCTTCGAGGTCCTTGATTTCGGAAGCGACTTGGCTTTCCTCTTGTTTTGCCGCATCGTATTCGGCGTTTTCGGACAAGTCGCCGAGTTCTCTTGCGTGTTGCAATTTCTTTGCAACGTCTTCACGCAAATATACGATGAGATAGTCAAGTCTTTGTTTAAGTTCTTCAAGACCTTCTTGGGTAAGATAAACTTCTTTCATTATTTCCTCCTGACGCCGACGGCGTCATACGTTATTCTTTTTTGAGATTATTCTGCTTTTTCGTCGCTGTCGGACTCGGATTGCGCTTCTACCGATTGTATGGATTCGACGTTTTCCTCGCCTTTTTCGACTTCGCATTCGAGTGCTTCGTCTTGAGATTTTTCTTTGACTTCTTCGCTTTCGGCAGACTTGGATTCGTTTTGAACTTCCGTTTGCTCTGTTTCCGCATTTTCGACGGTTTCTTCGGATTGCTCGTTTTGAGCGTTCCTTTCGTCTTGCGCTTTCATTTCGGCAAGTTTCTTTTCCACTTTCGCCTGAACCTCGGCTTGGTCTGCCTTGTACTTGGGCGTAAGAGCCATAACTTTGATTTCGATTGAACTGAACTTAAATCCGAACTCGCCGAGGAACACGTCTTCGAGCAAAGTGCGCAAATAAGTTTCCGCTTCGAGAACGTCTTTATCCACGACCTTTACGTTCGTTTTGAGGCGTACGCCGTATTCGTCGCTGACGAGAGCGACCTTTTGGCACTTAACGCCCTCGACTTGCTTGCAAGTGTTTTTGACGAACTTGGTGATGACGCCGGACGAAACTCTCACGTTGCCGCCCTTTTCTTGGCGAAGCGTGATTTCTTTCACGACGTCGCCGTTGACGAAGATAAGCACGAGCGAGATTATCGAAAGAGCGAGATAGAGTATTGCGAGCGTGATAATCAAGCCTCTTACGAGTTTGCTGCTAAATTCGCTTGCGTCGATACCGCCGAACGCCGTGACGACAAGCACCATAATAAGAATGATTGCCACGACAATCGAGCAGGAAGCGAATATTTTTTCGAGATTCTTTTTCATAGATTCACCTCACGCGGCACATCGTTAAAACGATTGCCGTTTATATAATATAAACTAAGATTGATAAATAGTCAATCGTGCGCAAAAAAATTGCTTATCTATTATCCGTAATCTCGACGATATGTATGCGCGTTTGCGCAACAATTTAGAAAAGCGTATAAGCACGGCGCGCGCAAAATTGCGCGCGCCTTTCGTTTAAGCCTTTTCTTCTCTCTTTAATATCTTGCTCAAATCCGCAAGCCGCCTGCCCTCGTCGTCGCACGCAATCATAAGATAATACTTGCCGTCTCTCTTGACCACCGCAACGTGTTCTGATATTTCGATGTCGAAATCACCCGATGTATGTGCCTCTTGTGCGCCGATGAGCGCAAGCGTATCGGCACTGAACAATACGGACGGATTGGGTATTTCTATAATCTCGGTCTTTGCAAAACACTTGGTACAGACGTGATACTTCACTATCGCCGTTCCCGGAACTTTTACGGGACTCCAGTTGTGCGACTCGGTGTCGGTGTAGTTGCAAAAATCGCAACTCACACTATGTCCGGCTCTGAAACCGAGATTGGTGTATGTACAGGTGGCAATGTTGTGTCCGTGCGCCTCAACCGCCTTCTTCGCATTGAGCCTTCCGCCCGAAACGCACAAATTCGACAATGCCGGAATTGCATCAACATTTTCCATAATTCTCGTTTTCAGTTGTACCGCCGTAAGATTTGGCTCCATTGACAACAATAATGCCGCTACGCCCGTGACAAACGGCGCTGCCAAAGAAGTGCCGGAAAACGAACCGTATGTGTTATAGACGGTGCCTGAATTATGATAAGAATACGTTGTGTAGATACTATTGCCGGGAGCAAACAAATCCACCGTGGTTTGACCATAATTTGAAAAATCGGATTTGTTGTCGTTGCTGTCGGTCGCTCCCACAACCAATATATTATCCAAGTCGAAACTTTGCGGATAAAGTTTTGTGCCGCTGCCGTTTTCATCTGCTATATTGTAGTTATCGTTTCCTGCAGCGGTGACAATCAACCCCTGATAGTTTTGTATCGCTTGTCTCATTTTCTGCTGTTGATACGGACTAATTCTCGCACTAAAAAACCCACCACTAAAGTTCAAAATCGGGATATTGTGGCTTGTTGCGTATTCTATTGCGTTCGTTACACAGTCGGCATCTTCGAGATACATTCGCTGGGTGCTATCCCACTCGTCGCCATCTGCTCGAAGCGAAACAAGCGTAACCTGCTGACAAACTCCGCTGACACCTATACCGTTGTTGCCGACCGCACCGATGATTCCTGCCGCTAACGTTCCGTGGTATTGGCTTGTGCCTATTGCAAACGGATCGCTTGTGAGATTTGAACCCAAACTCAAACTCGTGCTTACATTGGCTGTCAAATCAGGGTGATCTTTATATATGCCGGTGTCTACAACCCCAACTTTTACACTCGCAGATCCCGTTGTAGTGTCCCACGCGTCAAACAACCGAATTTTGTTAAACACGCTTGTTTGGTGGCTTAGATTAGAGTCATTTGTCGTTGCAGACCAGCCTATTCCGCTACCGCTCAAGTCCGGATCTGCCCACAAGACGCCTTTGTCTTTTTTGAATTCGTCTATGTACTCAAGCACGTTTTCTCTGCCGGGGTTCACTAGTTCAAGAATAATCGTTCTGACATAGTCTTTAAGTTTCTCGCTATTCTTGTTTTTTTTGTATTCGTCGCGCGCCTCTTGTAAATGGTCAATGTATCCTTTCTTGTCATACAGCCTTTTGAATTTGCTTTTGTCAAAATCGTCCAGCGTGTAATCATAAAACAGATTGTTTACGCTCTCCGAATTTGTAAACGTGATGCTCATCTTTTCGCCTTTGAACTCATATTTCGGATCTCTGTAGTCCCGCTGCTCACTGTCTACATCGAGAGGATTGTCCAGATCCGGATCGGCGGTTGGTTTCCAACCGCGCGAGGCGTCACCTTTTATCACCCCGACATACTCGTCCGCGGCTTTGTCGTTACAAGCAACGAGAATGGCACATACAAGTACAAGTGCCAATATCAAAACTATTATCTTTTTTGCTTTCATATCTTTTCCTCCTCAATTTTTGTTTATTTTTATTGTGCTTTTTATCTTTGGGAAATCACCGCAGATGTAAATGCCGTTATAATGTCCCACGCATCATATGCCTTGATTTTTTCCAATCCCCATTGGTTTGTTAAACTCGGATCGTTGCTTGTAATAAACCAACTTCCGTATAACTCAGGCTCGGAAAATCTGATTCCTTTGTCATAATAGAATTCCTCGGCATATTTCACCGCATTTTCTTTGGTCGGATTCACAAGTTCCAATCTTAGCGTCCTATTGTACTCTTTGGCTTTTTTGCTATCATATCCGTATGAAGCGACGCATTCCCGAACTTCGCTCAAACGAAAAGCCAAACCTTCTTCCACACGCTTGAATTTTTCTTTGTCAAAATCGTCCAATGTGTAATCGTAAAACAAGTTGTTTAGACTCTCGGTGTTCGTGAACCATATATTTATAGCCGTTCCGTCAAAATTCCAAGTGCCTTCGCTAAAATTTGTTCTTTCTCCGCGCTTGTCGAATGAATTGTTCGGATCGGGAACGGCGGTTGGTTTCCAACCGCGCGAGGCGTCACCTTTTATCACCCCAACATACTCGTCCGCGGCTTTGTCGTTGCAAGCAACGAGAATCGCGCATACAAGCACTAACAGCAAAATTGCAATTAAAATTCGTTTTGTTTTCATAACTTACCCCTCAATTATTTATTTTAAGCAAAATTTTGCTTATTTTCAACCTTTTGTTTTTGTAAACCACATAATTTTCCCCTCAATTTTCATTCGTAAAAAAATTTTGTTCGATAGAACTCTTTATATATACAAACGAACGCGCCGTTTTATTTGAACAAATAAAAAACGATTCCTCAAAAGAAACCGTTTTTTCAAATCATTCGATTGGGACGGGGACTTCTTCATGCTTGACGAAAGTGCTTAAATGCGTAAAGCCTATCTCTTTCAACATCTTGCACGCCTCGTCGAAGTTTTTGCAAATATCGCCGCGATGAGCGTCAGAGCCGTAACTTATCTTGCGACCGCCGAGTTCGTAATATCTTTCGATAATATCTCGTTGCGGCGCCATATCGTGATGGAAGTTGATTTCGAGTGCTTTGCCTCTTGCGATTATGCCGTTGAGTATGGCGTCAATTTCTTTCGGGAAATCCTTGTATCTTAACAATTTATCGCGATAGGGCGCGCCGTGCGCGATGTAGCCGATGTGCGCAACCGTGTCGTATTGATAGGGTGCGTCGAGGCTTTCCAAAACGGTTTCGAGGTATCTTCTGTACACTCTCTTTTTGGTTTTGAAAAGGAACGCGAGTTTGAAGTACACGTCGTAACCGTCCACGCAATGCACCGAATTTATAACGATGTCGAAGGGATATTTTTCAATGGCTTTTTTGTACGCTTCCTTTGCCGCTTGGCTCGAGTCGTAACTCGCTTCTATGCCGAAACAGAGGTTTAACGTGTTGTTTTTGTCCGCGTCAAGTGCCGATTTTGCGCTTTTCCAGTTCTCGTAATACTTTTCGAGGTCGAGATTGGGCCACCTTACGGGCGCGCGATTTTTGCCGTACTCGAAGTCGTAATCGAGATGTTCGGTTGTTGCCAAATAGCAAAGACCTTGCTCCTTTGCTATTTCCACGACTTGCGAGAGCGGCACTTTTCCGTCGTGCGAATTGGTGGTGTGGACGTGGGTGTCACATTTCATAATCTTATTCCAAAACCGCTTTGATACGTCTTACGCCCGCCGAAGAAGATTGCTCTTTGACGATGCGGAATTTGCCGAGTTCGCCCGTGCGTTTTGCGTGAGGACCGCCGCAGATTTCTTTGGATATGCCTATCGTATACACCTTTACGACGTCGCCGTAGCGGTTGTCGAACACGCCGATTGCGCCTGCTTTCTTTGCGTCCTCGACGGTCATTTCTTCGAGTTTGATTTCGCTGTCTTTGGCGATTTCGTCGTTTACGACCTTTTCGACCTCTGCGATTTCTTCTTGCGTCAACGGGCGCGGGAAGTTGAAGTCGAAACGCAATCTTTCGGACGTGATGTTGCTGCCCTTTTGTTGAATGGAATCGTCGTGAAGCACGAGTTTGAGCGCGGCGTTGAGAAGGTGCGTTGCGCTGTGCAATCTTGCGGTGAGTTCGCCGCCGTCCGCAAGTCCGCCCTTGAACTTTTGTTCCGCACCCGCTTTCGAGAGTGCCTGATGGTCTGCAAACGCCTTGTCGTAGCCCTCTTTGTCGAGAGTATAGCCTTTTTCTTTTGCGAGTTCCGCCGTCATTTCGATGGGGAATCCGTACGTGTCGTAAAGTCTGAACGCGGTCTTGCCGGGGAACACCGTCATATTTTCGGGAAGGTGCGCCACGATTTTGTCAAACTCTTTCAAGCCTTGTTCGATGGTCTTTGCAAACTTGTCTTTTTCCGCTTCGAGTTCGCTCACGATTCTGCCCTCGTTCTCTTTGATGTAGGGGTACGCTTCCTCGTATTTTGCGACGTAAAGTTTTGCAAGTTCGACGAGTGCGCCGTCGTCGATTCCGAGCGTTCTGCAATATCTCATCGCCCTGCGGATAAGGCGGCGCAAAACGTAGCCTTGATCGACGTTCGAGGGCGACACGCCTTTGGGATCGCCCAAGAGGAAGGTTGCCGTACGCGTATGGTCTGCGATTATGCGCATTGCTACGGTCATCGTTTCGTCTTTGCCGTAGGTCTTTCCCGAAAGTTCTTCGAGTTTCTTGATTGCAAACGCAAAGAGGTCTGTTTCGTACACGGATTTGTAGCCGTTGAGAATGCAAAGCATTCTTTCAAGACCCATACCCTCGTCTACGTTCTTTTGTTTGAGGGGCGAGAAAGTGCCGTCCGCGTTCTTGAAGTATTGCATAAACACGTCGTTGCCGATTTCGACGTATTTGCCGCAATCGCACGCGGGCGAGCAATCGTCCGAGCATTTGGGCTTGCCGGTGTCGATAAACATTTCGGTGTCCGGACCGCAAGGACCGGTTATGCCGGCAGGTCCCCACCAGTTGTGCTTTTTATTGCAATAGAAGATGTGGTCTTCGGGAACGCCTTGCGCTTTCCAGTAGGACGCGCTTTCCTCGTCGCGAGGGCAATCCTCGTCGCCGGCAAACACCGTAACCGCAAATTTATCTTTGTCGAATTCGAGTTGATTGATGAGAAAATCGTAAGAGCAGGCAATCGCATACTCTTTGAAGTAGTCGCCCAACGACCATCTGCCGAGCATCTCGAAGAAAGTGCAATGTGTTGCGTCGCCCACTTCGTCGATGTCGCCCGTGCGCACGCACACTTGAACGTCCGTCAAACGATTGCCCGCCGGGTGCTTTTCGCCCAAAAGGTACGGCACGAGGGGGTGCATACCCGCAGTCGTGAACAACACGGTCGGGTCGTTTTCGGGGATGAGGGACGCAGAACCGATTACGGCGTGTCCCTTGGACTTGTAATAGTCGAGATAAAGTTTGCGAAGTTCGCTTGAATTGAGTTGTTTCATATATACCTCTAATGGTGAATATTTCGTTTTATCGTTTCGTTTTTTTGCTTATTTTTGCCGTTATCTTTGCACCGCTATGCCCTCTTTTTCGAGTTCGGCAAAGAACTCGTCGGGGAGCGTCTTTTCCTTTATCGCCCTCGTAAACGCGAGCGTGGTTTTGCCGTTGGTGGTGATTGCGCCGAGATTCTGCGTGTTGTTTTTGGACACGTTCATATTGAGCGCATATCTGTCAACGCCCATACTTTCGGGGGATACGACGTTGCCGAGATTGCTGAATATAATCGTTTGGCGCGAGCGCATAAACACTCTGCCCAGCCGCAATATCGCGGTTTTGAGGAAAAGCGGCACTATTTTCAAAATCCAGTTCTTTTGCGCTTTCACCGTCGTTGAAATAAACGCGTCGAGTTTGTCCTTTGCGGTTTGGATTTTGAGTTGTCTTTGCGTTTCCTTTGCGCACGTCTCTATGCTCTTAAACTCGGACGGGGCGAGAATGATTCTTACGAACGTCACGAAGTTGCGCATGGTTCTCGACGGATAGAGCGTGCGAAGATTGACGGGAATCATCACCGCAATCGGCACTTTGTTTGCGCAGGTTTTTTCAATCGAGTACGCAAGCACGCCCGCAACGTACGCCGTGAACGACACGCCGATTTCCTTTGCGCGTTTCAGCACGTCTTTTGCCTCGACGACGCCTTCGCTCACCTCGTAGCCGTCTTTCGACAGCGTGCCTTTTATGCGATGAGGCACTTTGCCCGCAAGCGCTTTGAGATTCATTTGTCCGAGAGATATGGGCTTGTAGTTTTTCTCGAATCCGTCCTCGGTTTCTTCCGAAACGGGTTCGCTTTGCCAGTCTATAACGCCCTCGTCCTCGACGGTGAATCCGCACACCTCGCGGTATCTTTTCACGATACTTTTCAAAAACGCAAGCGCGCCGTTGCCGTCCGCAAGCGCGTGGAAGATTTCGAGTATGATTTTGTTCCCTGCCGCCGACACTCTGAACCAATATCCGTTCGTTTCATCGGGGTCGATGGGTTTTAAGAGTGCGCCCTCGTCAAACACTTTGCAAGGCGCGTCGTTATGCTCGAAAAAGTGCCAAGCATACCCTTTTTTGAGTCGCACGCTGTACGCCTCGAATCTCGGCAACACTTCGTTGAGGGCGATTTGCAATTTGTCTCTGTCAACGTCCTCTTTCATCAAAGCGGAAATTCTGAAAAGGCTTTGCGCCTTTTTTGTGGACATAATGGGATAAAACTTCGCCGAATGGTCGAGTTGAAAACGCAATTTTTTGCGCTTTTTATCGCCGTTTTCGGCTGCGTTTTTGCTTTCGTCCGACAATTTTGCCACCGCCTTCTTTGAATATTGCATATATTTTATGCTTTTTTAATATTATTGTCAATGAAATGTGCCACGCACGAAAGGGGTAATATGGATTTTTCCAAAACGTCGAATCAAAAAGCAATAGACCAAGCCGCAAAAACGGCGCAGAAAACGAGCCACAAAGTAGAACTCGACCACCTACACGCAATGAGCGTTACGGGGGTTGAGGACGTGCCGACTTTCACCGACAAAACGATTGTGATTCGTCTAAAAGACGAAACTCTCACCGTTAGCGGACAGAATCTGAGCGTAAAAAACCTTGACATAACCGAGGGCAAATTGCAAATCGAAGGTCAGGTCAACGCCCTCAAATATTCGTCTTCGAGTGCGCCTACGTCGTTTGCCAAACGCATTTTCAAATGACGTCTTTGTATCTCGGCGCAAACGCGAAAGCGCAAGCGATTTGCTTTGCGCTTTGCCTTGCGGCAGGCGTAGTCGCGGGCGTTTTTGCGTTGCTTTATTTCAAAAAAGGCGGCTTTTTCGAGAAAGTTCTCGTTGACTTTTTCGCAACTTGCGCACTCGGCGCGGGATTTATACTTTGCGTGGAATTTTTTATGCAAGGCTGCCCCTCACTGCACTGCGTTGCGGCGTATGCGCTCGGCGCGTGCGTTTTGCCGCTTATTCGCTCGAAAATCGTCAAAAGAAAAAGGAAGAAACGGGGCGAATAGTGCCGAATCGTGTCTTGTTTTGCCCGGCGACTTTCTTTTTGCGCGAGTTGTGCTAACATAAGTCGAGGAGGCGGATATGAGCAACGTAAAACACAAAAACTGCGCTTTGAGAGAACTTGCCAAAAGTGCGAAATCGAGGCTTTGCGACAACAGATACGACAGCGAAAAGAGCGTGCCGCAAGGCGCGACGCCCGAACAAAAGGCGATATTTTTGAAACTGTGCCAAATGCAAAAAGAGGGTGAAACCGTCGTCAATCCCATTGCGTGCTTTGCCGACCAAGAGAAGATGAAAACTCTGTCCCACGAGGACAGACAACGCTACATACTCACCGTCTGCGCCGATTATGTCAGCATGAAACGATTTATCGAAAACAAAGCGCGAAAAACGGGCTGAATTTAGTATTTTTTAACGAAATTAGTCTTGTGTTTTTTCGCACAACGCAAAGTTTAACGTCTCAAAACGATACGACAAAGTGCATTTTGTGCGAAAACCGAGCGATTAACGCCGACCTCACGCGCGTTTTCGCTCGAAATTTGTGCAAATTTTTGCTTTTCTATCATTGACTTTATCTTACGAAAATAATATAATATCGAAAGAATAGTTTTTTAAGGAGATGAACTATGTATACAAGATGTCCCAGTTGCAGAGCCGAAATCAGTTTCGAGCCGCCTGCGAATATGGAATCGCTTCCCGACGGCTATAAGCATCGTATCAAATGCCCCAGTTGCGGAGTGACCATCGGCGTTAAAATCAACAAAATAGACACAACTCCCGCCACGCTCGTTCAACAAGCGCCGGCATATACTCAACCCCAAACGAACTTCGAACCCGTTTACGCAAACGAGGAAGCCGCGGCAGTGCCTCAATCCAAAGTCAAGGCAAAACACAGCGGTATCGGCAGAAACGTCACGATGATGATTATGTCCCTTCTCTTTATTGCATTGTCGGTGGTGGGTTATCTCGTCAATGCGGGCACAATCAAAAACGACTTGTTCGGAATCTCTTGGCTTGACGGTATCACTTATTGGGATATGCTCATTCAAAACGCAGACGCGTTCTCGCTCTTGTTTGAGGGCGATGTTCTTGGCGGCATATTGACAATCATACCTATGATTTTGTTCACTCTTGCGGGCATCAATTTCATCGTCGCACTCGTTTCCGCTTGCGGCAAGAAGTACGGCAGAGCGTACAACCTCATTATGAGCATCGTTTTGGCAGGATTGTCCGTCTTTATGCTCTTCTACCCCTTCGTTTGCTTCAACACGGAAAGCGAGGAATTGTTGCCGTACTTACGCGGAATCGTCGAAGAAAAAGAATTTGCATTGTTCGTGTCGGCAGGGCTCGGCTTGTTGCAACTCATTCTCGGCCTTTGCTTCTGCAAGTCCTTGAAAAGAAAGGAACCGAAAGTCAAATAATCGAGATTAACGCAAACGCAAAATCCATCGGCTGTTGCCGATGGATTTTTTATTTTATATGATTTTGTTATCCTCTACTCTCTTGTATTGTAGGAATATAAAATATTGTTGAGTGTGGTTGATAAAAGGCGACGGGGAATTTTGTCGGGTGTGGTGATTTAGTGCGGTTTGGTAAAAGTGATATTGAGATGAAGAACAAGGAAGATGCAATTTTTGAACAACGAGCGTACTAATGCGTACGTAACTTGTGAAAAAATCGCATCTGACACAGTTATTCGCGATTTAGCGCGGTTTTATAAAATGCGATATTGAGATGAAGAACAAGGAAACACCCTTTTGTGAACCCGCCCAGCGTACTAAACCGTACGTGACGGGTGAGCAAAAGGGCGTTGACACAGTTATTCGCTCAATAGCGCATTTTAGGCGGTGCGCTGACCGAGAGAATCCTCAATAACATACAAAATATTCACTTCCTCGCCCGTGCGCGCGTCAATATATATATAATAGGTGCCGTTTTGATGACACTCGAACTCGTAGGCGAGAACTTCGGACGTTTCGCGAATGGGAATGAGGGTGAGTCTGCCGTCACGAACAGACGGCAAGGACACGACTTTGGTCGCCTCTTCGAGAGAAATCGCAGGCTGGTCGAGGTTGCGCGCGCAATGGTTGAAGGCGTAGTGCGTGGAATCGAAGCCGATGACGGTGTTGTCGGATTCGCGGACTTTGACTTTGACAAGGTCGGGATAAAGGACGATGTTGTTTTGCATAGGCGCAAGGTTTATGACGCACTCGCCGTCGGACGAGGACGACCATACGACTGCCATATCGTTGAATCCCGCCGCCTTTGCAAATTCAAGGGCGCGTTGTTGACAAGTTTCGCTCGCCTCGACGATAGCCGCTCTTTGCAAATCCGCTCTTGCGTTAAAGGATATGAGCATACCGCCCTTTCGCGCGATTTGAACGTATGCGGGTTCGCCGTTTATTTTGACGGTGTAATCGAACGTCTTTATGTCGCCGTCCGCTTCGCCTGCAAATTCAACGTCGGCGGGATTGAGAGTGGCAAGTTTGGCTTTTACGATTTCAGTGCCCTGCTCTTTGGTTATTTCGTCACCGACAAGACCTTTCGTTTCCCTATTTTCCAAAGCGGACGAAAACGGTCCGTCGTAAATCATTTCGGGATACTCGAAACTCGGCTCGGAAAAGGAAGAAAAGGATTGCACGAACACGTCGAGCGCGCCCTCGTCGGTAAGGGCGAGATTTGCGTCGTCGAGATTCTTTTGCACGCTTTCAAGCGACTTTTGATAGACGTCGGCAATTTCGCCCATTTTGAAAAGGCGTTGTCTGTCCTCACCGCTCAATTCCTTGCCGTTTGCAAGTCCCATAGCGAGCGTATGCGAATAGTCGCCGAGTTGGTTGACAAACTTTTGCGCTTTGAGTACGCCGTCGTCGTTGGACTTAAAGGTTGCGAGATTGCCGCTTGCAAGTTCCGCCGCGTTGTACACCTCGTAAAGAAGGGACTGTTGCATACTCTTTGAGTTGGACACACTGATTTTGCGCAGATTTATGCCCAAATCGCTTGCGCCGTCAAGCAAATCGTAGTACGCACGTTGATATACGGCGTCCATTTGACGTTGGTACGCTTCGTGCGTGTTCACGCTTGTTTGGGCGTAGTACAGCGCGACGGAAAGCCCCACGATAGCGCAGGAAAACAGTCCGAGCACCGTGCCGAGAACGGCGGTTTTCACGACTTTGGAAGTCGGCTTTTTCTTTTTTTCGACTTGTTTGGTTTCTTGTTTTTTATCCTTGTTTTTCATAATTCTTCCTCCTTAACAAAAGGCGTGGTTGCCTATCGAGAGTTTAACCGTACGCGAGAGCATCCATTTGCTCGTAGCGGTGCGCGGATTGTAATAGAACAAGCACCCGTACGTCGGGTCCCAACCGTTGAGAGCGTCCTTTGCGGCGTTGTATGCGGATTGATTGGGCGTAAGGTTAATCTGTCCGTCGCTCACGCAATCGAATGCGCCCGACTGATACACGACCCCCGCCACGCTGTTGGGGAAAGACGACGAACGCACTCTGTTGAGCACGACCGCTGCGACTGCGACTTGCCCCGTGTACGGTTCGCCTCTCGCCTCGCCGTATACCACTCTCGCAAGCAAATTGAGGTCGGTCGAAGACGTCGTTGACGTCGTTGACGTCGAACTCGAAAGGCTTATGCCGAGTGCTTGCGCCGTGCGCGTGCCTATTATACCGTCGGCGGTAAGTCCGTTTTTCTTTTGGAACGCGATGACGGCGGCTTTCGTCTTTGCGCCGAATATGCCGTCCGCCGTGCCTTTGAGATAGCCCCAGCGTATGAGTTTTTGCTGAACGGTTTTGACCAAATCCCCTCGCGAGCCTTGCTTCAAGGTTGCCGCGTCCGCAACGCTCGGCGTTTGCACGAGGGCAAACGAGAGTATCGTCACGATCGAGAGCGACAAAACGAGGGCAAAGATCAAACACTTTCGGGCGTCTAATTTACGATTCATATTTCACCTCTTTTGGGATAGTTTTCCTCGACTTGCGATTTTTATGCAAGTATAAAACGCGCAAAGAGGGGCAATACTCTCGCTATGAAAAAAGCAGTCGTATCAATTTGTATCGTTTTGGTTTTGCTCTCGTGTACGCTTTTGCTCTTTGCCTGCGACGACGCGCCGAGTAGGCGAGAGATTGCAGAGCAATGTATCCGCATACATATAAGAGCCAACTCGAACAGCAAAACCGACCAGGCCGTAAAACTCAAAGTGCGCGACGAAGTGACCGAGTATCTCACCTCGAAACTCGACGGTTGCAAGAGCAAAAACGAAGCCCGTAACACGCTTGAAAGAGAAAAGGCAAATCTCGTCAAAATCGCAAATCAAACGCTTTACGACAACGATTTTGAATATAAAGCCTCGATTTCGTTCAAAAACGAGTATTTCCCCGACAGAAAATACGACGGCTACGACTTCCCCGAAGGCAACTACGACGCGCTTATAATCTATCTCGGCGAGGGCGTCGGCGACAACTGGTGGTGCGTTGCTTTTCCGCCCCTATGTTTCGTCCCCGAAAGCGGCAGCGGCGAAAAAATCGTGTACAAGTCGTGGGTGAAAGAATGGCTCGACAAACTGTTTTCAAACAAATAATCAGAGCCGCAAAACATCGAATATAGAAGGAGAACCTTATGAAAATTTATAGAGAAATCGTGCGCAACACCGCTATGGGCGCGCAATCCGTCGACAACATCATCGGCTATATCGACTGCGAAAAAATGAAAAATCTCGTGCTTTCGCAAAAAGAAACGATGGAAGAATTCTATCAAAAAGCAAAATCCGAATTGAGCGAAAAGGAACTCGAAGACGCGCAAACCAACCCCGTGCAACGTATGATGCTCAAAGCGGGCGTAAAGATGAACGCAGGTATAAACAGTTCGTGTTCGCACCTTACGAGTATGCTTATCGACGGCTACAATATGGGCATCGAAAGCGTACAAAAGTGCATCAACGAACTCAATCGCGACGGCGTTGACGTTCCCGACCTCGCCAAAGACCTTATGAAAGTTTACGACAAAAACATAAAGGCGTTGCGCGCATATCTGTAACGCATTGCGCCTACGTGCAATTATATGCACGCAAAGCGTGCGAGAAATTGTGTCTGCGACACAGCGATATTGCCCATTCGGGCAGTGATATTGCGCCGTTGCCGCAGTTGCGGAACATTCAATAAAAATCCACCAGCCTA
>DKCG01000019.1:3350-13424 GCA_002449145.1 Christensenella sp. UBA6880 | reverse complement strand
TTCCGTTTCTTCGGATTCCTCGTCCGCCGTTTCTTCGAGGCGTTCCTCTTGCTCTTGCAAGAGTTCGTCTATATGGCGTTGCTCGTCGTCCGATTCGACGTCGCCGTCCTGCGCATTTTCTTCTTGCGCTTCTTCCTGTGCGGAAATAATCTCGTCGATATTCTCTTGTTCGTCCTCGTCGTCGAACTCGCTTTGCTCTTGCATTTTCTGCTCGATAAGCGCTTCGATGGGCGTTTGTTCGTCGTCCTCATCCACTACTTTCGCCGTGTTGCGAGCGATGATTTCTTCAACGAGCGAGTTGAGTTCCAAAAGCGGCGAAGAATCGGTTGCGAAATTGCTTTCTATCTGCAAATTGACTTTTGCGTCCAAGTCCTCTTGCATAGCCTCGAACGTTTCGAAACATCTTTGATTTTGTTTGCGCACGAGAATCACGAGCACGAGATACATCACACCTATGAGCGCGAGCGCAGCGAGATGAACGACGCCCATTTTTGCGGCGGGCAAAACGCCGTAGCCCCAAAATGCGAAAAGAGCAAGCAACACGAGCGATACGCCGATGAATACGCCCGAACGAACGTCTTTGTTTCTCTTGACAAATTTGTCGTACACCGCCCCGTCGCTGACTATATCGCTGGGATAGCCAAAGCGCACACCGAGATATTGCACCCACGCGTCACGCAAAGGTTGCGGCGTGTTTTTGGAAAAACAATGCGCCGTAAAATCGCTCACGTTGTCGTCGTCCACGGCGTCCACGTTTGCGAGGTATTTTCTGATTTTTCTTGCGGAAACGTAAAGTTTGCGAGCACGAGAGCCGAGAAGGGTAAACGCAATGACGATTCCCAAACCGAAAATCACCGCCAAAACGACGATGAAAAATAAATTCGTATCGACCGCGGGAAGTTTTTGCGATACTTCCGCAAGCCATTGAAATGCCTTTTCAAAAAAGTCCACGAATCCTCCGCGCACGCAACGGGGTGCGCCCGTAAGTTTCAAATATCTATATAATTATACATAGCGCGCAAAGAAAAATCAAGGATTATTTCAAACAAACGCATATTTTTTTGTTTGAAACAACCCTCGATTCGTCAAGTCGTTGTTTTAGGTTTTTGCTTTAATGCAGTTTATGTCTTGCGATTTTTACAGCATCACGGTTTTGCCGGTTGCAAACGAATACAGCGCGATTTCGTCGACTTTTGCGTTAATCGCACTTTCAACCGCAGATTTGTATAGATAAAGTTGCTTTTTGTACTTTTCAAGCGTTTTTTCGTCTTTTAACGAAGACGTCTTGAAATCGACGATAATCTTCTTTTCGTCGTCGATGAACAAGTCTATCACGCCTTGCACGAGCACTCTGTCGTCGGACGTGAAATCGTCGCTTACGTCGCTTGCCTTTTTGTACATCATAAAGGATTGCTCTCTATGGCACTTTCCTTTCTTTTCCGCTTCGAGCGCAACCTTCATAATATCGCTTTCAAGGCACTTGGCGATGTCTTGCGGATTTACGGATTCTCTTTCCTCTTTGGTGAGGATATTGCGATTTACGAGTTCGTCCATCTGCTTTTCGACTTCTTCCGCCCCCCTTGCAGAATAGTCGATATACTGCATAACTTTGTGATACGCCGTGCCGCGTTTTGCCGCTTCCTCGAACACTTCTATCGCGTCGTCGTCCTTGCTGTCGAGTGCGGAAACGCTGTACTTCATCGCAAGCGACGTCGCTTGCTTATACGGATAAACGAACGCTTGCGCCTTTAGCACCTCGTTCACGATATGGGGGTCGGGAACGAGTTGGAACGAGTCGGGTTGCGCTTTTTGCATGTCGTCCTCGTCCGCGTAATGGCGGAAAGGCACGCACTTCACCGTACCGTCGAAAACCGCGGAAGATATGAAATCCAAATCGCACCCCGCACCGCCGAGTTTTGCCGTAACGCCGAAGCCCGCGCTCTTGGATTCGCTCACCGTGGCGGTGACGTACATCAACTGTTTTGCGCGCGTGAGAGCGACGTAAAACAGCCTTATTTCCTCTTTTAGTTGATTGTCCTTTATACACTTTGCAACCGCGATTTTGGACAGCGTTACGGAATTTTTGGTTTTTTGGTCGAAGTCAAAAGCGTTCATACCGACCAGACCTTTGTTGTTGCCCTTGTCGCCGCCGAGACCTTTGCCCGTAAGAATGAGGTCGCCCGAACTCGCTTCGTAGTTGAAACCGAACGCCGTATCCGCAACGAAAACGACGGGGTTTTCAAGACCTTTGTAGCCGTGGAAAGTGGAAATAACCACTCTGTCGCCGCCCGTCGCGCCTCTCTCGCCGCCGTCGCCCTCGCAGTAGTTCTGCAAAAATTTGCCGAGCGAGTCTTCCTCGTCCGGACTTTCGACGAACGCTTTGAGTCCGTATGCGTCGCCCTCGCCCGACCGCATAAGATACGCGTCGTAGCAATAGTCGCCAACGATAGTGCGCATAAGTTCTTTCACGCTCTGATAACTCGCTTTGAGTCTGTACGCCTCGATAGTGCCGAGAGTTGCTTTCGCCTTTGCTTTTAGCGCGCGATACGCGTCGTCAGTCGTATATCTCTCGTCGTTTGCAATCGCCAAAAATTTGTCGTAAAGGCAATCGCCGTCAACCGACGCGACGTACGCCAACTCGCTCTCGTCGTATCCGCCGAAAAAGGACAGCAGATACCCCGCAAGCGGCATGTCTTGACGCGGATTGTCCAAAACTCGCAAAAACGCAATCAATTCTCTTTCGGGGAGGGACGCGGATTTGCCGAACGCCCCCTCGTTGACGGGTATACCGCGCGCTTTGAGAATTTGCACGATTTCCTTTGCGCCCGTCGAGCGCGAGCGGAAAAGCACGGCTATATCGCCGTATCCGATATACTTTCCGTCGCCTTTGGCTTTGCCGACGAGTTTTTTGATTTCGCTTGCGATGAAGTTGCCCTCTTGCGCGCTTCCGCCCTCGCCGTCGTCGCCGCACTCTTTTTCTATGTCGTAAAGTCCCGTCGAAATTTGCGCTTCTTCCTTTTGCTTTACGAACAAATGCACCTGAACATACCCTTCGGGATTCACGTCTTCGAGGCGCACCGGCGGCACGTCTTTAAGTTCGAATCTCGCGTCCTTTTTGTAGTTTACGTCCGCGCTGTCTTGAGTCATCGCGCTGTCGAAAACGCCGTTGACGAAATCGAGTATGCCGTACGCGCTTCTGAAATTGCGATTGAAAAATATGTTCGTACCCTCTTTTGCGCTCGTTTCGTAAGCGTTTTGTCGGGATATGAAAATCGCGGGGTCGGCAAGACGGAAGCCGTATATGCTCTGTTTTACGTCACCGACCATAAAGCACTCGCCCTTGACGAGTTTGCGGATTATCGCTTCTTGCGTGGGGTTTACGTCCTGATACTCGTCGACGAACACTGCGTCGAAGTCCTCGCCCGAAGCACCGCCGCCGTTTAGCAAATCGAGAGCCTTGTGCTGTAAATCCTCAAAGGACAACACGTTGTCTTCTTTTTTGAGATTATCAAGAACTTCCGCAAAATTTTTTGCGACTTCGAGCAACTTTTTGACGTATTTCGCGTTCTGTTCGTGCGCTTGTTCTAAAGCGTCCCCTCTTTGGGCAATCTCTTTCATTTCGTCTATAACGTCGCTCAACTGTTTGAGATAGTCCTTTGCGTACGCGGTGACGAGTTTTTCTTCCTCGCTCGCTTTGGAACTTATCGCCGCGCGCGGCTTTTCGTACTTGGTTGCCAGAGCGCACATAGCGAGAAGTTCGTTTTCTCTTTCGATTTCGGCGCAGAACGCCGTAGCAACCACAAGGCTTTGAACGTATTTCGACGTCGGCGCAATCGTTTCGAGCCGTACCTTGACTTGCGAAAGCGCGTCGCTTGCCTTTGCGAAAAATGATTTATAGTAGTTTTGCAAAATCTCGAAAAATTTGCTTTTGTCGTAGGAATCGTAGCACTCTGCAACGCACCTTTCAAATTCGTCCTTGTCGGGCTGTATTTCGATGAGGTTGTAAAACTTTATTAGGTTGCTTTTTAGATTTTCCTCTTTTCTCGATTGCGAGAAGATGTCGGCGAGTTCGCAAAACGTTTCGTCGCCGTCAGCGGTATACTTTGCGATGACCTCGTCGAGAGCCTTATTCATATACGAAGCGTGCCTCGTTTCGTCAAGCACCTCGAACGTCGGGGATATGCCGAGTTTGTCGAAGTTCTCTCTTATCAGCGACTGACAAAACGCGTGTATGGTGCAGATATGGCAAAACGGCAGTTCGTCGATTTCTTGTCTGAATCTGTCGCGCTTTTCGCCGCTCGACGCACAAGCCGCCTTGAATAGTTCTTGATGCAGTCTTTCTTTCAATTCGTCTGCGGCGGCGTTGTTGTAGACGAGCACGAGCAGATTTTTCAAAGACGCGCCTTCGGACAGCATAACGATTATGCGCTTGACCATAGTTGACGTTTTTCCCGAACCGGCGGAAGCGGAAACGAGAATACGCCCCTTTTCTAGCACGGCTTTTTTCTGGTCGTCGGTGAGAAGAATATTGCCCTTTTCGTCGCGCAGAATTTCAAGCCTTTCCTCTGCGTTTTTGCTAAGCGTCACAACGGTATTTTCACTCATTTTTCTCACCTTCCGTATCGAAACTTTCAAGCCCTTTCACTTTGGGCATTTTCCTTTCGTTTGCGCCCTTGTACGCGCATATAGCGGCAAAGTCGCACTTCTTGCATTTGTCTTTTAGAGGCGACGGCTTTATATACCCGTCCGCAATCTTGCTCGCGCCCTCGCCCGCAATCGCCACGGCGTAATCGCCCAGTTTGTCGAATCCCTCTTTCGAGAGGTGTATTTCGGGATTGAGATTCTCGCCTTTTCTGTCCGTTTTGAACGGCACGATAGCGCAATCGGGGTTTGACGTTGCCATTTCGTCGATTAAACCCAGCGTTTCGCGACTGTCGCACGCTTGCCCCTTGTATTTGTAGCGGTTGCCGCTCTCGTCGGTAAAACTTGAAAATACGGGGAAATAGAACACGCCGCACGGCGTTGCGCCGAGGCTTCTTTCAACCGCTCGCATATAGACGTAAAGTTGGATCTTTTGTCCGCAATACAATTCTTTTAGGGTCAAATCCGCACTCTTGTAGGTCTTGTAGTCGATGATTATAAACTTGTCGTCGAGTTTGTCCACCCTGTCGATAGTGCCTTTGAGTTCGACCTTCTTTCCGCCGAATTCGAGGGACATCGGTTCAATCTTTCCTTCGCCTATTTTCGCTTCGAGCAGGAACGGGCGGAACGCCGAGCGTTTCTGCACCTTGAACAAGTCCTTGCAAAGCGTTGCGCCTTCCTCTTTGAGGCGAGCGAGAATTCTGCCCGTGTCCGCCTTTTCGAGCAACACTTCGAAATTGTTTTCCTTTATCGCGCGGTCGAAATACTCGTACGCTTTTTGCTTTGCCTCGTCCTCGTCTTTTACGTTGCCGTCGCGCACGTCGCCGAAAAACTTTTCAAGAACAAAGTGCAAAATCGTTCCGTTTTCCGTACCCTCGAACGTGCCGTCTTTGCGCTTGCGCAAGGACAAAATATAGTTGAAATAATGTGCGTACGGACAGCCGAAAAAGGTTTCGAGTCTGCTGACGCTCGTGCGCCCCGCAAAATAGGATTTTTCGGGCAAAGCGATTTTCACGGGCGATACGCGCGAATCGTTTACGAGTTTTTTCTCGTCCTCGCTCAAAAGTGACAACGCCGCGCCGAACACGCCTGTATCGTTTGCGTCGCAACGACCGCTCACGCCGTTTTTAAGCACCTCGTTGAAGCACGCTTTCTTCGTGGACAGCGCAAGCGCGGCTTTTTGCAAATCCTTTCCGTCGAGGGTCGTGTAATGCTCGAAATCTATTCTTTCGATTTCGAGCGGTTTGCCGTTTTCGCAAAGCATATTCTGAAGTTCAAACACGACGGTAGAGGGTCTTAATGCGCCGCCGTCGCCGCTGTCGGGATAACTCACCACGAGTCTGCCCTGCGGTTTTTTCATAAGGTCGCAAACGGCGTACATACCGTCGAGTGCCTTTTGTCTTTCGCAAGGCGTAATCTCGACGCCGAGCGCAGAGAGCATTTGCTCGTCCTTGTCGGTAAGCACCACACCGCCACCGCTTTGCGAAGGCAGTTTTCCGCTGTTTGCGCCAAGAACGTATATATCGCCGTTTCCCGCAAATCTCGACTCGCCGTCGCCGATAAACACGCAATCGAGATATGTCGGCACGAGCGCGATTTTCAAGGTCTTTATCATCGACTTGAACACGCTCTCGAATTTGTTTATATCCGCTTGTTCGTCAAGCACTTCCTCTATCTCGTCGAGCACCGCTTCGAGTTTTGAATTGACTTGCTCTGCGCACTTTCTGAAATACTCGCTTTGGCTTGCGATTTTATCGACGTACTTAACATAGTAAGGGTCGATTTTTTCAAGCAACTCTCTCGTCAACTCGACGAAAACTTTTATGTTTTTGCTTCCCTTGAATCGCTCGGGCGTAAGTATATCCACAACCTCTTTGCGCACCGCTTCCGGAATGACGTTTTCAACTGTATTGTCCAAAATCTCGACTTTATCGTCGATATTTGCATATATAAAACCGCTTTTTTGCTCTTTTGCGTTAAATATCTTTCTTTCCTCGTGCTTTTTGAAGCAATCGTCCGTCGAGGTCGGGACGAAGCGCACGTTGTATTTCAGGCAATAGTTTTCAAACAGATACGCGCCTTCTTCGCCGTATCGCGAATAGATTGAAAACAACGGATTCTTTATAAAGTCGCACACTTCGCCGAGTCTGAAATCTGTGCGGTAACAGGCGATTGTCTGCAATATAAATCTCGCTTTCGCTTGTTCGGAAAGCAACTCTTTTTTGTCTATAAAATATGGTATTTCGTAGCGTGCAAACGTGGATTTTATCTCTTGTCCGTATGCGTCCAAATCGCTTGCGTACACCTCGAAATCCTTGTATCGTCTGCCCTCTCTAACGCCCTTTGCCACGTCGAGAGCGAGGCGCATAACCTCGTCGCTTCTGTCCTTTGCCGAACGCAACGCGACTTTACCGTTATTCTCGGCTTTTTCGTCCGCGCTCGTAGATATGTAGGAAAACAGTTTTTTTGAAATTGCGTCAACCGAATCGGGTAAACTTTCGTCGTTTCTTTCAATCTGCACTCTGCCCTCGCAAAGAGAGGCGAGTTTCTTCGCCACGCGGTCGGGATATATGCGCTTGTTGGGGTTCGAATATCCGCTCGTTATGCCGACGGTCAGCGACAGCGCATTGTTTGCGATACTCTTGATGATTTCAAGTTCGGGCGCGGAAAAATCGTATATGTCCGTGATGTAAAAGTTGGTCGAAGCAATCGCGCTCGGATTTTGTTTCAAGAACTCGGCGAGAGCGTAAAGCCTCGTCGACGAATCGCTGTGCTTGCCTTCGAGCGCGGCAAGGTATCCGTCGTATATGAGCGCAAGGTCTTTCGCTTTCATTTGAAGCGAAACGTTCGCCATTTTCGATGATTCGAGCAAGTCTTGCGAGGATATGCCGCTGTTTCTTACGGCGGTAAGCGCGGCGTAAAGTTCGCTTGCAAATCCCTCTTGAAGCGCGACTTTTTGATAGTAGCAAAGTTTGTCGCGATTGTCGGCGATAACCTTGCCTATCAGCATAACCGACCCTTCGGGCGTAAGGCACTTTTTGATGTCGTTGCCTATGAGTTTGCTCGCAAGCCTCGTGAACGACATAACTTCTATGCCGAACGTGCTTTCGATGCCCAATGCGGAAATAAGCCCCCTTTCCACCGAAGCGGTGAATCTGTCGGGCGCGATGACGATGTTTTTTGAAGTTCCGTCCATATTTTTGGCAAGAATCCCGACCACGCCGAGATATGCGCCTTTGGACGTATTTGAAGTGATAATTTTCATAATTTGAGTATATCACTTTTGATGTACCGTTTCAATCCCTTAGGTTAAACAAATAAAAATTAACAATTTTTATTTGTTTCAATCGGATTTTCGGCTTAACTTGCGAAAAACAAGGCGTTTTTTATTGCGAGAATATATTTTTATGTTATAATAAACACATTATGAAAAAAGTTATTCTCACAATATCCGTAATGCTTATCGCACTTATCGCGTGCCTCTCTATGACGGCTTGCAACAACACTGCGACCACGCAAGGACAGTTATGCAACATTTTGAGCGATCACAAAAGCGAAAAGTTCGTATACGACGTTTTTGCAAAAGACGACATCGGCAACAAAACCGAGGGATATGACGGTACATACACCGTAACGCTCCAAGCGTACTCGGACGGCTCATCGATTTCGAACTTCGGCTCTCAAGACACCAAACTCGAAAATCTTTCTGCCGGAATTCTTGTCAAAGGCTTGCTCACGGTCGGCGCTCAAACCTACGACACGGGTTGCTACTTCACCCTCATCAACGGTTCGAGTTATATGGTGCCTGCTTATTCGTACAGAGTGCAAAAGAACGGCGAAACCGAAACTTTGCGCGTGTTCGGCTCGTATGACGGCAAGAAGTATTCTTACACCCGCACCGTCAACGGTGAAAAGAGCGAAGGCACGATCGAGGCGGCAAGCGCAACCTATTACGACAACAACGAGTTCCACCAAGCGTTGCGTACAATCACCACTTTCAGCGATTCCCTTTCTTTCGGCTTTTCCGTGCCTTTGGTTTCGGCAACCGAAGCGAGTTCGGTCAGCCTCACGGCAAGTGTAAACGGCAAAACGAAAGTCACAACCGCTTTCACCGAAAGCAATGAGAAGTATGCAGACAACGGCATCGAGTGTTACAAAACGAGCGTTTCCCGCACAACCGAGGTCGCAGGCATTTCACAAACTCTCTACTATGCCACAGGCGACGTTCTCATCAACGGTTGGGCAATGAAACACGTCCTCGTCAAAATAGAAGAACCTTTCAAACACGACGGCAAAACCTTCTATATGAACTACGAACTCAAAACCGCCGAACTTGCGTAATCGAGTTTACGGATTAAATTCGATATGAAAAAAGCACACTGCAAAGTGTGCTTTTTTAATGCCGTTTCACGCGTATATTTTCTGCGTTTTTTGAATCAAATCAAATTAAGCAAAACCCGTATTCTATGTTATTATCGCGCAATCAGAACACCACGACCAAAAGCATTTTGAAGCGTTCTTCACCGTACACGGCGTGCGGGTGTCCCGCTGGCATAACGATACTTTCACCCTCTTTCAAGAAATATTCCTTGCCGTCAATGGTAATCTTTCCCACGCCGTCCAAGCAAGTCACGAAAGCGTCGCCGCCCGACTTGTGCGCGCTGATTTCCTCGCCTTTGTCAAAGGAAAACAGCGTAATCGAAACCGCATTGTTTTGTGCGAGCGTTTTGCTCACCACCTGCCCTTCTTGATACGACACTTGCTCTTTGAGAGTAAGCACTTCCGCTTTCGATATATTTTTCATTCTCGTAATCATAAAATCACCTCTGACGTTTATTTTTTATTCTTTCTGCCTCACGACGGAATTGTTTACCGCAAGGCGCAAATTATACTCGATTAATACAAATAAATGTATTTTGCTCTGTAATGCTCGTACATTTTCTCGCGCATTTCGTCCTCGGAACTGCCAACGGCGAGAATCTTGCCGTATTTCGAGAGAAAATACATATCTTTTGGGACGTAAACGTAATCGAACTCGCCGTCCGCTTGCGCTTCTGCGGGCGTTTTGTAGCGTTTGTCGGTGTTTTCGCGAGCGATATAGCACTTGTCGCCGTCGTTTTTGACGACTGCGTAATTTCGATAGATATACGCGATTTTTTCGAGTGCTTCTTCCTCGGTGTCCACGATGTCGAAAGTCATATCGTTTTTGAGGATAATGGCAAAATCGTGATTTTCCACCGCATACTCGAAAATCTCGTCGTCCTCGCCGTCGAGATAAGGCAATAGGTCTTCCCTTTCGCCGTACGTCCATTGCTGGTGCATTTTTGTCATATAAATTCGGGTTTTCATATTATTAATATACCATACCTCAGTCTAAATTTCAAGAAAGCGTTTTATATCCCAAGAAATAAAATTTCCCCCTTCCTCACGTGT
>DKCG01000019.1:0-3230 GCA_002449145.1 Christensenella sp. UBA6880 | reverse complement strand
ACTGCGCTTTGTGCGCCAGCTTCGCACCCAAACGGCGCAGTCGCTTGTACTACCCGTCAAGCTCGGCGTTCGCTTTCTCGCCGCCTTGCGGCTCGCGTTCCGTCTTCGAACAACTGCTTAAAACTGCGATAAATCGATGCATAACGCGAAAGAGGCACTCGATCGGCAACCCTAATTTACTAATCGTAAATGAGTTGTCGGACGAGTGCCTCTGACAAAGTTAGGCGCGATTTAGCGCAGTTTTAATACATTTCGGGGGACATACCGGCATTACCGCCACCCGCCGCAACCGGCTCTTTTATGTCCGTAACGAGGCTTTCGGTCGTGAGCAAAGTGGACGCGACGGAAGCGGCGTTTTGAAGCGCGCTACGCGTGACTTTGGTCGGGTCGAGAATGCCCGCTTTGACCATATCGCAGTAGACTTCTTTTTGTGCGTCGTAGCCGTAGTTGGTTTTCTTTGCGGACATAATGGTGTTTGCGACTATGCCGCCGTCGATACCTGCGTTTGCGGCGATTTGACGTACGGGGGCTTCGAGAGCGCGAAGAACGATTTTTGCGCCGGTTGCTTCGTCGCCTTCGAGTTTCGCACAAGCCTTCTTGACTGCGGGGATAATCGATAGCAACGCAGTGCCGCCGCCTGCGACGATACCTTCTTCGACTGCCGCGCGAGTTGCGTTGAGAGCGTCTTCGATACGAAGTTTCTTCTCTTTCATTTCGACTTCGGTTGCCGCGCCTACGCCGATAACCGCAACGCCGCCTGCGAGTTTCGCAACGCGTTCTTGAAGTTTCTCTTTGTCGTATTCGGACGTGGATTCTGCCATTTGAGCGCGAATGGACGCGACTCTTGCCGCAATGGCTTCACTCGATCCTGCGCCGCCGACGATGGTCGTGTTGTCCTTGTCCACACGCACGGATTTTGCTCTGCCGAGCATATTGAGCGTGACGTCTTTGAGTTCGTAGCCGAGGTCGCTGGAAATATAAGTGCCGCCGGTAAGAATTGCGATGTCTTCGAGATACGCCTTTCTTCTGTCGCCGAATCCCGGTGCTTTGACCGCAACGACGTTGAACACGCCTTTGAGTTTGTTGACGATGATAGTCGTGAGTGCTTCGCCTTCGATGTCATCGGAAATGATGAGCAGTTTCAAGCCGTTTTTAAGCACTTGTTCGAGAAGCGGAAGCAGTTCTTGAATATTGCTGATTTTCTTGTCCGTGATGAGAATGACGGGGTTGTCGAGTTCTGCGGACATCTTGTCGGTGTTGGTGACGAGGTACGGCGAAACGTAGCCTCTGTCGAATTGCATACCTTCCACAACGCTGAGTTCGGTGGTCATAGCCTTGCCTTCCTCGATTGTGATTACGCCGTCTTTGCCGACCTTTTCCATTGCGTCGGAAATGAGTTGACCTATCTTTTCGTCGCTTGCGGAAATGGAAGCAACTTGCGCGATAGCGGTCTTGTCCTCAACGTCCTTGCTTATCTTTTTGAGTTCTTCGACTGCGACGTCCGTTGCCTTCATAATGCCGCGTTTAAGCACCATAGGATTTGCGCCGGCGGCAACGTTTTTCAAGCCTTCTTTTACGATTGCTTGCGCCAAAACTGAAGCGGTCGTAGTGCCGTCGCCAGCGACGTCGTTGGTCTTGGTTGCGACTTCTCTTATGATTTGCGCACCCATATTTTCAAACGGGTCTGCCAAAACGACGTCTTTTGCGATAGTAACGCCGTCGTTCGTCACGAGCGGCGAGCCGTACGGACGGTCGAGAACAACGTTTCTGCCCTTCGGGCCGAGAGTGATTTTAACGGTATTTGCCAAAGCGTCGACGCCTGCTTCGAGAGCCTTTCTTGCGTCATCGCCGTATTTGAATTGCTTTGCCATAAATAGCCTCCTTAATCAACGATAGCGAGTATGTCGGATTGACTTACGATGACGACTTCTTCGCCGTCGATTTTGAACTCGCTGCCTGCGTATCTGCTATAAAGAACGGTGTCTCCCACCTTGACTTGCATTTTGACGTCGTTGCCGTCGATAGTGCCGCCGGGGCCTACCGCGATAACTCTTGCAAGTTGGGGTTTTTCTTTTGCCGCGCCGGGAAGAACGATTCCGCTTGCGGTTTTTTCATCAGTTTCGATTGCCTTGATGACAACCTTGTCAAACAATGGTTTTATTGTCATATTATGCCTCCGATGTCGAGTTTGAATTTGATGTTTAGCAGTCTTTCTGACTGACTGCTAACAGTTTATACCATAGGTTGCCAAATGTCAATATATTATGACTGATTTTTTTTGTGATTTTGCGTAGAATTTTCCAAAGTCCTTGTTGAATAATGCTGTATTTTGTGATAATATCTCATTATAAACGAAAGGAAGGTGCAAAATGAACAACTGGGACAAACGTTTTATGGATATGGCGGAGCTTGTGTCCACTTGGACGAGTTGCGCACGCAAAGGCAGAGCGATAGGCGCGATTATCGTCAAAGACAAACGCATTTTGACTACGGGCTACAACGGCGCACCCGCGGGAATCCTCAACTGCCGCGACAAAGGCTATTGTATGCGCGATAGGCTTGGAATAAAAAGCGGCACTTGCGCGGAAAAATGCT
The DNA here is from genome assembly GCA_002449145.1 of Christensenella sp. UBA6880. Lineage (GTDB taxonomy): Bacteria > Bacillota > Clostridia > Christensenellales > CAG-917 > CAG-475. The sequence goes on along the minus strand of DKCG01000019.1, from coordinate 635 downwards.
ATGCAGTCCACGCCGAGCAAAACGCAATCGCACAAGCGGCAAAATTGGGCGTTTCGGTTGACGGCGCAACGCTTTATTGCACGCACCAACCCTGCACGATCTGCACCCGAATCATCATCAACAGCGGCATAAAGAGAGTCGTGTACAAGAATCCCTACCCCGACGAATTTTCGATGCAACTTTTCGACGAAGCGGGCATAACCGTCGAGAAATTCGAAGACTGATTTAGTTGATAATTTATGGAAAATCACTAACGATTGAACTTAAAAATCCCTCGCAACTGCGAGGGATTTTTGGTTTTGTTGCATTTCAAATAAGCAAATTTATTTGTTTTTAGTATTTTATTGCAGAGTTTGCTTGATAACTTTTGAACCATTCGGCTTCGCAGCCGCCCAAACGTTGCTCGTAGGCAGGCGGAGCCTGCGCAAAACACTTCATTGCGGTGATGTCAACAAATTAGATTTATTGCCATAAACCGCATTTGCATTTTGCTTTTCTAATCGCGCAGAAAATCTTTGCTATCGTTTTAAGCAAACATTTTACTCAAATGTCAGTTTCGCAAGATTGTCTGCTTGATACTTTTGAATTATTCGGCTTCGCAGCCACCGAGACGTTGCTCGTAAACAGGCGGAGCC
>DKCG01000039.1 GCA_002449145.1 Christensenella sp. UBA6880 | reverse complement strand
CCGGTGGTTTTGTAATACAATAAAAAACGGTGCGACAATCGCACCGTTTTTTATTTGATCTTTGTTGCTAATTACGCTTCCTTGATTGCGCCGACGGGGCAGCCTTCTTCACATGCACCGCAATCGATGCATTGCTCGGGATCGACAACGTATTTGCTGTCGCCCTCGGAAATGGCTCCGACCGGGCAAGTATCTGCGCAAGCACCGCATTGGATGCAATCATCGCTGATAACTCTGGGCATAGTTTTATCTCCTTACAAATATATTCGCTTTCGCTTGCAATTATATTAGCACAACGCTTTGATTTTGACAAGTCATAATTTCATTATTCCCGATATAATTTGTTCATATTCGCTCACAGCGGATACAATTCAAATCGGCAGGAAGCAAGTCGCACTCTGCGCACGGCGTATTTTCTCTTTTCTCTTTCAATCACGAGGTCGGGCTTGTACGCGCAATCCTTGCACTCGCACTCGAAAATCGTTTTGTACGGACAATGCGCAAAGGTCATAAGCGGTATATCCTCGTCAGGGGCAATGCGATCTACGTCGTCGCATGCGGGAAAATCCTTATATTCGCACGAGGGCATATACGCGCTTGCGCCGAGTGCTTTTGCCTCGCGCACCGCAAAGACGTTGGCAATGTTATGCCCCTCGCCCGCAATAACTTCGTAGCCTTGCTTTGCAAAGTACAGTCCGTATATATTCTCGCTCGCAAGGTGTTTTATTCCGCTTTCCGCAACGGCTTTTTCAAGCACTTTCAAGTCCTTGCCGTTTGCAAGTATCGGCAAATCGAGAATGACGTTATCAACGCTCAAATCAAGCAAATCGAGCGTTCTTCGTATGTTTTGCGCCGAATAAACGTCGGGTTTGAGCAAAAACGTTTCGTTTGCCCTCACAAGCACGCTTTTGATTTTCTCGCTTTTCACCACTCTGATTTGCTTTGCCTCGACCTCTTTTACGCCGTCGAGAACACAAAGCAATTCGTCCGCTTTATCCTTGTCGAACGTAACCTTTTCGGGTGCGTTCGCAATTATAATTTTCTCTTTCAACTCGGCAAGCACTTCGCGGCGCAGAGCGTTCACAACCGACTTTGCCACGAACACGCCGTTGGTGTTCACTCGGCAAGTTGTCACGCAAAAACCGCTGTCTCCCGCTTTCGAGCAAGCCGCCGCCACGTCGTTTGCGCTCATCGGTGCATTTTTCGCTTTTTCGAGCGCTTGCTCGGTGCGCTTTTGCGCCTCGCATTTGCAATCGCCCTTTTCGTATATCGCCTTAATTGCGAGCGGCATACCTTCCATAGCCTCGACTTCGAGTTTTATCGGAACGTAACGCTTCGCTCTCAACAATTCGTCGTCCGCCTTTGCGTCGAGAATGAGATTTACTTGCCAACCGACCTTAACTTTCGTTTTGGTGACGAACGAATACGCGCCGCTTCCGCACGGCTTCGCTTCGCCTATGCCCAAACTCGCCTTTTCCTTGTCGCCGTCGAAAAATTTGAGACCGTCGTCCTTTTCGAGCGGATATTTCGTCGCAACGGTAATCTCGAAAAGTCCGTCCTTTCCGAAATCCTTTACGCTTCGCACAACGCCGATTTTTATGCCCGTATGGTTGTTGAATCTCTTTTCTATGACTTTCGACGTGCCGTCGTCGAGATACGCTCTTTCAAGGTATTCGCCTCTTGAAAAAGCGATTTTCAGCATAGTTTTCGTCTTGTCGTCGAGAACGGGATTCTTTCCGTTTTCCGCCTCGTCAATCGCCTTTCTGTACGCTTGCACGGCGCACGCGACGTAGCCTTTTCTTCTCAACCTGCCTTCGATTTTGAAAGAGCATACGCCCGCCTCGGCAAGTTGTTTAATCGACGAGTAAAGACACAAATCCCTTGCGCTCAAAAGGTAACCGTCGTAGGTTTTTCCGCCGACTTCCGCGCGGTATGGCAAACGACAAAGTTGCTTGCAAAGCCCTCTGTTTCCGCTTGCGCCTTGTTCCTTTGACGAAAGATAGCAGTTGCCCGAAAACGCCACGCACAGCGCGCCTTGCACGAAATATTCGATTTCAAGATTCGTGTTTTGCTTTATCGCTTTTATGTCTTCGAGTTTGGTTTCTCTTGACAGCACCACTCTCGAAAATCCCGCTTCTTCGCACACCTTTGCGCCGAGAAGGTTGTGTACGCCCAGTTGCGTGCTTGCGTGAAGCACAATCCCCTCGAAGCACTCTTTAAGCACCTTGCATACGCCGAGGTCTTGCACCAAAAATGCGTCGACTTTTGCGTCAACCGCCGCTTTAACGAGCGATATTAGGTCGCTAAACTCGTCGTTTTGCAAAATCGTGTTGACGGTGACGTAAACTTTCACGCCGTAAAAATGCGCGCGCGAAACGATTTCGGCAATGTTGTCGCAATTGAAATTTTGCGCTTTCATACGCGCGTTGAAGTTGTCAAGTCCGAGGTATACCGCGTCCGCGCCGCTCTCTATCGCAACGTCAAACGCTTCCGTATCACCTGCGGGTGCGAGAAGTTCCAACATACTTCGAGTATAGCACAAAAGCGTATTGCTTTGCAATCGACTTTTGAAATCGTTTGCGCAATTCGGATTTGGTGTTATAATCTTTTTATGACCAACTTTTTATGCCCCGTATGCAAAAAGCCTCTTGCTATGACAGAGCGTTCCGCCGTTTGTCAAAACGGTCATCTTTTCGATTGCGCGAAAGAGGGATATTTTTATCTTCTTCCTCCAAAGTCCAATGCCCCGGGCGACAACGCCGATATGGTGAGAGCGCGCAGAGATTTTCTCGATTGCGACTTTTATGCGCCTTTGGCAGAGGCAATCGCAAACGAGATTAACTTGCGATTTGCAAATCGTCCTATCACCCTCTTGGACGCAGGCGCGGGCACGGGATATTATTTGTCGCGCATAAGCGAAGCAAGGCACAACGAAAGCGACGTTTACGCCGCAGTCGATATATCCAAAAACGCCGTGAAGATTTGCGCAAAGCGCGCAAAGCAAGCGGACGTTGCCGTTGCAAGCGTATACGATATTCCCGTAAAGGACGAGTTTGCCGACGTCGTGGTTTGCGTGTTTTCGCCCTTTGCTATGGACGAATACGCGCGGGTGCTCAAAAGCGGCGGTATTCTCGTTTTGGTGTACCCTTGCGAAAATCACCTCATAGAACTTCGCCGCGCGCTTTACGACGACGTGAGAAAGGTGGAAACGGATTTGCCGAGCAGTACACTCTCGCTTTTGAGCAAAAAGGAAGTCACGTATTCTTTCGATCTCGAATCATCGAAACAGATTTCCGACTTGCTCACGATGACCCCGTACGTCTACCGCGCGCCGAAAGACAAAGTCGAGTGCGTAAAGCAAAAAAACGCCCTCTCGCTGACCGCCGATTTTTGCCTCTGTACACTTGAAAAAACAAGTCGTTGACAAACCTTGTATATTTATATATAATACAGTTTGTTAAAGATATAAAAATCCTAACAAAAGGACGGAAAATTATGGACGAAATCAAAACCGACGCAACAAACGAAAGCGTCGAAAATCAAGACGTCGTGACGGAACAAACGACGGAACAAACGACCGAAACGGCAGCAAAAAGCAACGGCAAAGCAAAGAAAAAAGTCAAACTTCCCGCTTGGCTGCAAAAACTCGTTGACAAAATCAACTCCAACGAAGAAGTGCGCCAAATGGTCGTCTTCACTCTTTTCAGTTTCATCTGCGGCGGCTCGCAACTTATCATAACGTTGGTTCTTCCCGCTTTGCTAAAACTCGGCGGAGGCGTGCTTACTCAAAAATTCTACGGCTTCGACCTCGGCGAGTTGAGAGACGTTTTCGGCTACCCCACAACGTCCGACTTCATCGGCTTTTTGATAGGTTCTATCGTCGGTCAGGTGCTCACGTTCGTGCTTAACCGCAAAAAAACATTCAACTGCACCAACAACATCGTGATTTCGGGCATTATGTACGTCATTTTGGCTGTCACGATTATATTCGTTCAAACCTTGCTCGGCAGTGCGATTATGACCGCTTGTATGGGCGCAAAACCGGTTGCAGAAACTGATTTCTTGTATCAAATCTACAACCTCACCGGTCAAGCAGTCGGCGGAATCACAGCATTGGTTATGAGTTTCCTCGGCAACAAATTCCTCGTTATGCGCAACTGGGGCGAGAAGAAGAAAAAAGCAGCCCAAGAAACCGCTTGCAACGAAAAACAATGCGCTTGCTGCGAATGCACGGATTGCCAAAACGCAACCGAATCCGCAATGAAAGAAGTCGCTTCCGACAAAGAATAACTCACTTTCTGCAATTATTCATTCAAAAAAACACAGCACCCCCTTTTGCAACGAAGCGGGGTGCTTTTTTAATCGGTTCTATTCCATTCAAAAATATCATATTGATATGGATTTATAATATAATTAGATTACAAAACTAATACTACAAGTAATCTTAGACACAAAGATTTATGCTCATATACTCGGGTTGATAAGAATGAGATCTGAACGTTTAGATTTCATTTCTTAAACACAAACAAATATTCGTGGGCGAGTAAAAGGAAATTAAACTTTATGCTGTTTGTTTTCCAATAGCCCGTGGCTTTGCAATTGTGTTGTTCCTTGATTATAATTTCTTTCGTTTTGAACCCTGCCATTTCAAAAATACGCATTGTTTCAAATGCTAATGGTTGAACCATACCTTTTTTGCGCGTATCTCCCATAAGTATAGCGCAAAACTTATCCTTTTTCAATACCCGATAACATTCTTCTGCGACTTTGCCGATTTCAAATAAAAAATCTTTCATCGGCATAAGCGACATATCGCCGTCGATATCTTCGCTGTAATGAATAATGTCGGCATATGGCGGATGTGTGCAAATAAGGTCAACCGAGTCGTCGTCAATCATAGAAAGATTACGCGCGTCGCCTTGCATAATACTTATCGTCGGATTAAATTCACACTCGAAATCCAATTTGCTTTTTGTGAATTCAAGCGCATTAGGGTTAATATCAACGCCGATAAAATTTCTGTTTGTCAGTTTTGCCTCAACGGCAGTAGTGCCGCCACCGACAAACTGATCTAAAACCGTGTCATTTTCTCTCGAATAACGCAGAATTACATTTCTCGGAATATACGGCGACCAGTTTCCGCGATATTTAGCGTCGTGCGTAGCCCATTTACCGCGTTCGGGGAACGCCCAAACGGTATTTGTTTCGAGTTCGAAATTTTCGGGCTGTATCGGTATATTTTTCTTCGTCATATGTATTAGTCTTCCACGAGTTCCGGCGGAACAGGCAACCCCAATCTCGTCAATGGGATATATTCAAAATAGTAGTCACAACCGACAGAATGAATATAATCCAACACATCTACGTATTGTTCTTTTCTAAACCAATTATCCAACAAATAGATGTATTCAACATCGATATTTGCAGCAGACATCAATTTTTTATATTGCTTCTTCTTAAAATCACACGTTTGCAATTTCTCATCGACTGAACCGGCAACTTCTTGATGTTTGCATTCAATAATGAACAACACATTATTTAATAAAACAAAAATACTATCATCTGGCAACAACCGTTTAGAAATATGTTTTGTCCAATCAATTTCAAGATTTTTTAGAAATATTGAATAGAAATTGTGTTTTTTGTATACTTCGGCAACCTTTTTATCGTCATAAAACACATCGTGTCCAATTACAGAATAATGAGGCTGTTGGGATAAAAAAGTCGACAAATCAGTTTTTCCCTCGAAAACCAAACCTGTGCGAGTATTTCCACCGCCTTTTCCGCTTTTTATCATTTTCATTACTCCTTAATTGCAAATAAGCAATTCGTTTATTTTTCCGCGTTTATCGCCTTTGCTGTTTATTGCGCGACTTGCTTCAACGCGACTAATTTTGTAATTTTTGTACAAATCATCAAAGAAATTATCTTCTTCGTTTACGTTTTTCGGGTCTGAATTGCTTAAAACAATTTTTGCGCCCGAAAGATTGATTTCATCAATGAACTTTGCCAATCTAATTTGTTCTCCGTCATCAAACACGTCTGTATTGTAAGCCGTAAATCCCGATGTTTCCGAAATAGGACGATACGGCGGATCGATATAAACAAAGGTATCTTTATCAACAAACGATTTTGACAACGAATAATCGCCGCATACGATAGTGACGTTTTTCAACGCTTCGTGTATATTGCGCAAATTTTCATCGTCGCAAATAGTCGGATTTTTATACGCTCCCATAGGTACGTTAAATTGTCCTTTTCTGTTTACGCGATAAAGCCCGTTAAAACAAGTTTTATTCAAGAAAATAAACTGCGCTGCCTTTTCAGTTGCGGTTTCTTCGGTTAGTGCCGTTAAATTAAATCTTTCACGAACGGTATAGTAGAAATATTTTCTGCCATTTTCATCCATAGGCAAAAACAGCATTTGCATTTCGTTAAGTTTTGCAACCAAATTATCTACGTCGTTTTTCACGGCTTGATATGCGTTTATAAGTTCGGCATTTATATCGCTGATATACAATTCTTCAAAATCATATTTGGAAAGTATGCTGAAAAACAATGCGCCACCGCCAACCATTGGTTCTGCATATTTTGTCAAAACTTTTTCGCCGTCTGTCGGGAGCATTTTTTCGATTTGCTCTACAAGTTGACTTTTTCCACCCACCCATTTTACAAACGGTTTAAGCGTAACGCTTTTTGATTTTTCATAACGAACGGTTCTTTTGTCAATCGGTTTTTCGGCATTCGACGGAATAATCCACATATTACCGACCATCATTGCGCCGTTTATTCTGTTTTCACTACATAATACGGAAACGCGTCTTTGCGAAATATTCCATTTTTCGGCGGCTTCTTTTGCAGAAATGTATTTTAGCATATAGTTATCCTTTAATTTAATAAAAAAATTATATTCCAAAACGCGAACAATAGCAAGCAATTCTTTTATCAATTTCAAATAACATTTTAAACGGTTTTTCATAGTTTTTATCTCAAAAACTATGCCCTATTCCGCCTATTTTTTCAACTTATGCGTTGCAAATGCGGCAAGGCGTAAGCGAAAAACTTTTTGTACGCTTCGCATTTGTCGATGTCGATACGCTCGCGTTTGCAACCGTTTTTGCACATCGCAAAGTACTTGCACGCCTTGCACTTTTCCTCTACGACCATACTTTCTTTGATAAACTCGACGGCTATGGGGTGCTTGGACAGTGCGAAGAAGTCCGTGTCGTTGATGTTGCCCATATCATAGCAATCGAGGCAATAGAAGTCGCAAGGATACACTTCGCCGTCGCCCTCGATTACGAATTGATGGCAACAATGCCCTTCCATTCCGCATTGCTCGCAGTTTTGGAAATGCGCAAGCCGCACGAAATTGTCGAATTGTCTTACGGAAGTATACTTGCCGTCCATACAGTCTTTGAGATAAAGTGAGAAGCATTTTTGCAAAAACTCGTAGTAGTCCTCGCCCGACATAACGTAGTTTTCGTCCTCGCTCGGGAACGGCTCACCGTACGTTTTTGCGCACGACGGTTTGCCCGACTCGTCGAGGCGCAACGGTTTCAACATCGGTATAAACTGCAAGTGCTTGAATTTTTGCTTTTTAAAAAAGTTGTATATCGGCACGATTCTGTTTGCAACTTGCTTTGTAAGCACGGTGAGAATGTTGAAATTCACACCGTATTTTTGCATAAGTTTCGCACTTTCGAGAACGCGTGGGAACGTCTGATTGCCGTTTGCGTCAACGCGCAGATAGTCGGCAAGTTCGTCGCCGTCGAGGCTCAATCCGACAAGATAACCGCCGCGCTTGAAAATCGAACACCACTCGTCGTCGATGAGCGTGCCGTTGGTTTGAACGCCTATGCTGACGGGCGCGCGATTGACGTTAAGTTCACGTATAATCTCGTGCAGTTTTCTGAAAAAGTCCTTGCCGGCAAGCAGAGGCTCGCCGCCTTGAAAGGACAGCATAACTCTATCGTTTCCTGCAAAATCGAATGCTTTTTTGAGCGTGGCACGCAAGGTTTGCTCGCTCATAAGACCGTGCGAAGGCATCTCGCGCTGACTCGAGAGCGAGTTGTAGAAACAGTATTTGCATCGCAAATTGCAATTTGACGACGCGGGTTTGAGCATTATGCTGATGTTCATAAATTAGTTGGTCTTAGGTGTTTATTTTTTCGGGTGCGGGTGTTCTACCCAATCGTCATTCCGAGCGTCAGCGTGGAAATCAAGCCGTAGGCGCATTCGCTTCGCTTGATTCTCGCCGTCACTTCATTCTCTCAGAATGACATATGGAAGATTCAAATCTTCCGCTCAACTGCGCACGAAGTGCGCTTCACCAAGCAGATAATCTTGCGAAACTGCGGCTTGATTGTTTATCCGTCTTATTTTGATAGCAAAGATTCTCTGCGCGGTAGTTGCGCAATAAATCGAGCAAGGCTCTCGGCGATACGCAAAAATGCGTGTTGCCGTTGCCTATGCGATGATTTTTGCGCAATTTCACGCACGCTTGCGTGCATTTCATTGTGCCAACGGCATTGTCCCGCCCTCGATTATGGTTGTTGCGGCTCGTCTTGGTCGAAGATTATGTCATAGTTTGCGGTTTCACTCACGGCGTTGACAATGGCTTGTCTTGTCGCTTCGACTGCGGCGGATTGAATTATGGCAAGGTTCACGACTGGGCGTTTGCCGCTTGCCATACAGAACATCGTGTCGCCGTCGTACATCGTATGCACTGGGCGGATTGCTCTTGCAAGTCCGTTGTGGGATATGCTCGCAATCGAGTTTGCCTCGACTTTTGAAAGTTTCGCGTCGGTGATTACGCAACCTATCGTGGTGTTTGTGCCAAGCAAGAGTTTCATTGCGTCGCCGCTTGCAAGGCACTTTTCGGTGTCGATAAACTCGCCCTTGCGCCCTTTTGCGCCCGCAACGATTTTGCCCGTTTCGTCAACCACGTCGCCCATTGCGTTGACTGCGACGATTGCCGTCACCGTTACGCCGAGCACCTTGACGGTTGCCGCGCCTATGCCACTTTTGCAAGCGTTTTTCAAGCCTCTGATTTTGCCCACCGTTGCGCCCTTTCCTGCGCCGAGATTGCCGAAATCGAGGGTTTTTGCGGCGTTTTGACACGCTTTAAGTCCGTATTCTGCCGTCGGATAGTGATATTCCTTTTGATTGAGGTCGTACAAAACCGCGCCGCAGACTATGGGTATAATCTTGCCCATAGTGCGATAGCCTTTGCCTTGCTCTTTGAGATATTCCATAACGCCGACGGTCGAAGCAAGCCCGTATGCCGAGCCGCCCGACAGCACCACCGCGTTTATCTTTTGCATCATTTTTTCGTTGTGCAAAAGGTCGGTTTCTCTCGTGCCGGGCGCGCCGCCTCTGCAATCAACGCCGCCCACCGCGCCGTCCGGCGCAAGGATAACGCTCACGCCCGTGAAGTCGTCGGCGTAGTGTCCTATCTTAAATCCTGAAGGTATCGAAACTTTCATTTTATCCCTCAAAAAAACAAAAGTCCGCCTCAAAAAGCAGGACTTTTGCGATATATTTTTATTTACACAAATCGTCTATGCTGGTTTGCTCGTAGATGATGAATTTGTCAAAGAAGTCCGCAACGTCTTTCTGCATTTGCTCGCCGCACCAGTCGTAAAACACTTCGTGTCTTGCGCCGGGGTAAAGGTGCAATTCGGTTTTGATTCCGTTTTGTCTGTACATCTTGTCGAGTTTTTTGACGCCCTTGCCCATTTGTCCGACCGAGTCCGCGTCGCCCGAGAAGATGCCTATCGCGGTTGCGGGATTGAGTTTTGCCTGAGCCTTTTTGCCGTACAGTTTGGAAGTTTCCTTCATCATATAGAAGTCGAAACCGACGGACATATTTTGATGTGCGAGCGGGTCGGCAAGCACGTCCTCGCGTCTTGCGCGAACGCTGTTTGCCCACTGCAATTTGCCCTCGTCGCCTTTGAATTTTTGGAAGTTGTCGCTCACCCGGTTGACGATACGCGGACGCCAGTTTCTCGCAACGAGGAATATGGGCGCAACCGCGATTTTGCCGAAGTTGAACAAATCTCTCATATGTCCCGAACCTATGAGTGCGATTGCCTTTACGTCCGTACCCTCTTGCGCAAACGCTTGCGAGAGGAAACTGCCGTAACTGTGCCCCATAAGGAACACGGGCAAGTAGTATTGCGATTTGAGCCACTCGCGGAAGAACAACTCGTCGTTGAGCGTCTTTTTGAATATATTGCCGGGGTGCTTGCCGCGGTTTTGATCGGTTTCGGTGAGTCCGTGCGCACGGTGGTCGTCGCCGAACACTATGTAGCCTCTCGTGTTGAGGTAGCGCGCAAACTCGTCGTAACGCCCTGCGTACTCACTCATACCGTGCACGAGTTGAATGACGCCTTTTGGATTTTGCACGTCGTCCCAAAGTCTGCAATAAATCTCGGTGTTGTCAAAACTTTTGAGTTTGAACTCTCTCATATGCGTTTCCCTCAAAAATAAGGTTTTATTAAGCACATTATATACAATAAAACGCACTTTTTCAATAGCAGTTTTGAAAAATACCGCGACAAAAATTGCAAAAATCGTTGCGTAGTGCTACACTGTTTTTATGCAAGTATCAATCGTTCTAAATTGCGGAAGCGAAATAAAGCGCAAAATCAAAGGCGACAAAGTCGTATGTTGCGACGGCGGTTTCAACGTATGCACGGTGACGCCCGACGTCATACTCGGCGATTTCGATTCGCTCGAAAAACCCGAAGGTATCGACATTCCCCTCGTCGAGCATAATCCCCACAAGGACGCAAGCGACGGCGAACTTGCCGTGTACTACGCAAAAGAGGTATACAGCGCCGACTCGCTCGTGTTTTACGGCATAACGGGCGGCAGAGTCGACCACGTGCTTTGCAACCTTGCGATAATGCGCCTTGCACACTCGCTCGGTATGAGCGCAAAAGCCGAAGAAGACGGTTTGGACATTTACTACGTCGAGGGCGAGTTCGATATGCCCACGCAAAAAGGCGAAACCATATCCATACTTCCCTACGGCGAAAACGCGCTTGTGAGCGACTCGAAGAATCTCGAATACCCTCTTGACGAACTTATTCTCACCTCTTGCGACTCGCGCGGACTGAGCAACGTGTCGCTCGGCGGAAAGATTCACATCAACGTCAAACGCGGCGGCGTGTTCGTGTTCAGATATATAAAACGATGAATTTTCAAAAAAATTAAAAAAATTTTTGATTTCGTCCAATAAAACGGACGTCTCGATTGTATATATAACGAAAACAAAAAATTCATCGTTTTTCAAAACCTTTCTAACGAAAAAGCACGGCAGCGCCGTGCTTTTTGATTTTGTTTCGTGTGTAAAAACTAAACTAAAACTTCCCCCTTCCTCAC
>DKCG01000004.1:4911-5194 GCA_002449145.1 Christensenella sp. UBA6880 | reverse complement strand
GTGAACCAAGCGTATGTAGCAGTGGTGAGAGATGCAATCAAGACAACAACCATTACGACTGTTGAAATAATCAAACCTTTCTTTTTCATCGTTTTTCTCCTTATCGGAATAAAGCCCCTTTCTAAAAAACTTTATCCCTATTTTTATTTTTTGTTTCTTAATTTTGTCTTGTCATTCATCCGCTTGTCATTCAGAGGAGCGAAGCGACGTAGGAATCAAGCGTAGCGTAAATGCGGCTTTGCCTTGATTGCCACGTTGCGACTTTTGTCGCGCCTCGCAATGA
>DKCG01000004.1:0-4853 GCA_002449145.1 Christensenella sp. UBA6880 | reverse complement strand
TTTCTGCTCGCAAAATTGCGAATTTACGCAAAAATCTGCGCTGAGGCAACACCAACACGCAAGTGTGCGTATTGCCGAGAGCCTCGCTTGATTTTTGCTCTACTACCGCGCAGAGAATTTGTGCTATCAGTTCAAGCACGGATAAGAACTCAAACCGCAATTTCGCCAAATTATCTGCTTGGTGGCGTGCCTAACGGCACGTTTTTTCTTTTTATTCTGCGCTGAGGCAACATCAACACGCAAGCGGAAGATTTCTTTTTTTCCGATTGTCATTCCGAGCGTCAGCGTGGGAATCCAGCCGCAGGCGCATTCGCTTCGCTTGGTTCTCGCGGTCACATTCGCTCCCTCAGAATGACATATGGAAGATTTGATTTTCCACATAGGCATCACTAAGTGATAAATGCCTTACTCTGTCACATTTCAATTATATGCGCACACGTTTGCGCACATACACGCGCACGGACTCTTTATACACGAATTATAAATCTTCGGTGCATAAATGTCAACACCCATTTTAAGATTTTCTTAATATTTCAGCATTTTACGCCACAAAAACCGCCGTTTTATTCACATCAAACGTATGATGTCGATACAGATTTTTTAATTTGTTGTTTTTCTTGCGATTTGTAATTTTGAATATTTATGCGTAAATATGCAATATTTTTGAATAATACGGATTGTTTATGCGTGATAATCGCTATATAATACATAAAATGTATAATAAGTACAATCGTATGCGTGTGCATACGCGCTCGTGTAATGCGCATAGCGCACAAATTGTTCAAACGGCGTTGCGGCAAAGTCAATCGCCCCCACTGTCGTCATTAAGAGCGAAGCGTGAGAGTCCCATAAATAGAAATTAATCAATTTTGGGCGATTGACAAAAACCTCACTTGTTTTCACAATTTATACCGCGCAGAAAATTTGCGCTATCAGTTCAATCACGGATAAAAACTCAAGCCTCAGTTTCGCCAAATTATCTGCTTGGTGGTTGCGTGCCACGCACGCTTGCGGAATATTTTGATTTTTCCGATTGCCATAGCGAGAAGCAACGAAAGTTGCGACGCGACAATCAAGGCGAAGCCGCATTTCGCTACGCTGGATTATCACGGTCACATTCGCCCCCCAGAATGACATTTGGAAGATTTGGATTTTTATCACAGTTTTAATACTGCCATAACAAGACCTCGATAAATCGATGAATAATGCGAAAGGCACGACTTGAATCAAAACCCAGTGTACATAGGCGTACACGATTTTGAGGCAAGCCGTGCCTGTAAGGAACGCAGTGACGGAATAGCGATTGCTACGCTTGCGTCAATCGCGTTCAAAATTAGTCGCGATTTAGCGAGGTCGACTTTTACGCTTCTTATGAAGCGTAGAAGTTAAGACCGATCTTGCAATATCCCCCCAACCTATCGTCGATACATTCAAAGTCGCTGCCTTCGAGCCATATGCTGACGTAGCAGTACATAATGTCGCCTCTGTCCATATCGACTTCGCGCTGGAAGACGTACTCGTCGGAATAGAACGGCGTGGTTGCAAAGAAACCGTTTTTGCGTTCCTCTGCGCGCTGTTCGATGTCGGTCAACGAATTTTCAAAATTTTTGACGTAATAATACGGGTCGTTTTTGTTCACTTGCGAGGTGAATACGCCCGGATAGGACACGTATTCGATATACCCTTCCTCTGCCGTACGGAAAGTGCCGTCGCCTTTTGCGTTGATGTTCGAGCCTGCAAGGCGTTCGTTTCTGGACAAAGCCGCATAGATGTCAACTTCGGTCTTGTTTTTAATTTCTGCGGATTCGCTTCTGAAACTCTGACCCCACATAACGCGAATTGCGTCGTGCAAAGCATGCTTATCAAATTCCAATGTCATTTCGTAGTTGATATGCGCTTGCTCGTTGCCCGTGTTTTTGAGCATAAACGTAAAGCGGATATATTGCTCGCCGTTGAGAGTGCCGAGTTCCACTTTATCGGCGTCCAAACGCTCGACGACTTGCTCTTTCGAATCGATTTTTTCCGTTACGAACGTGTAACGCGGATCGTAACTGACATTCCACATTTGATCCGGACCGTCGGCATTGAGATAGGGCGTCCAAAAACTGTTGTCCATCGACAAGGATATGGATTTTTCCTTGTTGCGGTTGTTGGCGGTGATACGGATATTGTTCTCTTGAATGAACAAAAGCATAACGTAGACGATTGACGTCACGATAAGCGAGAAAACGAGCATAATGAGCATTGCGCGCTTGACTTTGCGGCGAATTTCCTCTTGCTTTACCTTTTTTGACGCAACGATAGAATCTTCCCACTCTTTTTTCAAGCGGGATTGTTCCTTTTTGTCTGCCGCGGCGGATTTTTTGCCGCCTTTGGCAGATTTGGCAGATTTTTGCGGCTTATCTTGCGAAGAATCCGTCGCTTGCGGCGCAGATTGCGACGCGGATTCGGATTTTTCTTCGACAGCCGTATTTTCTGTCAATTCGTTGTTTTTGTCTTGTTCGCTCATCGTTTTGTTAGGTTATGTATTTTATTCTTTCGTTGATTTTCTTTTTAGGAAAATCTGAATCTTCCGTCCGTCATTCCGAGCGCAAGCGCGGGAATCCAGCCGTAGGCGCATTTCGCTTCGCTTGATTGTCACGGCACAACATTCGTTGTCCCTCACAATGACATATGGATAATTTGAATCTTCCGCAACTGCACCAACGGTGCAATTTCATTTGCGCATCGCGCAAATATCACTGTGCCGAAGGCACAATTTAACTGCCATAGGCAATATCACTTCGCAAGTTTTGATTCTCAAAACTTGTGGTAAGTGCCGTCGCCTGCAAAATAGCCGTACGGAACCCACTTGCCTATCGTATCGTCGAAGTAGCCGTTGTCGACTATCTCGCCGTTGGGGTCGGTGTAGGTATAGTCTATCCATCTGCCTTCTTCGTCGAAGTAGCCGTCGTAGACGTTTCCGTCTTTGTCAACCCACTGCGCGTTTTCGTTGTACGAGCCTTCCTTGCTTACGTCGAATTGCTCGTATTCCACCCAGTTGCCGTCAACGTCGAAGTAGCCGTTGAAAACGTTTCCGTCCTCGTCAACCCACTGCCCTTTGTCGTTGTAACTGCCGACGAGGTCGGGTTCGTCCTTATCCTTGTTTTCTATGTGCAACGTCACGCCGAAGCCTTGCATACCCGTATTCATTCCCAGTCCGCCGAAAAGGCTGTCCGACTTATATTCGTTGAAAAGTTTTTCTTCCTTTTCAAAATCGGCTTTGATTTTTTTCGATTTTTTGGGTTTCTTGGGTGCGACGAATCCCGACGGTTTTTCGGGACGTATCGGCGCGGCAACGCTGTTTTCTTTTTCCTCGACCACGACTTCTTTCTTTTCTTCTTCGGGTTCGGGCTTTGCTTCCTCGAACTTGGGCGCGGTCTGCTGCGCAAGAGGTCTGTCTATGCCGAGTTCGCTTTTCTTTTGAGAGGCAAACGACAATGCAAGCGCGCTTTGCACGTCGCCCTCGTAGCGCATACGCGACATCTCGGTGATAAGTTTCTTTTCTCTCGCTTCGACTTCTTTGGGGTCTTGCTCGACAAGTTTTGCCTGCAACTGCAATCTTTCCTCGGTCGCTTTCTTCGCATTGAGTTTTTGCTGTTCGAGGCGCACTTGATAGGGCGATTTTGCAAGTTCCGGACGAGGCGCGGACGGCATAACTTTTTCGCCGTCGGTTGCCTTTGCCTTTTCTATTGCCGCCATGCGCAACGCTTCGAGTTCGTCATGCTCGGCTTTTTCCTTTGCGTCGAGAATCTTTTGAAGTTTTTTGAGATACTGTTCCTTTTTCTCGCCTTCGGGGTCTTTGAGAAGCAAAAGTTCGTTGGTGACCCAACGCGAAAGTTTGGAAACGCCCCTGCCCGTCATATACCCTACGCCCTCGCGCTTGAATCTCGCATACCGGCTCGGCGTGTCGACGCCTTCCATAACGAAACCTATCTTGTTGGCTTTGCAGAAACCTACGAGCATAGAAAGAATTTTTTTCTTTTTCTTGTCTGCGTCGAAGTATTGCGCTTCGCATCTGAGATAATCGAAATTGAAATCCGCAAGAACGTCGAGCGAGTTGTAGTCCTCGCCGAACGCCGTCGCGCAAACCTTATACCCCGCCTTGCGCAAACGGTTGTACCTGTCCCTTCCGCCCTCGTCCAACTTTGCGAGCGAGGATACAAAAAATGAAATAATCAGTCCGTTTTTCTTGTAGCCCAAATCTTTGAGCGTGGACAAAAGTATGTCGAAATCCTTGTCGTTTTCCAAAAAGCGAGTGGACAAAGGAAGATTGTAAGTGACGTCGGGAATAAGAAAGTTCTCTTTCATAACGAGGTCGTAATTGACCAGTTCTTCAAGCGCGATGATATTGAGTTCATTGATTCTGACCGAACCTTCCGCGATGTAGAAATAATTGCATACGCTCATTCTGCCGAGATAGCGGTCGTTCAGAATCTGGAACGCGTCGACGAAAGCAATCTTTTTCGTCTTGCCCGAAACGTCTGCCACTGCGCGGAAGAAGAAATCGATTGGCTTATACAGCGTTCTTTTTGCGTATGTCGTAGAATTCATTGCTCACCTTGCGTGCGTGCGCGCAGTGCGCATACACGATACTTTCCCTATATACTCAATAATTATAACATCGCGTGCACGAGTTTGCAATATCTTTTGCGGTATCTTATCGGCACTTTTGTATGATTATTTTTGCTTTTGGGCGAAGAAAAACAAAAACACCCCGAAAAACGAGGTGTTTGGTGCCGAAAATCGGGGTCGAACCGATACGATGTTGCCATCGAGGGATTTTAAGTCCCTTGCGTCTGCCTATTCCGCCA
>DKCG01000028.1 GCA_002449145.1 Christensenella sp. UBA6880 | reverse complement strand
CCTGGACCCACTGATTAAGAGCCCCAAAAGACATCTCAAAAACCCTACTAAACAGTAGGATTTTTAGCACCTGACATCGCTTTGACATCAACAAATAACAATATCATCAAGACGCTTTTGACAGCATTTATAATCTATCGCCGAGACTTGACGGCGCATATCTGAATGCGAGGACGAATACTGTTTTTTCTTCCTCGTTGATTGAATAAACGCCGACATAATTGTTTATGAGAAATTTGCGGTATTTTCCGCCTAATTCGTCCCAGGATACTTTCGGCTTTGAGAGAGGATATTCGCTGATTATCGTCAATTCATCGCGAATCTTGCCGAGCAGATTGCTTGCAGCCTGTGGCGATTGCAATTTTTCGGCGATATATGATAACGTTTCAGAGATTTGTTCGAGTGCGTGCGGCGTGATTTTAACTGCGAACCTCATATTTTGCCCCCAAATCTTTGAATGCATCCTCGAAAGATACCGCTTTGCCTTTCTCGATTTCTGCTTCGGATTGCTTTATGTCTGCCATTATCAACGATTTGAAACGTTCTTCGGCTTTTTGCGACGTTGTTGCCGCTATCGGGAACGGAATCGCTTGTTCTTTAACAGCCGTGCGGAGAAAAAGATTGATAGCAGTAGTCATATCGAGTCCGAGTTCCGAAAAAAGTGCTTTTGCAGAATCTCTGACGTCGGTTTCCATTTTGATGTTTACGCTTGTTTTCATAGTAACACCTCACTTTTTCTATAAAATAGCACAATATGCGCCTATTGTCAATACATTGGATATATTATGCGCTTTTTAAGAAAAAAGAAGCAAAAAAGAATTAGCCTTACGGCAGTATGAGCCTAACGGCAGATTATTAGCAACTACGTTGCAGATGTTTACTTTTACTAATCTTTATCCAGGACTTCGAGGACAACGGACAGACTGCTCCCTTTCCCCGACGGAAAGTCGGGAGGGAGCAAGTCAGCGTGATATTCAGGTCCTCTGAGGTATCCGGCAATGACGTATCGGAAGCCTGCGCACATCTCTATCCCTATGCGCTCTTTGGCGGCTTCCGAGCCCACATATAGAGCATCCAGCCTGGCAGTTACGGTCGAGCCCACCGGCGCGCTCATATACGTCTGAGCGTGCGAGATACGGTAGCCCTGCTATTTAACGTCGCAGGCTTCACGACGCGGCAGTTTTTGCTAAATACATTGTCTTACCGGGACAAGGGTGAATGCGGTGCATTCCTTTGTTTATTCAGTTGTAATTTTGCTATAATTCCCCCTTTCCCCCATATGTGAGGGATTGAGGCGGTTTTATTCGGATAGATTTATATCAACGGCGTCGGCGCGCCGACATTCACCACTCGATGTCTTTCAAACTGTCTATGCTCGTGTACACGCTTTCGAGTTCCGCTTTGGTATAACGACGTTGCACAAAGTTCTGCTTCGATATGGCGGATTTGCGGCGCGAGTACACGCGCGTCAAGCAGCCGAGTATGAAGAACAGCCGGTTGTTGGCTCGGCAATTCAGACACGCATTGACGGTTTTCAGTTCCTGCGCCGTAATAGTGGTCGCTAAATCTTGCCATTTGCAGCCGTCCATATCCATATCGGCAAATCTGCGAGGGTTTTTGAACGTGCACGCATATGCGAGCGCAGCGATTATTTCGGCATACGAGGCAAATGCCTCGTCACCGACGCGGCTTCTGATGTTTGATTCAATGAGTTTTTCGGTGGTTTTCCTATCAAAAGTTGTCATATTTGTTTTGTCAAGTTATTTTTTAGAAAAATTTACGTAGAATTTCAAAAAGGTTGGAAAAAGTGGTAAAATCAACGGCAGAATGCCTATTCCGTCAATCGCGATTGACGGAATAGGCGGTATAACTTGCTTGTCAACCTAAATCCAAGAACGCAAAAATAGTCGTCCGTCGGACGACTTCATTTTTTTGAAAATACACTTTCAAAAAATTAAAGTAATGCTAACTGTTCCGCAAACTTTTCTGCCGAAGTGGCAAAACCGAATATTTCACGCGGATATGTATTCACCCAATCTTCGACGAACTGTATCTGCTCGTCGCTATACTTCGTAAAGTCCGTTCCTTTGGGCAAATGCCGTCGAATTTCACGGTTTAAGCGTTCGTTTGTTCCGCGTTCACACGACGTATAAGGGTGACAATAATACACGCTTGTACGCTTTCCGCGATATATCGACGTTTCCAAACCTTTGAAGTCCGAAAATTCAACGCCGTTATCCACCGTGATACTCTTGAATATCTTGCGAAAATCGCGACCGAAACGACGTTCAAGTTTGTTGAGCGTTTTCACAACCGTGTCAGACTTGCGGTTTGGCATTTTCACGATAATTTCGTAGCGTGTCAATCGCTCCGAGAGAACCAAAAGAACATCGCGCGAAAACTTTTTGCCGACAACGCAGTCCATTTCCCAATTTCCGAACGTATTTCGATTGAGTATTTCAAGCGGACGTTTTTCAATGCTTGTGCCACGTGGCGCACGCTTGATAACCGCCTTGCGATACTTCTTCTTCCGCTTATAGAGTGGCAAGTCGCTCATTTTCAAATTCAGGAACACGCCTTGTTCGATGTATCGATACAACGTCGTCTTGCTTATATTCGTTTTGAACATTTTGAAACGTTTAATTTCACCGAGAACGGCACACGGTGACAATTTATCTTTCAAAACACGCTTTTCGATGTATTCGACAAATTCATAATCATCGCCCAATTTTATAGGCGCGCCGTGTGCTGTTTGATTGAGCAGATACCTATCATGCGCAATATTTGCGCTGTAAGAATCGACGTACTTGTACGTTTTATCGCCAAACCAATTCCGATATTTAATCTTTTTGCGTTGATAATACCCACGCTTAATTTCGTTATAAACTGTTGCAAGGCATACACCGAGCCTTTCGGCAATGACCGTTTTGTGTACACCTTCATTCAAAAGCGTTTCCAACTGAATACGCTGTGTAAATGTTAAATTCTTTGTGCCTTTCTGTTTCATATAATCACCTTCCTTTGCCGTCCAAACCTTACTGTTGACTATACTTTTTGAATGTTGAGAGCAATACGCGACACCTTGCTATAATACGAGCCACGCGCGTTGCGCGTGGTAGCAAGGTGTCGCGTATTTTGACCGACCGACAGACTCGTTCGGGCGCAAACAAAAGGCGTTTCCGCGCTAAACCGCTTGCGGATCACGCCTTTTATTTGTTATGCGGAGTTTCCGAAACGATTTTCTATGAGTTTCATGTCTGTCCGAGAACGCCAAAAACGCCGTATCTCAAAATACACGGCGCAAAACCTTTGCTATATTCTTGCGTGCAGTTACGCTACCTTCGGCGGA
>DKCG01000026.1:49091-194501 GCA_002449145.1 Christensenella sp. UBA6880 | reverse complement strand
GCTCGCATAGATAGGGACATTCACTTATTATGCCACCGTCCTTTGTGTGCCAGCTACGCACCCAAACGGCACAGTCGGACGGTACTAATCGTCGAGCTTCGACGCTCGCTTTTCTCGCCGCCTTGCGGCTCGCGTTCCGTCTCGTCCGTTTGTTCGCAAAAATCGCGTTTGTCAACGACGATTTTTGCTCTGTTCTTCGATTATTTGCTTGTCAATCTCGTCCAATTCTTCGTCGTCGGTCGGTTGCTCGGCTTTGACTTGCGGCGCAGCGTTCACGTCGCTCGACTTTTGCATAAGAGCGGAAAACGACTTCGAGGCAAACAACGTGCTTCCCGCGACGAGAGCGATGAGCATATCGACGAATGCAAACGAGTTGTATGCCATACTGTACGCGATTGCCGTGTCGTACTTGTCAAGGTCTGCGTAGTCCGCAAACGCAAATACGCCCGAGCAGACGTGGCAAGCGTATCTCAACACGACGGCAAGCACGCCGCCGAGCAAGAACGCAACCACTTTTTTGTCCTTGAACAAGCCCTTTTCCATAAATATTCCGCTGACGCCGATAAGACCGAAAGCGAGAGGATAGTCGAGCAAGAATTGCATAGGGTGAATGATGAACGGGTCTTGCAACGCTTGCAAAACGCCGTAAATCGTGCATACGATAAGTCCCCTCCTCGTGCCGAACATACAGCAGTAAATCATAAGCGGAAGAAGGCTTGCGAACGTAACCGATCCGCCTTGGGGCAATTTGAAAAGTTTTGCGTACGACAACGCAAACGAGAGTGCGATCGAGATTGCGCCGTACACGATGGAGCGAGTGTCGCTCATCTTGCGCTTGTCGCCGACGAACCACGCCGCCACCATAATCACCATAAACACGACTGCGGACACGATCATTCCGACAAGGTTTGCGCTCGGATAATACTCTGCAATGTCGCCGTAGTATTGCGTCATAAGCACCATAGTGGCAATAAAGCAACCGAGCGTCAAAACGGCGGTGACTATAAAGGAAATCTTGACCGCTTTATCGCTGAAAAGCGAACTTACGAGCATTGCGATTGCCCCCGCGACTACGGTTATGAGCGTTGCGAGTATGGGGTAAAAGAGTTTTGCCTGCATATCGTCGACGTTGCACTGGAATTTGACGTAGGCAAACACCACGACCATAGTTACGGCAAAGCCCGTCGTTATGCCTATGGCATACTTTTTGAAATCGGCAAACTTGTCGCGTCTTTTGAACCATACGAGCAAGCCGACGACGATAAACGCCGCAACGAGCGCGACCGCAAGGTAAAGCGCGACGAATTGCAGTTTGTCGGATAAGGTTTCGATATCCATAAAAAAAGTCCTCCTTCTACTCGGGGGAACTTGAAAAGAAAATGCAATATCCGAAACTTACGTTTTGTTGCTTCCTTACGCGAGGATTATCTCACAAGTTTGAGGGTATCATCTCAGCTTTACAGCACCCCTAGCGAGTTTTATTGTATGCGAGAGGATGATTTAAGTCAATTATTTTGCGAAAATAGCCGAAAAATACCTCAAATTTTGTCAAATTGCCCATTTTCTTGACTTAAAATACGAAAAGTATTATATTGTTTACTACATCAACGAAGGAGAGATAACTTTTATGAAAAAGCAGTTCAAGAAGCCGGAATTCAAACTTCTTAAAGAGTTCAAAGCATTCATAACAAAAGGCAACGTTGTCGATCTTGCAGTTGGTATGATTATAGGTGCAGCATTCACCGCAATCGTAACCGCTCTTGTCAACAACATCTTCAAGCCTCTCATCAACGCAATCCCGATGGGCAATTTGCAAGGTCTTATCACTATGCTCGTCGCAAAGAACGCAGACGGTCTTACGGCGGCGGAATGTGCAAAACAAGGCGTAGAATTCGTTGCGGATTTGTCCAAGTCCGTATACATAGACTGGGGCGCGTTCATTATGGCGATAATCAACTTCCTCATCACCGCCCTAGTGTTGTTCGCAATGGTCAAACTTATCAATATGGTTCGCGGCGGATTTACGGGACTTAAACGCGATACGAAATTCCTCGAATCCCTCACCCCAGAAGAAAAAGCAACCATCAAAGGCAAAGTCGCAACCAAAAAAGAACTCAGAGCAATCAAAGCGGCTCGCGACGAAGCGCAAGCAAAAGCGGACGCAGAAGCGGCTGCGGCGGCGGAAGCGGCAAAACCCGAAACCAGCGAAGATTTGCTTCGCGAAATCCGCGACCTTCTCAAAGCGCAACAAGTTGAAAAAGCAACCGCGCTTCTCGACGAAAAGGCAGACAAGGAATAATCCTTGTACCCTCAAAAAACGTTCAAACGAAACCGCTCTTTACGAGCGGTTTTCTTATGCCGTTTTACGGCAATATTTACAGAAATTTATACACCGTTTCACACGCTTTAAGGCAGTTTCGCACGCATTTTGCGGCTATATGCAAATAATCGTGCGACTTTTATTTTCATAATTTGCGGTTATGCTCGCTTTTATTGTACCGATATTGACTTTTACGTCAAAAAGTGTTATTGTGTAGCGGTGCGCAAATCGCGCGTAAGGATGTGAAATTATGATTGTTTCAACTCTTTCTATGATGGAAGCCCACAGTATGGCAGGATATATCGTCTTGCTTGCGTTGGGCATTCTTTTCGTCGTCAAAGGCGGCGACTGGTTCGTTGACGCGGCAAGTTGGATTGCGGAAGTGTCGGGAATCCCCACTTTCATAATCGGCGCGACAATAGTCAGCGTGGCAACCACAATCCCGGAAATTTTGGTATCTAGCATATCCGCAGCGCAAGGTCAGGCGGCTATGGCAATCGGAAACGCCGTAGGCTCGGTCAACTGCAATATCGCGCTCATTATGGCAATCTCGCTCGTGTTCACCGCACCGCTTTTCAAACGCAAAGACTACGTCATCAAAGTTGCAATCCTCATCGCGATCATCGCTCTGCTCTGGGGTCTCAGTTCAAACGGCACGTTCAACTGGTGGAACGCAATCATTATCCTTGCTATGTTCGTGCTTTTCCTCATAGAAAACATCATCAGCGCAAAAAAACACGCCGATTCGCTCATAAACGAGAAAGGCTTTGAAAGCATAGAGGAAAACCAAGCCAAAGGCGAAGGCATACTTTTTGACTACTTCCAAAAGAAAGAAAGCCAAAAAATCGTGCTTAAAAAGACGGGTATGGTCATCGAGAAAAAGGACATCGTAAAAAATGTTTTCGTCTTTATACTCGGCGCGGCAACCATATTCGTGGGCGCGCAACTTATGTGCGACAACGGCGCGGAATTTGCTCGCGCGCTCAACGTCCCCGAAGGCATAATCGGCGTTACGATTTTGGCAGTCGGAACTTCACTTCCCGAACTCGTCACTGCAATCACCGCAATCGTCAAGAAGAAATCCGACTTGTCCGTCGGCAACGTCATCGGCGCGAACATCATCGACTTGTCGCTCATTCTACCCCTTTGCACGTTCATAACTCTCGGCAAAACAGGCAATCCCCTTCCCGTCGACGCACAATCGCTCACAATCGACTTCCCGTTCTGCCTCGCGGTCGCAGGCTTTGCGCTTATCCCCGCATTGATTATGGGCAAATTCAAACGTTGGCAAGGCGCGATTTTGCTTGCTGGTTACGTCACCTACATCGTACTTCTCGTCCTCAACACCGTCGGCACGATTGCAATTTTCTAATTCAAAACAGCATTAGTATAAAGAAAATAAAAAAAGTCCCATCCGAATCGGTCAAAACGTTACCGGTGCGGATGGGTACCTATTGGTGGAGATAAGCGGGATCGAACCGCTGACCTCTTGAATGCCATTCAAGCGCTCTCCCAGCTGAGCTATACCCCCATAGGTCTTTCTTGTTTGCTCAATCATATTACATCATTTTTGAGATATATACAAGCGATTTTCTCTTTTTTATCGGTTTATTTTAATTTTGAAAAGTAATTAACGTATATTATTCACGAAAATTTCTTATCAATTTCTATTTCTTCTTGTTCACTTGCTTTTCTTCACCGTTTCAACAATCAAACAAAAGCATATCGCGGCAACATAATATTGAACAAAATTATTGACTCAAATCGCTGGACTTTACGCAAGCGACGTGCTAAACTTTGTACATCATCTCGATAGAGGTGCGGATTTTATGACAAGCCGACGGCGCAGACTTCGCCGCGGTGGGAAAGGAAAATCCGCCGAAAGAACGGTACGTTCGGTCTGGAACGGTCGCTCTTGGGACAACGCAGAATATGCGTTGTACTGTCACCGCAAGGTGGAGCGCTATCAACGTTGAGCGATATTTCGTATCCGCAATGTTGTTGGCATTGCGGATTTTTTTATCCCCGATGCGATTGCCCGTCGATTTGTAAAATACTTTTCGCAGGAGAAACAACTATGAAAAAAACTTTCAAAATCATCGTTTCGGTGCTGATTTTGGCTGTTTTGGCAGTCTCGGTGGTTATGCTGAGTGCGTGCAACAAACAAGACGAGAACAAAGAAAAACTCGTCGTCGGGCTTGAATGCGGATATATTCCCTTCAATTTCACCCAACAAACCGACGCAAACGGCGGCATAAAGATAAGCAATGCGGACGGCTACGCAAACGGCTACGACGTGATTATAGCAAAGCGAATCGCAGACGCTCTGGGCAAAGAACTCGTCATAGTCAAAACCGAGTGGGACTCGCTCGTCCCCGGCGTTTCGGCAGGCACGCTCGATTTGATTATCGCAGGCATGAGCCCCACCGCCCAAAGGCGCGAATCCATTGACTTTTCAAACGCCTACTACGAAAGCAACCTCGTCATAGTAGTAAGAAAGGACGGCGCATACGCGCAAGCGAGCAATCTCGACGATTTTTCGGGCGCGAAAATTGTTGCGCAGCAAGGCACTTTCCACGAAAAAGCGTTGCAAGAGCAAGGCGAGCAACACGGCATAACCGTCGGAACGTCTATGGCGACCTTCCCCGAAATGACGATTGCGCTCAACGCAAAAACCATTGACGGATACGTCGCCGAAGAACCCGGCGCGATTGCGGACTGTGCGGCAAACGAGGCTTTGACCTTCGTTCACCTCACCAACAACGACACGGGATTCACCGCAAGCGCGGAAGATACGCAAATCGCAATCGGTATGAAATACGGATTCGAGTATAAGGACGCCATAAACAACATTCTTGCAGGCATATCGCAAGAGGAACGACTCGCAATTATGCAAGACGCCGTCACTTACTCGACCGACAACACGACCGTTAAATCCACTTTCTTTTCGAGAATCGGAAATATTATCAAAACCTACTATCTATCCATATTAAAAGGCGTTGGCTACACCATTTTGGTTGCAATCGTCGGAACGGTCGCAGGCTTGTTTATAGGTCTTTTGATAGGTATGTATCGCACTCTCGACGCGCCTAAAAACAAAGTGCTTGCCGTGCTCAAAAAAATCGGCGACGTGATTTTGTCGGCGTACATCGAAGTGTTCCGCGGCACGCCTATGATGGTGCAAGCAATGGTTATTTTCTGGGGCTCTGCGCTCATCAACGACGGCAACACTATGAACGTCACCGTCGCGGGCCTTATCATCGTTTCCATAAACACGGGCGCGTATATGGCGGAAATCGTCAGAGGCGGCATTATATCAATCGATAAAGGACAATTCGAGGGCGCGCAAGCGATAGGTATGACGCACTCGCAGACGATGTGGAACGTCGTTTTGCCGCAAGTGCTTCGCAACATTATGCCGAGCGTCGCAAACGAATTTGTCATCAACATCAAGGACACGTCGGTGCTGAACGTCATAGGCTTCACCGAACTGTTCTTCTACGGAAAATCAATCGCACTCAACACCTACGCGATATTTGAAACCTATCTCGTGGTTGCGGCGATATACTTCATACTCACCTTCACCATAACCAGAATTTTGCGCCTCGTCGAAAAGAAAATGGACGGCAAAAAGGATTATCAGATTATGGGTTCGCAAAATATGGACGCAGAATCTATGTTGCGCGAGAAAAAAGCATTAGGGGGCAACGAACAATGAGCGAAAATATAAACGATACGCGAATCGAAACGAATAACGAGCAAAACGCCGTCGTCGCAAGCGACGTGCAAAACACCCAGTTAGATACCGAAAATATCGACGGCAACGCAAGCGGCGATACGACCAAAAGCGCGACCGAGAATACAAGCGAAAGCACCGCCGCACCCGTCATAGAAGTGCAACATCTCGGCAAGACGTTCGGCACGCACGAAGTGCTGAAAGACATCGACTTCGACGTTGACAAAGGTGACGTGACTTGCATAATCGGCTCGTCGGGAAGCGGAAAATCCACCCTGCTTCGTTGCATAAACCTCTTTGAAACGCCGACCGCGGGCGAAATATATTTTCACGGCGAAGACGTGACGAAAACCAAAAGCGCGCCCAAATACCGCGAAAAAGTGACGATGGTGTTTCAATCCTTCAATCTTTTCAACAATATGAGCGTGCTTGCAAACTGCACGATAGGTCCGCGCAAAGTGCTGAAAATGAAAAAAGCCGAAGCAAACGACGTCGCAATGAAATATCTCGAACTCGTCGGAATGAGCGCGTACGTCAACGCAAAGCCTCGCCAACTGTCGGGCGGACAAAAACAACGCGTGGCAATCGCTCGCGCGCTTGCTATGTCGCCCGAAGTCATACTCTTTGACGAACCTACTTCCGCCCTCGACCCCGAAATGGTGGGCGAAGTGCTGGAAGTTATGAAAGAACTTGCAAAAACGGGACTTACTATGATTGTTGTCACGCACGAAATGGCGTTTGCGCGCGACGTTGCAAACAAAGTCGTGTTTATGGACGGCGGCGTTATCGTGGAAGAAGGTGCGCCCGAACAAATCTTCACCGCGCCAAAAGAAGAACGCACGAGAGCATTCCTCTCTCGTATGCTTGCCGAAAAACAAAACGGTTAAACATAGGATACAATCGCCCAAAATAAAGAAAAATCGGATATCTAAACGCATAAAAGGAATGTGAAAGCATTCCTTTTTGTTCGCAAAAAAATCGACTTTCCATAGAAAAAAGCAACATTCGTTTACACGAATCTTAAATAAAAAATATATTAACAGATATTTTAATATTATCAATAAAAAACAAAAACTTGCGAACTCGGACAATGTGTGCTACATTTTTGTTGAAGCGAATCGCTTTGCGGAAATATGAACAAAAAAGCATTTTTGAAAACTATAATCCTTATTTTGACGATATGCGTGGCGTGCTGCGCGCTTTTTGCGTGCAACGAAAAACCCGACGATACGCCCGAGCCTACCCCGACGCCGACGCCCGAACCCGAACCGCCGAAGTTTTACGAAGCAAAAGACGGCTACGAATACGGCGAGGACGTCGAAATAACTTATCACTCGCAAGTGACGAACGACTTAAAACACGCCTACGTCACCCTACCCGCAAACTACGACGAAAACAAAAAATATCCCGTGCTTTATCTTTTGCACGGTATGGCTTGCACCCACAAGAGTTGGCTTGAAATGTGCAACGCAAAATACGTCGTGCAAAATCTCGTCGTCGAGGAAAACGTAAAAGAAATGATAATCGTGTCCGTCAACAGCATCGTGACGGAAGGCGAAATTGCGCCGTCCACTTTCAGCGAGGACTACTGCACCGCGTTCGACAAGACGGGCGAAGACATAATTACGTCGCTTATGCCCTACGTCAACGAGCATTATTTCACCCTCACCGACAGAAAAAACACCGCCATTGCGGGCTTTTCTATGGGCGGTCGCGAAACGTTGCTCACCGCTTTTGCGTATCAGGATTATTTCAACTACGTCGGCGCATTCTCGCCGTCGGGATTCGGCAAAAAAGCCGTGTCTTTCGACACCACCGTACCCGATTTTAAGTACGAGGACGGCAAGAGTTTCGACGTCGTTATGCTTGCAATAGGCAACGTTGACACGATGACGAGTTTGTTCTACCCCGCAATCGACCAAAAACTCACGCAAAACGGAATCGAACATCTAAGCAAAAAATATCAAGGCGGACACGACCAAAGCGTATGGCGCGCGGCACTTTACGACTTCGTGCAACTCATTTTCACTGAAAACCAATAAAAATCGGTTATCTAACCGTACAAACACAAATTTTGCGTCATAACGGCGGCATAAAAGAGCGATGCTTTGCGGATTGCTCTTTTTTATTAATTATCGGTCATTTTGTATTCCGATTTGACTTTGCGCAAATTTTTCTATAATATAGAAACGTAAAAAAATAAAACGAGGGTAATTATGAACAAAAAAATCGTTTTTGCAGTGCTTCTTGTGCTTGTGCTTACTCTTTCGTGTTCTTTCTTCGTCGGTTGCAACGACAAAGACGAAGCGAAAGTGCTGTTTTACGACGATTTCAACGGCGAACTTGACACGAGCGTTTGGAACGTACACAACGAAATCCGCAGAGGCGGCTACTGGGATAAGGACCAAGCCTTCACGAAAGACGGCAATCTCGTGCTTCGCACCGTGCAAAAAGAGGACGGCAAGTTCTATATGGGCGCAATCGACACGATGAACAAGTACGAAACGCATTTCGGATATTTCGAGGCAAAAGTGCTTCTTCCCAAAGCGAGCGGAATCTGGTCGGCGTTCTGGCTTATGCCGCAAGGTATGATGAACGGCAATCCCACAAGCGACGTCAGCATTACGGGTGCCGAAATCGACATTATGGAATCGCCCTACTACAACCCCATCGGATTGAAGAACGTTATGCCCACCGACAAAGACACCTATCAATGCGCGGTGCACGTCGGCGACTACGGCGACAACTATCTCAAAAAGGAAACTCTCATCAATTCGGACAAGGTTAGCGGCGTTGACGTCAACATTTACGACGGCTGGCACACTTTCGGCGTTGACTGGACAAGCGAATACTACCGCTTCTATTACGACAGACAACTTGTGTTTGAAATCACCGACAAGAGATACATTTCGACCGTGCAAGACGATTATCTGTTCTTCTCTATCGAAATCGGCGGAAGCAACGGCGAAGCGGCAAAACCCGACTTCTTGTTTGCAAACAGCGTATTCGAGAACCCCGAAGGAACGTTCCCCATCGACTTCCTCGTCGATTACGTCGCAGTCTACTCGAAATGTCCCTTCTGATAAAACGAGCAAACGATAATATAATCAAAATACAATCACGCTATAACGAAAGAATCTCGCAACTTGCGAGATTCTTTTTTT
This sequence comes from Christensenella sp. UBA6880, assembly GCA_002449145.1. Classification (GTDB taxonomy): domain Bacteria; phylum Bacillota; class Clostridia; order Christensenellales; family CAG-917; genus CAG-475. The sequence continues at coordinate 185,281 of DKCG01000026.1, read as the reverse complement.
GCTTTTTATGCTTAACGTTTTTGTATAACTCGAGGTTGGTATAAATTGACATTCCGTTATGCGCAAATTCTTGCGATAAAATCGGCTTTTTTCGTCGCTTTACGAATGGATTTTTTCAATCAACGCATTGTTGACTTGATACGTCGAACTCGGCGTTATTGCCGCCGTATTTGCATATCCGTAAACTTTGAGCGAAAGATTATCCACAATCGATTGCAAGAATTGCGGCATTCCCGACGCCGACATATCAACGTCTTTCAAATCAACGCAATTTATCATTTCTTCTTCCATTCTCAAATCGAGATACGTCGGTGCGTCGATAATTCCGTTATGTACGTCAACGCCCGACACAATGAATGCAAGATGAAGGTAGTCTTTTTTATCATTCGTATCGATATATCTAAACGAGTCGAATTGAGGACAGTTGCGCACGAGTTGTCCAAAATAACTTGCAAGGACAGTATCTATACCCTCGTTGCCTGTTTGAATGAGTTTTGCATTGTCGATGTCCTGCCAGTTGTACGCCATAAAGAAGCCCGTTTGTCTTACGATGGCGTTTATGCCCGCATTGTAGAAATACTTTATGAAATAATCCTCGTTTTCCTTTGCGTAAGCCCCGTCCTTATCCTTGTTCTTCGTTTGATTGACAAATCTGTATTGCGTACCCGATTTCATCGTGTAATGCTCGTAGGCTATTGACATCAGCGAACCGAGCGTATTCGAACTTATGATGTTGTGCAAGTTGACGTGAGAATAGCAAGGCTTTACTATTTTCTTTTGCGTCGTAGGATCGATGTCATCCGTATCGTTCATTCTTATAGGCACATAAAACGCTGCTTGCGTGATATTTCTCACTATGCATCCCGTAAACGAAACATCCGCATTAAACACGTTAACGCCTTGTTTACCGTTTTCGATAATTGAATATTCGATTGTGATTCCGCCGCCGTCTTCCTCGCCGTATCTGAACCATTCGTCGCCGACTCTCATAACGTGACCGGTAAACGAAGTTGTATCTTCCGCATTCGAGATTTCGTCTTTCCCGTCGATTTCGGTCGCTCTGAGGATAATGTTGCTTATCGTTACGCCGTTTTGACCGATTTGAACCATATAACTGTTGACGCTTTGACCTTGCGAAGCAGAGATTTTGTGATTGTTGCCGTATACGTCACCATACAACCAAACACAACTATAGTAATTAATAGTTTCTTTAACTTTGCCTTCGTCGTCATATTCCTCTTTGAATCTGCAATCGCCTTCCAAACAAATTGCATATGTCTGCTTTGACAACGAAGTGTTTTCGACAATGTAAACCGCATCATAGGCTTCGTTGCGCCAAACCTCTTTTTCTTCGCTCTTTATATTTTCTTCGCTCTTTGCGTACGCTTTTTGATCGTCGCACGCTTTGAGCAACTCGTCGATATTGCTCACCGCAACGCCGTAGACTACGTTCAAAGTGACGGTTTCGGTGGTGAATCTCGTCATACCCTCGTACTTGGGGTATCTTGCGCTGACCTTGACGACCACTTTTTGCTTGCCCTTGCCTTCGAGTGAGTCGTTGAACACGACTTTGTTGGCAACGAGCGTATCCATAGAGGCGTACTCGCAGCCCTCTACGATTTCAAAAACGTATGCGGAATAGAAATCGGCAAGTTGTGCGACTGTTGCGTTTTCGGGTTCGCCTTGCACGATAACGTGCGTGTAGTTTGCCGTCTTTGCGTTGCTCGCTTTCACGTCGATATATCTTTCGCTTGCAAAAACGGTTTCGCGCGCAATGCCTATGGCAAGCGACGCGTCCGACGTGCGAAGTTGAATTTGCGAAAGTTTGCGCTGTACGTTTATAGTTATGCTCGTGGATTTGCGTCCGACGGTTGCGGTGATTGTCGCAACGCCGCTCGAAACGCCCTTGACTTCGCCCTTGTCGTTGACCGTTGCAACGCTCTCGTTCGAGGACGACCACACTGCATTTTCGATTGCGTGGGTTTCGAGCATATCTTTCCACACCAAATCGAGGTCTAGCATATTTTCGCCGACGGAAAGAACGTAGCCGCTTCCGTTTTCGTAAAAACGACTGTTGTTGATTGTGACTTCGCCGTCAACGCAACTCTCGATAGTGAGTCGTGCGCCGTTCTTTACGGTTATCACGGCGGTATTTTCGGTCATTGTCAAAATTCCCGATTCGTCCACCGTTGCGCCGTTAACGTTTGTTATATCCTCTTTCACGACGCCGATTTCTTCGAGAGTCAAAGATTTTTTGCTCGTCACGAGGTTTTCGCCGAAGCGAGAACTTGCGCCCTTCTGCTCGACGATAATATCGATTTTGCCTTCGACGTATTCGATTGCATTGACGTTTTCGGTGGAATACACGCTTGCGCGCAAACATATCGTCGTTTGCCCCTCTTTGAGAGCGGTGATAACGCCGTTTGAGTCAACGGTCGCAACGTTTTCGTCCTCGACTTGCCAAATCGTGTGATTGACGATGCTGTCAATCGGCGTATAGGAAGCGAGAATACGCATAGATTCGCCAACGCCCAACGTTGTCGTTTCGTCCTCGCCGACAGCGAGTTCAACTCTTTCAACGTCGTAGCCCATTACGGACACGGTGAGGGTTTTGGACACGGTTTCCGCTTGAGCGCGCACGGTGAATTTGCAAAAGGAACTGACAATCATTTTGCCGGTCGTGTTCGACTCGACTTCCTTGCCGTTTTCGTCGACGAAAGCCGCCGCCGGATATACCTTTTCAAGCAAAATATCCGCCATTTCGGCAATTATAAGGGACGAATCCTTGTAGTACTTGCCACGTGCGATATTGTAGGCATTTTGCCTTTCCGTCGTAGAAAAAGAGCCTTGAGCGAGTTCGGTTTCCAGTTCCGCCGTAAGTGCGGATCGTTTTGCAAGATATTCGTTTCTGCTTGCTTCGGATTGTAAGTCCGTGTACACAACGTCCCCCACGATTTGCCACTCGACCGTCTTGTCGGTGGCTTTTTCGGGGTAAATTTTCGCATCGAGATAGTTGTAGATGTTGACGTTAGAAACCTCGTCGAGAGGTATTTGAAGGTCGTATATTTCCTTGCCGTTTTTGTCGAGCAACTGCAAATCCTCAACAGCGATATGAGCGCTCATCGACACGATGACGGACACAAGCGCAACGACAACCAAAACGATTATCGGTATGAGGATTAAGATTCCAATCATTACTTTCTTCATAGTCTATCCTTTGCAATTTGGTAAATCACTTGTGCAATCTGTCGATCAGTGCGTCGTTGACCTGATACGTCGTCGTGGGCTGGATGTTTTGCTTATTGTCGTAGCCCCATATACCCGCCGACACGTTTTTAAGTATTTTCTCGCCTGCACCTGTTATGCCTGTGTTTTCCACTTGCATATCCGCCGTATTAATGTACGAAAGACGCTTATCTTGCGTGGTGATTTGACTATATACCTTTTCAATTGTGAAGTTTGTTGTAACGCCTGCCGAAACAAAAGCGATGTGAATCCAGCACGCGTCCTTCGAGTCGATGATTCTGCGCGATTCGAAGAAAGAGTTGGTTCTCATAACCTCGTCGCTTGCATTCGCAATCAAAGTGTTGAGATACTCGTTGCCTGCGTCGATAAGCGTCGCGCTCGAAACGGGTTGCCAGTTGTACGCGTCGATAAAGCCCGTCTGATTGAGGACGAAGTTTATGCCGTTTGCATAGAATTTGTCCATAAACCACTTGTCGTTTTCCTCTGCCGTGGCAGCAAAGCGGTAGTCTGTGACTTTGCCTTTTATCGTATAATTCTCATAGTTGACAACCGCAACCGAGCCGAGTGTGTTGGAAAACACGATGTTGTGGAAATTCAAGTGTGCGTAGTACGGATAGAACACTTCGCCGTCGCTGTGCATACGACATTGGGTGTTTATGCCCATAAATTTGAGGTTTCTGATTATGCAACCGTCAAACGTCGCATCCGAATTGTTGACGTTGATCGCCTCTTTTGCGTTTTCAAGGATGCAATATTCCATTCTGACGTTTTCGAGGCGATAAGTGTCCCAACTGACGTGGCTGCCGATAATGCCCAAAATGCCCGTAAAATCTTTGGTGTCTTCCGCACTTTCAAGTGTGTTTTCGGTCTTGTCTTCGGCAATATTGTTGGCACGCAAAATGAGGTTGGACATCGTGACGTTCGACCACGATATACGCATAATTTTGGTGTTTTCGTCGAGTTGGTTGGTTTCGGTGGACAACATAAAGTTGTTGCCGTACACGTCGCCGTAGAAATTGAGTCGTTCGTCCGGACCTACGAGATGTTCGCCTTGCTCTGCAATAGTATAGCCGACGTTACCCTCGAAACAAATCGCATACGTTGTTTTCGACGAGGGATTCGTACGCACGCGGTATACGCTCGAGTCGTAAGCGTTGGTGATTTCGTATTTGATTTGAGAAGGAATAATATTCCCTTCCGCTTCTGCATAGGCGCGTTGATTTTTTGCCGCAACCTCGATTTCGGCAACGGAGGACACCGCAACGCCGTAGATTGCGTTGATTGTGACTTCTTGCGTCGTGAACTTACTCATACCCTCGTACTTGGGATATTTTGCGCTCACTCTGACTTTTATGCTTTGCTTGCCCTTGCCCTCGAGAGCCTTGCCCTCGTCGCTGAAAACGAGTTTGTTGCGCACGGTTTGGTCGAAGTGCGCATATTCGCCGCCCTCTACCACCTCGAAGTTGAACGAGGAATAGAACAAATCGAGTTCTTCGGCGGTTGCGTTTTCGGGCTCGCCTTGAACGACTATGAGAGTGCTGTTTGCAATCTTCGTATCGTCGCTTCTTACGCTCGTGGGATTGAGGAATCTTTGGCTTGCAAACACCGTTTCTCTTGCAAGACCGACGGCAAGCGAGGCTTGCGATGTGCGAAGTTGCACGGAAGCGAGTTTGTTTTGAACGTTTATCGTCACGCTCGCACTCTTTCCGTTTGCGGTTGCCGTTATCGTTGCAAGACCGCGCGAAACGCCTTTGACTTCGCCTTTTTCATTGACGGTCGCAACGCTTTCGTTGTTGGACTTCCACGAAACGTTCGTCAAAACGGTTTCGTTGGTCATATCCGCCCAAATCGCAGAGAGTTTGAGAGTATGCTCGCCAACAGCCAGAACGTAGCCGTCGTCGCGGTATTCGTAGAAATCTTTGTTGTTTATGACGATTTCGTCCGCATCGCACTTTTCGATTTCGAAATTCTTGCCGTTTACGCTCAAAACCGCCTTGTTTGCGGTTATTTTAACTTCGCCTTTTTCAATCGTGCAACCGCTGACCGCTACCGCTTCGCCGCTTATGCCGAGTTCGGAAAGCGTGAGCGTAGATTTGCTCGTCACGATTCTGCTGCCGTAGCGCACGCTTGCGCCGTTTGCGCTTACTTCGACTTCGCAAGTGCCGTAGACCTTTGCACCCGTCGAGAACACGCTTGCGCCGTGAGATATGACCGCTTTGCCTTCGCCGACGCCGGTTACTACGCCGTTTTGGTCGACGATTGCCACTTGCGTATCGGAACTCGTCCACTCGCTGTCGTTGACGATGCTGTCAATGGGCGTATAGGACGGAATGAGGCGCACCGATTCGCCAACCGAGAGTTTGCCCTCGCCGCTCTGCGCACGCACTTCCACGCGTTCAACGTCATAGCCGACCACTTTTACGCCGATGGTTTTGCTGACGTTTTCGGCAACCACCTGCACCGTAAACGTACAGTACGAGCCGATGACGATTTTGCCCGACGTGCTGGACGCCGTTTCGTTTCCGTTCTCGTCGACGAAGGTAGCAGCAGGCCACACTTTCGCACTCGACGACGGATTGTTTATATACTGTTTGTATTTGTTCTCATACTCGCTGTCGGTGTAGGATATATCACCGGAAATCTTCCACTCTATGGTGTAATTGTTCGCCTTTTGAGGGGAAACGACGACGTCGAGATAATCTTTGAGATTGACCACTTTGTCCGCTACGTCTTTGAAATTCAGCGGAAGTTCGTATATGGTATTGTCCGAATCCTTATACTTTAATTCTATATTTTCAACCGCAATATGCGCTTGCGCCGAAACGATCGAGGAAACCATCGCGACGACGAGAAGAATAATAATCGGTATAAGAATGAGTATACCTATCATCACTTTTTTCATAATGCGAATTTCCTTTTCTTACGGAATGATTTTTTGATAACGCTTGTTGAGGTTGACGAAAAGTCCCGCAAGCGAACCTGCGAGCAACAGAAGCGTTACGCCGCTCAAAATGAGGTATATCGCGTTCATATTTCCGCCGATCGGCACACCGCCTATCGAAAACGGGAAGAAACTGAACAACATAGTGAACAGACCATATGCGATTGCCGCCACGATGCCGACGATGAGTGCGAGAGCGACGTTTTTGTTTGCCGCCACAAGTTCGCCGTCGCCCGATACGTTGAACGTCGGGGACTTGATGTCCGCAATCATACTGAGGCAAGTGAGGCTCAAAACGAGCATTTCCGCAATGCCGAAAATCGCGCCCACGTCAAGCGGCGTAAGCAAATGTCCGCCCGCCTCGCTCGTGTAGTATCCGCCCGAAACCGCGCAAGAGAGCGCAACCGAAAGCGAACCCGTCATCGTGTAAAGCAAGAACTTGACGAGAATCTGATTGGTGTAACTTACGGGTATTATCTTCGTGTGGTAGAAGCAGTTGCCTTCCCTCGATATGCAAGTCGAGGCAAACGACACGATAATCGTGACGAATATGACGATAACCATAAGCGTAAGACCGGGCATAATGCTCGCGCCGACGCTTTCCGTACCCATAGTGGCGGCGAGTCTGTTGCAGAAAAACACCATTACGGGCGCGGCGCACGCCATTGCGAAGTACTGGAAGGAATAGTTGAAACTTCTCAGAATGAGATAGAACTCACGTCTGAAAAGCGCGTACCACACCGGACGGCGCACGTCTTTGATTTTCTTTTTGAAAGAAGCCTTTTGCGTTTCGATTCCGTAAAGAATGGTTTTGTAGTACTCTCTCGTGGTCACGAAGTACGCGCCCACGCCGAACGCTACGTTGACGAGGAACATATAGAGGAATCTCAACGCGTATTGACCGTTTGAAAGCCCTGCGTATTTTCTTCCGTTTATGATTTCCGCATACCAGTTGAACGGATATGCGTTTTGCGCAAAGTGCTTGTATCTTGCAATCATATCCGCAGAGAATATCGTTTGATTGGAATCTTTGAGATATTTCAACACGTTGCTGAGGGACACGAGGTAGAGCACGAACACACCGCAAATCACGATAATCGTGAAAATCAGCACCAAAAGAAACTGATTCTTTACGAGGTTGAGCACCTTCATAACGGGCACGGCGATTATGTTTGCGATAAAGAACGGCAAAAGCGTACTCAAAAGCACTATGCCGATATAAGCAAAGTAGTCGCCAACGCTTGCGTGCGTCACGATTCCGAACGAGATATAGAACGGAAGCATAGTGAGCAAGCAGGTGACGAGATTGTGCAAATAGCAGTAAATGGATTTTGCAACGAGAATCTCTTTGCCGCTGACGGGAAAGCGCAACAGCATTTCGTTGTCGCCGTTCTGATATAGGTTTTTAATGACCGTACTCGTCGAAATTATGGTTGCAAGCGCAATCGTAAACGTCGCAATGATAACCAAAAACTCGATACGCAAGCCCGAACGGGTCACGAATACGTTGCTCAAATAATATATGCCCGTCACAAGCACGGCGTAAACGAGGATAAAGAACAGCGCGTTGCCCGCTTGTGCGAGTTTTTTCAAATGCCCCGTACCCTGCGAAATGCCGTATCTCGATTTGAGGTCGAGTCTGAAAAGCGTTTTCACGCTCTGCATAGAAAACGGAGTTTTTTCCATCACTTTTCCTCCACGATGTCCACGATCTCTTCGACGACGACTTCTTCATCGCTTTGAGGCGGCAACTGAGGACGCATATCCGGGCTTTCTTGCGCAACATAGTCCTCAAACAATCTTTCATCGTAAGTTCCGGTAACGCGGAAGAAGGTTTCTTCGAGGTTTGCCTTGTTCGCGTCGTTGCCGGCAAGGTCGATTATGTCGATGAGATGTCCGTCGTTGACGATTGCCGCTCTGTGGCAGAGTTTCTTCACGAGGTCGAGGTTGTGACTCGAAAAGAAAACCGTGTTGCCCTTTGCGCAATGCTCTCTCATATACGAGATGATTTCGGCAGTCGATTGCGGGTCAAGACCCATCATAGGTTCGTCAAGCACCCAAAGTTTCGGATCGTGAATGAGCGCAGCGATGATACAAATCTTTTGTTTCATACCGTGCGAATACGACTTGATTTGTCTGTCGATCGCGTTTTCGAGTTTGAAAAGTTTGGCATAGCGATCGATACGTTCGGTACGCACGAGTGAGGGAACTTTGTAAAGGTCGGCGACGTAGTTGACGTATTCCCTTCCCGTAAGACGTTCGTAAACGGAATGGTTGTCGGGAACGTAACCCATTTCCATCTTGGCTTTTATCGGCTCTTTCACGATGTCGTGACCGCAGATGGTTATCGTGCCACTGTCAAAAGGCAGTATGCCCGTGAGGCACTTTATCGTCGTGGATTTGCCCGCGCCGTTTTGTCCGAGAAATCCGAAGATTTCGCCCGGACGCAATTCAAAAGATATATCGTCAACCGCGACTCTGTCGCTCTTTGGGTAAGTTTTTTTCAAGTGTTCTACTTTAAGCATAAAAATTGTTCTCCTTCGAGTTTCTTAGGGCATACGCCCCTTATGTGCGCGTACGCATACGCGCGCAAATGCGCAAGCGAGAATACGCCTGCCGCCAAAAGTTCTTAAATATCATTGCATACAAATAGGTGAAATGCTCAAAAATGCGTTCGAGGCGCAAATGTCGTCGTTCCTCAATGCAAATCCTTTGACCGTGCGCGAGTCGCATTTTATGTCGCGGCGTACGTTCTGAAACGAGCGTATCGCGTTGACGCGCGCAATGTAGGTCGCAACGTAAACGAAAAACAAAAACGTCAACACCGTAATATAGGCAATCGTCATATTGACGATAATCGCCCTAAACGTGAAAAACGAGAATTGATGGAAAGAATCCCTGAGCAACGCAACCGTAATAACCGTCGTGGCACACGCCGAAAAATACCTGCGAATACGGCGCGGAAAACACCTTGCCACCATAAACAGGATAAGCGCGGCAAACAGCCCTGCAAATGTCTTTGCAAAGCCTACGAGATAATCCGCTGCTTGTGTCAGAAACGACAAAAAGTCCATTCTTTCCTCTTGCCACGCGCTTTTATAGTGCATACATACATGCGTATATACGCCATATGCGCATGCGCAATCCTTTTTTGTATTTTACCAGTATAAACTCATATTGTCAAATTAAAAACTATATTTTGCGGTCGAGCGCGGTTTTTAGCACAATTTTTAAGGGTGTTTTAATTCGTCTCATTCGCTTGACTATATTTCAAACAAAGCGTATAACATTGACTTGACGAAAGAAACTCGCACCTTATGACGAGTTTCAAACGTCCTAAAACCACGTTGCGCCGAACACTCGATTCGGCACAGGAAGGCTATATATGTTCACTCAAACTTTATCCGCAATAGCATATTTTGAAATTTTGCTTCCGCTTGCGCTCATACTTCTTTGCGCCAAACTTTTCTCGCTTTTGGGCAAGAAAATAGGGCTTCCGCAAGTGGTTGGCATGCTTATTGCAGGCATACTTCTCGGCTTTATCAAGTACATCCCAAACCAAACCGTATTCACCGATTACACCCTCGAAGGTCTGTCCTTCCTAGCAAAAATCGGCGTTATACTAATTATGTTTTCGGCAGGACTCGAAACCGACCTCAAACAGTTCAAAACCAGCGGCCTTCCGTCCGTTTTGATTACGATTCTGGGCGTTTTGTTCCCTCTCGGATTCGGGTTTTTGGTTGCGACTTCGTTTAACGGCGGATTCAAGGATATGACTCAACACCAAGTCATAACCAACCTCTTTTACGGCGCGATTTTGGCGGCAACCAGCGTCAGCATAACCGTCGCCGCACTCAAAGAACTCGGCAAACTCAACACCAAAGTCGGCACTTCGATCGTCGCCGCCGCAATCCTCGACGATATTATAGGCGTCATTCTTCTTTCCCTTTTCATATCCCTCGACAAGGGCAACGGACTCGACGGAATCGGAATCGCAATCGGAAAAATGATAGGCTTCTTCGCCGCCGCAATCGGCGTTGGTATCGTTGCGCACCTGCTTCTCAAACACTACCTCAAACGCCACCCCGAACACCATAGACGTATCCCGATTATAGGCTTTGCGATGTGCTTCTTCTTTGCGTACGCCGCGGAAAAATGGTTCGGCGTTGCGGACATCACGGGCGCGTACGTTGCAGGCATTATGCTTTCCACCCTCTCCGAATCGGGCTACATCGACAGAAAAGTCGAGGTCAGCAACTATATGATTTTCGCACCCGTTTTCTTTGCAAGCATAGGCATAAATGCGGATTTCGGCGCGATTTCGCCCACAATCGTCGGCTTCGGCTTTGCATTTATCGCCGCAGGACTTTTGGGCAAAGTTATCGGTTGCGGACTCGGCTCGCTCATTTGCAGATACTCGTTTATGGACAGTCTGCGCGTGGGCATCGGTATGATGGCAAGAGCGGAAGTCGTGCTCGTCTGCACGCAAAAGGGCGTTGACAGCGGACTCGTAGACGCGTCGATTATGCCCTTCGTTTTGATATTGATTATCGTGTCTTCCCTTCTCACGCCACTGCTGCTGAAACTTACCTACAAACACGACAAATCGAACGATACGCCGAGCGACACGCCTATCAACCCGCCCCTTATTTCCGACGAACCGACGAGCGAGGAAGACACTGCCGCACCCGAAAGAATTAATAATTAATAATGAATAATGAATAATGAATAATTGTGGGTGGGCTCTGCCCACACCCGAAACTAAAACTTATTCGTAGCCTACTCGTATACGGAATTTACTATTTCGAAGACGAGATAAAAAACCGCCGTCCGCGATTATATCGCGGACTTTTTTAATGTCAACTCGTTCGAAGCGCACTTATAAACGGTATGTGTCAATTCGCAGATAGGGAAAACACCTGAGGAAAGGGGAAATTTTAATTAAAGTACACGCGCTACACTTTTGTATAGTGAGCAATACAAAAACTCTATAAGCGGCTCGCGTTCCGTCTTTGAAATTACTTTTCGTAACCATTATAAAAATAATCGCACCCAAACAGATGTATAACGCGAAAGAGACACCCGAACGGCAACCCTAATTTACTAATCGTAAATGAGTTGACGGGCGGGTGTCTCTGACAAAGTTAGACGCTGTTTGGTGCGATTATTTTATAATGGAAGGGTTCCAGTGGGGATCCGCCTCAAACCCCATAATCTTCACTGCCGTTGCCGCTACGTCGGAAAGTCCGAACGAACCGTCTGCGATTTCACAATCGTAGTTGTAGACGATGAACGGAACGGGATTGAGCGAGTGCGCGGTACGCACGGAAATGACGCCTTTCTTGTTCTTTTCGAGCATTTCGTCGGCGTTGCCGTGATCGGCGGTGACGATGAGCGCGTAATCGTGCTTTTTGACGACAGGAAGAAGTCTCGCAAGAGCGAGGTCAACCGCTTCTACCGCTATCCTCGTTGCGTCGAGATTGCCGGTGTGTCCAACCATATCGCCGTTGGGATAGTTGCAACGGATGAAGCCGTATTGCTCGGATTCGATCGCCTCGATAACCTTGTCGGTGACTTCTGCGGATTTCATCCACGGACGTTGATCGAAAGGCACATTGTCGGAAGGCACTTCGTCCCAAACTTCGAGTTCGTCGCTGAACTTTTCAGAGCGGTTGCCGTTCCAGAAATACGTGACGTGACCGTACTTTTGCGTTTCGGACACGGCATAGGATTTCACGCCGTGATTGACGAGAAATTCGCTGAGCGTGTACTTGATTTGCGGCGGTTCGACGAGGAATCTCTTTGGCAAATGCAAGTCGCCGTCGTATTGAAGCATACCTGCGTAAAGCACTTTGGGCATATTGCCTCTGTCGAAGCCGTGGAAGTCGGCATTGTCGAACGCCATAGAGATTTCGATGGCTCTGTCGCCGCGGAAGTTGAACAAAATCACACTGTCGCCGTCGTGCATTGCGCCGACGGGTTGACCGTCCTTTTTGATGACGAAAGCAGGCAAATCCTGGTCGATAATGCCGGGGTTTTCGTTGCGGTAAGTTTCGATGGCTTCGGTTGCGCTCGCAAACCCTCTGCCCTCGCCGTAAACGTGGGTGTAGAATCCCGCTTTAACCATATCCCAGTTTGCGAAATATCTGTCCATCGTGATGACCATACGACCGCCGCCGCTTGCTATACAGGCGTGGAAATTATCGTCGTTCAATTCCGACATAGCGTTTTCGAGCATATCGACGTAAGTGAGCGCGCTCGTTGCCGGAACGTCTCTGCCGTCAAGCAAGACGTGAACAAACACTTTCTTTACACCGTCGCGCTTTGCGCCCTTAATCAATGCGATTAGATGCCCGATATTGCTGTGTACGTTGCCGTCCGAGAGCAAGCCGATGAAGTGCATTGCGCTTGCGTTTGCAACGCAGTTGTTTTTGAGTTCTTGCCATGCGGCAGACTTGAAAATGTCGCCGCTTTCGATGGCTTCCTCGACGAGTTTTGCACCTTGCGAATAGACTTGACCGCACCCGAGTGCGTTGTGTCCCACTTCGCTGTTGCCCATATCGTCGTCGCTGGGCAGACCGACTGCCGTGCCGTGTGCCTTGATGTAAGTGTTCGGACAGTCTTTCAAAAGCATATCCAAAGTCGGCTTATTTGCAAGCGAAACAGCGTCGCCGAGTCCTGTTTTCGACTTTCCGACGCCGTCCATAACAACCAAAACGAGTTTTTTCATAGTTATATCCTTTTTGTTGTAAATAATTTTTATACGGTTAGATTGCCGATTTTGCGGCACGACGTGCCACGCAAAACTCGGCAATCCTTTTTTTTGAACACTAAATTCCAATTAGTCGTTAAAAACTTAGTAGTTGACGACTTGCGAGAAATCGACCGCCTTCAAAGACGCGCCGCCGATAAGTCCGCCGTCGATTTCGGGCATAGACATAAGTTCTTTGACGTTCTTGGGGTTCATACTTCCGCCGTATTGAATACGAACGCGATTTTCAGCGCACTTGGGGCAATAAAGTTCCGCCATAGTTCTGCGAATGATTGCGATGGTTTCGTTTGCGACTTCCGCCGTTGCGGTTTTGCCCGTACCGATTGCCCAAACGGGTTCGTATGCGATGACAATGTTGTCGAGTTCGTCTTTGTCGATACCATCAAATGCGCCTTTGATTTGGCGAATAAGCACGTCGTCAACCATGCCTGCTTCTCTTTCTTCGAGAGTTTCGCCTACGCAAATGATGGGTTTAAGACCTGCCGCAAGAGCCGCTTTTGCGCGAGCGTTGACGGTTTGGTCGGTTTCACCGAAGTATTGACGACGTTCGGAGTGACCGATGATGACGTATTCAACGCCGAGTTCGACGAGCATCTTTGCGGAAATTTCGCCGGTAAATGCGCCTTTTTCAGCCCAGTGTACGTTCTCTGCTCCGACTTTGATGTTGGTCGCTCTTGTCATTTCGACTGCGGTTGCAAGATCGGTGTACGGCGTGCAAATGACGACGTCGCATTGAGCGTCCTTAACGAGCGGCGCAAGGTCGGCGATAAGTGCCTTCGTATCGGCGATGGTGTTGTTCATTTTCCAGTTTCCTGCGATAATGGGTTTTCTCATATTAGCCTCTAAAAGTGGTATTTTAATGTTGTACGCCTACGGCGTAAGTTTGGTTTGGTTGGATTACACGCCCGCTTGTTTTTTTGTGTAACGACAGCAATAATCGGATGAAGAACAAGGAAGCGTGCGTTCGCTACAAAACCCAGCGTACAAAGCGTACGCGATTTTGTAGCGAATGTATGCTGACAAAGTTAGTGCTTGTCGTGGAACGACTGCGCAAATTGAATGAAGAACAAGGAAAAGTCAGTTTTCGCACCCGCCTAGCGTACTTTTTCGTACGCGACGGGTAAGAAATCTGATTTTGACACAGTTATTCGTCAATTTGCACGGTCGTTAAGGCAGGCGATGCCGGGAAGAACCTTACCCTCAAGGAACTCAAGCGATGCGCCGCCGCCCGTTGAGATGTGGGTCATCTTGTCGGCGTAGCCGAGTTGCGCGACTGCCGCTGCGGAATCACCGCCGCCGATGATGGTGGTTGCGTCGGTTTCTGCCATTGCTTTTGCGACTGCATTCGTACCTGCGGCAAGTTGCGGATTTTCAAAAACGCCCATAGGTCCGTTCCAAACAACCGTTTTCGCTTTTTTAATGACCGACGCAAAGAGTTCTTGCGTCTTGGGGCCGATGTCGAGTCCTTCTCTGTCGGCAGGAATATTATAACTGTCGCAGTACTCGATATCGACGTGTGCGTCGATCGGGTCGGGGAAACCGGCGCAAGTTGCGGTGTCGACGGGAAGATAAATGGTCTTGCCGAGCGATTTTGCCTTTTCGAGCATCTTGTTGCAGTACTCAATCTTTTCGTCGTCAACGAGGGAAAGACCAACGCTGCCGCCTTGTGCTTTGATGAAGGTGTACGCCATACCGCCGCCGATGATGAGCGTGTCGCATTTGTTGAGAAGATTGTCGATGACATTGAGTTTGTCTGCAACTTTTGCGCCACCGAGAATCGCAACGAAGGGACGAACGGGGTTTTCAACCGCATTACCGAGGAATTTGAGTTCCTTTTCAATGAGGAAACCGCTAACCGCGACGGGTGCGAATCCGTATTGAACGATACCTGCGGTGGTTGCGTGTGCGCGGTGTGCCGTGCCGAACGCGTCGTTGACGTAAATGTCACAGAAGTCAGCGAGTTTTCTGCAAAGTTCTTCACTGTTCTTTTCCTCGCCTGCGTCGAAACGAGTGTTTTCCAAAAGCACGATTTCGCCGTCTTTGAGAGCCGCTACTTTCTTGTGTGCGTCTTCACCCACAAGGTCGGTTGCAAAGGTGACTTTGCCGGGGAAATGCTCAGCGAGTTTGTCCGCAACGGGTTTCAATGTAAACTTCTTGGGGTCGTTTTTGAGAGCCTTTGCGATATATTCGGCTTTTGCCGCCGCTTGTTCGTTTTCGGGAAGAGCCTCGACAGCCTTTTTCTCTTTTTTGTTCAGACCGAAGCCCTCGGTGAAGATGTTGTGGGGCTTGCCCATATGCGAGCAAAGGATAACTTTTGCGCCGTGATCGACGAGATACTTGATTGTGGGAAGCGCACCGTTGATACGGTTCTCGTCGGTGATTACGCCGTCAACCATAGGAACGTTGAAGTCGCAACGAACCAAACACTTTTTGCCTTTGACGTCTACGTCGCGGATTGTCATTTTTGCCATAGATATTCTCCTTTAAGAAAATTGATTTTTCTAGATTTTGGCTTAAAATCTATCGAACCGCGCTCGCGCATACGTCGTGTGTGCTTGCGCTCTATGCGCGTATCAATATATTTTTAGCGATAATCAGTATATCACACGCGCGCAAAAATTTCAAGAAAAATATATAACATTGCCTTTTGAAATCCTCGATTATGCTTTGATTACGTTTTGCCGCTTTATCCGAAAATACCGGTCGTAAAAAACGAACGGCATGCGGTACGCAGAAGACCGCTATGAAATCGGGTTTTATAAACACTTTTCGTGTTTTATACCAAGCATTACATTTTGCACAATTACACATATCGTGTTTTATAAACTGCTTTTATAATAGAAAAACGGCGATTTTTCGCCGTTTTCCGCATTTTTATCAAATATTGCAACACATATCGTGTTTTATGTCGTTTTGCCGAAATCCGACAAGACAAAATCTAATTATTTTTCAAAATTTCGTGAGGTGTCCTTCGCAAAGCAGGTTGTCGAATCCGAGATGTCGCATACCTTCGTACACCACGATTGCAACCGAGTTGGACAAATTGAGCGAGCGAGCCTCTTTGACCATAGGAATACGCATACACATATCGTAGTTGTCATGCAAGAGTTCTTCGGGAAGTCCTTTCGACTCTCTGCCGAAAAACAAGAAATCGTTTTGCGAGTAATTCGCCTCGTCGTAGCGCAACTTCGCTTTCGTCGAGCAAAAATAAAAGTGCGGCGTTTTTCCGCCAAGAGAGTTGTCGTCGATATACCAACTTCCGTCAGCCTCTTTGCGGACTCTGCCCTCTGCGTTTTTCTCGAAAAATTCTTCGAGGTTTTCGTAAACGATAAAATCGGTCAGATGCCAGTAATCGAGCCCCGCTCTTTTCAACGCTTTGTCGCTTATATCGAAACCGATGGGTTTTATCAAATGCACTTTACAACCCGTTGCCGCAGCCGTACGCACGATGTTGCCCGTGTTTTGCGGTATTTCGGGTTCTACCAAAACAATGTTGAACGCCATATTCCACTTCCTTTTTTATGCGACAATCATAGCACTTTTCTCGTCCGTTTTCAAGCGCATACGCATATATGCAGACTCGTCTTACATTCGCAAATATGCGAACTCACCTTGAATACGCACATACATACAAAAAAACAACCGCGTTTGCGGTTGCCTTTTCGTTTTGCTTCTGTATTGCGATTACGCATAAAGATAAAGCGGAACAAACAAAATCGTTGTCAAGATGATAAGCACGGTAAATATGTATGCAACCTTTCCGCCTACACCGGGTAGTTTTGCATTGTTCCAGCCGTACCACGCGCCCGCAAGAGCAAGTACAAGCGTAGTTGCAAGTCCGCACCAAATGCCTTCCCAAGCATAAGTGCCTTCCGCAATGAGAATTATCGTTACGATACCGAGCAGCGCAGCCAAAATAAGTGCATAGCATATGATTTGATTGACAACGCTCTTTGACGTTTTCTTTGCCATATAGTTACCTCCATCGGATAATTTTTTGATTGAGGTTATTATATCATTCAATGCGTTTTCGTCAATACCTCGGCGCAAAAATTTATACAAATTTTAGATTGAAAAAGCGACGATGATTTTTACGATACAAAGTGCAATTTATCAAAGGATTTTTCGCCCGTTTTTCGCTTTTCCAAAAACGTTTTGCATACAATACTTTACTTTTTAGAAATCGATTTAAGAGCAATATTTGCTTACTTCTTGACGAGATATTGCGTTTGTAATACAATATTATTATGAAAAACGAAAAAAGCAAACTTCAAAAAAATCTTGCAAAGCAACTTGCGTTGTCAATCGTTCTCACGGTTATGCTTCCTTTGGGCATTGCGATGACCATAGTCGGCGCAACTCGCAAGGAAGAAGGCGGTGCGGTTTTCACGGCGATTATGGCAATCGGTATAGTTTTCGTCGTGCTTGGATTTTACGGCTCGCCTATTGCATGGGTGCGCTATGCACCGCAAAAGAGATACGCACGCATAATCGACGCAATCAAGCGCGAAGGATTCAGAGATACGACCGAAATCGCAAATCACCTTTCTATGCAACCAAACGACGTTATCGACGCGGTGCGCGTGTGCATAGACAAGCAATATCTTTGCGACTACACAATCGAAGGCACCAAAATTTTGCCGCTCAACAATCGTCCCGACGACATCGGAACGTACACCGTGCAATGCCCGTACTGCGGCGGTATAACCCAAACGAGCAACAATTTGCAAGTCAAATGCTCGTACTGCGGTCGTATGATAGACGTCGAAAAGAAATAATAATAAAAATAATTAAAGTAAAAATCATATTCCAAAAGCACTCGCAAGAGTGTTTTTTTGAATTAAAGCATATGTTTTTCATTATATTGCACAAAAATATCTTATTCCTTAAATAGTACAAATGAATACCGCATTCAGTTCTATCGGCATCAATTTTCCCGTTTTGTATACCGTTTTGGAACATATTTTTCTACTTGTGTGTATTATTTCTCGCTTATGGCATAAAGTGTTGTTGACTGCAAATTTGAGGCATATATAATAAGTGTAGAAAACAAACTGAAAGAGGTAAATAATATGAAAAAATCAACAACTGTTCTATGGTTTTTGGCAAGTATACTGATGATTGTGGCAGGCGTGGTTTGCTTCTGTCTGCCCGTTGACACGACACTGTCCGTGCTTGCGTACATCGTCGGCGCAATCGTGCTTGTGATAGGCATCGTGGAAATTGCGGGATTCTTCACCACGGCGAGATTCGTCGGCGGAGGCGCATTCCTTGCAGACGGCGTAATCACAACCGTTCTCGGCGTAATCTTGCTCGCAAACGAAGGCGTTGTAGCAGGCTTTTTGCCATTCATCTTTGCAATGTGGTTCATCGTGGAAGGCATTTCGGAATTGTCCCTTGCAATCTCTGCAGGCAGATACCTCGTTCCCTACTGGTGGACGCTTCTGATTCTCTCGATTTTTGAAATCGTTTTCGGTTTTCTCACCTTCTTCGACCCCATCGGCGGCGCAATCTCGCTCACTGTTATGGTCGGCACGTTCCTCATCGTACACGGCATATCGATGCTCGGCGACTGGATCGTTGCACTGCGCGTCAAAAAGTTCTTCAAAGGCTTCTTCGGACGTCCTGCGGTGTACGACGAAGGCGAAATGGACGAATCCCGTTGCGACGACCAACGTTAAAAAACACACATAGTACATAAAAGAGAAATCAAAAACCGCAGTTTGCACTGCGGTTTTTGATTTTTGATGAAATTTAGATTTCGATTTGTTTTTTATTATTCCGCAAGATAATCGCGGCATGCCTCTTCGAGGGCTCTGCAAATATTCAGTGCGTCTTGAAGGTCTTTGCCTCTGACCATAACGCCGTGATGAGCCATAAAGCAAGCGGGTGCGTCGCCGATTGCCGCTGCAACGTTTTTGACGAGTCCGCTAGTGCCGGGAAGCGCCGCTTTTGCGCACGGAATCTCTTTGCCCAAAACGTCCTGATACTTTTCGGGAACAGGCATAGCCTTGCCCATTGCGGCGAGAATACAGCCGTAAAACGGGTGCGTGTGAATGGTTGCGGTGATATTCTTGTCGCCTTTGAGCAAAATCGCGTGTATACCTTTTTCGCTGGTGGCTTTGTTCGTGCCTGTCCATTCGAGAGTTTCCATATTGACTTTTGCCATTTGTTCGGGTTTGAGCATAACGTAATCGATTCCCGACGGCGTTGCGAGCATATATTGGTCGTCGAGTTTGACGGCGATATTGCCCCAAGTGCCTTGAACGAGGTTTTCCTCAAGAAGTCTTACGCCTGCGTCTTTGATGTCTTGCGCGACTTTCTTTTCCTCGTCGGTGACGACTGCGGTTGCTCTTTCCTCTTTCTGTTCCTTTTCACCGCTCTCGGCAGCCTTTTGTTGCTTTTGGTTGGTTTTGGAATATTTGAGTTTGAACACGACGTGTTCCAAAAGTGCGGCGACCGCACTCATATGTTGCGTTCCGCCCTTCTTTTCAGCAAGGATTTCGGCGTTGCAAGCCTTGTCCAAAACGAGCGTTGCGGTGAAAACTTCGTCGAGAGTACGCCCCGTCACGACCGCGCCCGCTTCGGGAAGCAAGCAGCAGTTGCGTTGACCCGAAAGAGCCGCAACCACGTCGGAAGCGACGTTCTTTTGTGCGCATTTGATTGAAACGCCGCATACTTGCGCCATATCGTCGAGTATAGGCATAAGAGTTTTTCTCTTTTTGGAAAATTCGACGGTGCTGTCGCTGTCTACGATTGCCGCCGCATTGGCCTCTTTGTCCTGACGGATTGCGCAGAACAAGATAACCGCCGCCGCGCGGAAGTTGCCTTCGAGCGTTTCGATATTCTTGTCGTTGACGAAAGTCAAGTCTTCTTCCTTTACGTCGGAATAATTTATTCTCGGACGAGTGATGACGATGCCGTCTTCTTCTCTGACCGCGATGTAACCGCTTTGCAAATACTTCTTTTCCGCGAGCATATTCGCGTATTTATTGACGTTTGCAACAATCAATTCGTTCATACTGTTCTCCTACTCTGTCGCGTATGCGCACGACAGTTATTATTGCTTTATCGATATTATATCAAACGCGGACGAAAAATCAAGTCATTATTTTTGCGACGAGGCGCATTAAAACCGTATTTTCGTCGTTTGATTATTCGTATCGTAAGGCACGAGTTGCCTTAAAAACGTCGGCGCACGATTTTGTGCGCCGACGATGTTATCGCTTAGTGAGGTTTCTTTTCAAATCTCGAATCGTCTTCGCACTTTACGACTGTCTTAAAGACGTTTTCGAAGCGGCGAAGTGCCTCGTCGATGATTTCGTCCGTGTCGGCCATAGAGGTGTAAAGACGGCTTCCTGCCAAAGTGACTATTCCGTTTGCCATATACGCCGCGCCCATTTGTTCCATAGCAACCTTTCTTCTGAGCATTTCGGGTTTCTTTTTGAGCATCGGGATGACAGAACCGAGCAAGCACATATTCGAGAAGTCGAAGCTCATTGCGCCGGTGCATTCGAGGTGAACGATGCTGCCTTGATTGTAGACGACGTAAGGAAGATTGTATTTCTTCACGAGTGCTTTAAGACCGGTTGCAAGACGGTCGCCCGCTTTGCCTGCGACTTCGCAAGCGTTGTTCTTTTCGATTTCGCAGATTGCGAGGTATCCTGCATAGGAACTGAGCGGGTTTGCAGCGAGAGTGCCGCCCACGTACGCTTTCTTGCCCATACCTGCAAGACCTGCAGCCATAAGAGAAACGTATTCTTTCTTGCCGCCTACGCCGCCTGCGGAAGGATAGCCGCCCGCGACGATTTTGCCGAATACGGTGAGGTCAGGATACATATCTCTGCCGGTGCCTTGACGTTTGAATTTGACGACTTTGCCGTCGACGAGTTTCTTGTCCTCGATAATCCAAGGCTTGCCGTTGATGGTGACGGGTTTATTGTCGACTTTGTAGCCGTATTGCTCGTCGAAGAAGTAACCTGCCGCGCCGTGAATGCCGACTCTGAAACCGGTGACGACTTCGTCGAAGATGAAGAGCGCGCCGTATTTTTTTGCAAGAAGTCTTGCTTTGAGGTTGTAATCGACGTCGATGGGACGAGTACCGGATTCGGGACCGACCGGCTCAACGATGACAGCCGCCGTACCGCCGCGCATAACGTTCTTTTTGAGCATTGCTTCGAGCATTTCAAGGTCGTTGGGACGCACTTCGTCGGTGTGATTGTAGCAACCGGGGATACCGTGAGATTCGAGGAATTGACGGCTTCCGGGAATCTTCAAGCCGTAAACCATTTGATCTGACCAGCCGTGATATGCGCCGCCGCATTTGATGACGCGTTTTTTCTTAGTTGCGCAACGTGCCACGCGGATTGCCGCCATAACGGATTCCGTACCCGAGCCGAGCATACGGAACATTTCGCAAGCAGGCATCAATTCGCTGATTTTCTTTGCCAAAAGAAGTTCGCCTTCGTGGAAAAGACCGGTTACGGGGCCGCAGTGGTTGAGAAGGTCGAAAACTTTTTCTCTTACTGCGGGGAAATTGCTTCCCAAAATGGTAGGACCGCCCGCTTGAAGGAAGTCGATGTATTGATTGCCGTCACGGTCATAAAGGTATGCGCCTTCCGCTTTTTCCATACACATAGGGAACGGAAAGTTGAACGCGAGGTTGTGTTGAACGCCGCCCGGGATGTACTTCTTTGCTTCAGTCGTAATTTCTTTGGACTTTGCGCATTTTGTATCGAAATGATTGAGAACGTCTTTGAGAGCGTCTTCAGATACGCAATAGATAGGTTGATCGGTCAAGTTCTTCAATTCTTGATTGATTTGCTTTGCATCTTGCCATTTGGAAATGCCGTAGCCGTTTGCCATAATTCGCCTCCGAGATTTTTTGTTTGATATAATTATACCAAAGCCAAAACGGAATGTAAATACGCAAAACGGGCAAATAAACAATACAAAACAGCGTTTATGTCAAATACGAAACAAAAAAACGCAAACTGATTCAAACTGTAAGTTTGAGGGACAAAAACACAAGATATAAAACCGCTCTCGACGTGCAAATATTAAAAAAGGTATTGCAATAGGCGATTTTTTCGTCTATAATGTGTGTACAATCCCCAAGGAGGAAACAAAATGAATAAAGCAGAATTTATCAAAGCAGTGGCAGCAAAAGCCGACCTTTCCATCAAAGACGCAACCGCAGCGGTTGACGCATACGCAGCAGTCATCGCAGAAGCACTCAAAGCAGGCGACAAAGTTGCAATCGCAAACTTTGCATCCTACGAAGTAAAAGAAAAAGCAGAAAGACAAGGTTTCAATCCCCTCACCAAACAACCGATCACGATCGCGGCAAGCAAAGCACCGGTCGTCAAATTCGGCAAAGCGTTCAAAGATTTGTTCAACTAATTGCTTTGATCTGAAATTAGCATAAAAAAGCACCGTCAGCGACGGTGTTTTTTTTATGAATTTTGCACGATTAAATAATTTTTTGTCAGACATCGCAAAAGCAAAACAAAAATTAATGAAAGTTTCCCCCTTCCTCACGTGTTTGGACTTCGGCGTTTGCGAGGCAATCCGCCTCGTTCGCTTTGGCTACAACACATTCACNNAATGTGTTGTTTAACGCGTCGAGCCCATACCGCCGTTCAAATTTTTCCTCTTGCGCACGCAGTGCGCTTCACCAAGCAGATAATTTGGCGAAATTGCGGCGTAAATTTTTATCCGTGTCTAAACTGATAGCACAAATTCTCTGCGCGGTTAGTGATTGCGAGAACAAGTGCGGTTTTTATCAATCGCACCAATTTTTTCTTTTCTATTTAGGGGATTCCCACGCTTCGCTCTGAATGACAATGCGGGCGATTGACATTGCCGCAACGCCGTTTGAGCAATGGCTCGCCGTTGCGGCTCGCGTTCCGTCTGCGAATGAGCACATTCCGCTTATAAGTACGCCTTGAATAAGTGTTCGTTTATCCGCTTGCGTGCGCAGCACGCCCTCACCAAGCAAGCACTCGCACGGAATTGCGGTTTGAGTTCTTGCCCGTCTTATTTTGAGAGTAAAGAGGGCTTGCGCGGTAGTAGCGCAATAAATCTATCAAGGCAAATGCTTATACGCAAACTTGCGTGTCAGCATTGCCTTGAAAACGATTTTTGCGCTGACGCCGCTATGCGCTCAATAGCACGCTCAAACTATTTTCTGCTGATTATTGCACCGCTCGTCGGATCAATCAACATCGCCCAATAATCCACCCCGTCACCGATGAAAGATACGTAATAATAGTAACTTTCGCGGTCGGCGGTGATAAGTTTGACGTAAATTTCGCGGTCGGCTTTGCCTTCGGCGTACTCTTGGTCGATTTTGTCTTTGAGAGACTCTTTGGCGATGTTGATGACGTCGTTTGCAGACAGTTTGCCGTCAAGGACGGAATTGAGTTCGATGTCGGACGAGGCTTCGCCTGCCGTGACCGTTATGGTCTTGGGAACGAAATCGAGTGCGATAGATGTCACAAATTCGCCGCTCGACGAGCATTTTATCTCACCCGAAACAGTTTTGTCGTCGGCAGAAATGACGTAGGAAACCGCCGTGTAATCGCTGGTTTTGAGAGGAACGATTATGAGTTCGGCAAATTCGCAAACGTCCTTTGACACGCCGTCGGCGATGAAGTTCTTTTCGCGCCTACCCTTTTCGATACTGACGGCAAAAAGGTCGCTCTCGCCCGCATAGTACTGTTCGGTGAGTCGGGATATATTGTCTTTTTGCTCGTCGTTCGTTTTTTTGTTGCACGCGCAAAGCGCGACGATGGAAAGCGACAAGCACAAAATTGCAACCAAAATCAAGCAAATTTTTCTTTTCATACGCAAAATATATTGGCTTGGATTTGAAAATATGCAAAAAATCGTACATTTTGCCTTTCACCGACGCTTTTTTTCTTGAATAATGAACATTTTATGTTATAATCGATTATATATAATGAATTAGGCGCGCGTGCGCACAAGGGGAATTATGGCGGAAAAGCCCGAAAACAACGTCTATATGCCGTCCGAAATTATTGAAAACGAGCAAGACGAACAAACCGTAGAGGAAAAGTTTGTCACCGACATCAAAAGCGGACTCGGACAAAAAGACGTGGAAAACCGAATCGCCGAAGGAAAAGTGAACGGCGACACGAACGTTAAGACGAAAAGCGTCGCGCAGATTTTGCGTGAAAACATCGTCACGTTTTTCAATTTCGTATTTATCGCACTCGCGCTGCTTATATTCTTCTTTGTGGACGCGGGCGAAAGTTTCCTTTCCATTTTGGGCAATTTCGGATTTATGTTGCTCATAATTTTCAACGCGCTCGTAGGCATATTCCAAGAGATGAGAGCAAAGCGTACGATTGACAAATTGTCGCTCATATCCGCCCCCAAAGCGATCGTGATTCGCGACGGCGAGGAAAAAGAGATTGCCGTCAAGGACATCGTGCTCGACGATTTGACGGTTTTGTCCACGGGAAGTCAGATTTGCGCGGACGCCGTTGTCGTGGAAGGATCTATCGAAGTCAACGAAAGTCTTATTACGGGCGAACCCGACGCAATCCTCAAAAACCCCGGCGACGAGATTATGTCGGGCAGTTTCGTCGTATCCGGCTCTGCAAAAGCGCAAGTCGAACACGTCGGACTTGACAATTTTGCAACCAAAATCAGTTCGGGCGCAAAGTATTTCAAGAAACCCAACAGCGAGATATGGCGTTCGCTTATGCTCATAGTCAAGGTTATGGCGAGCATAATCGTGCCGCTCGGCATAATATTGTTCTGCGTAAAATTTTTTGTACAACACAATTCCGAAGACGCCCAAAAGATGATAACCACCCTTCTCGGCTACAAGATAAGTTCTCACCTTTCCTCGACGGTTCTCGGCACGATAGCAACGGTTATAGGTATGATTCCGTCGGGACTCGTCGCGCTTTCCTCGACGGTATTTTGCGTGAGCGTTATGAGACTTTCTCGTCACAAAACCCTTGCGCAAGACCTCTATTGCGTGGAAACGCTCGCACGGGTTGACGTGCTTTGCCTCGACAAGACGGGCACTATCACCGAAGGCACGATGGAAGTCAACGAATTGCAACCGGCAAAAGGCAAGGACGCAAACGGCATAAAGCAAATCATAAAAAACGTCACGAGCGCACTCGACGACGACAACGCGACGATAAACGCGCTTCGCGCCTACGTCGAGGATTTGAAAAGCGTGGGCAAAGCGGAACAGACCGTGCCGTTTTCCTCTCAACGTAAATGGAGCGGCGCGAGAATTGACGGCGTTTCCTACGTCATAGGCGCACCCGAATTCGTGTTCAAAAAGCGCACCAAAGCAATGGAAAACACGATGTCGGAAATGGCGCAAAAGGGATTCAGAGTTATGGTTATCGCGTCCTCGAAAAACAAGTTCGGCGACGGCACTCTGCCCAAAACTCTCGCTCTTGAAAGTTTCGTATTCATAACCGACAAAATAAGAAAAGAAGCCCCCGACACGTTGCGTTTCTTCAAGCAAGAAGGCGTAAACGTAAAGATAATTTCGGGTGACAATCCGCAGACCGTAAGAGCGGTCGCTATGCGCGCGGGGCTTGAAGATTGCGACAACATCGTGGATATGTCCACGTTGAGCACCGAACAAGAAGTGTACGAGGCGGCAACAAAATACACGATATTCGGGCGCGTTCTTCCCGACCAAAAACTTATGCTCGTCAAAGCACTCAAAAAGGCAGGTCACACCGTCGCTATGACGGGCGACGGCGTAAACGACGTGCTTGCGCTCAAAGAAGCAGATTGCTCGGTGGCAATGGCTTCGGGGTCGGACGCGGCAAAGAACGTAAGTTCTCTAGTGCTTTTGGACAGCAATTTCTCGTCTATGCCGAGAGTGGTTGCCGAGGGCAGACGCTCGATAAACAACCTCGAACGTTCCGCCGCCCTCTACATTATGAAAACCATATACAACACGTTGCTCGCGCTGTTGTTTATGCTCGTCGTCGACCCCCTTCCCTTCACACCGCAGAACCTCACCATTATGGGCGCGGTTACGATAGGTATGCCGTCGGTGGTGCTTGCGCTCGAACCTAACACCGACAGAGTTACGGGCAGGTTCTTGCCAAAGGTGCTTTCAAACGCCGTCCCCGGCGGAATCACCGTTCTTATCGGTGCGATAGCGGTCATAATTTGCAACAGATTTTTCCTAACCGACATTACGGCGAAACAGTCGCAAACGGTGTTTATATGGATTATCACTTTCGTGGGATTCCTGCTTTTGTTCAAGGTGTCATTGCCCACTAAACTTTCGAGTTGGTCGGCGTTTTTCGGAATCAGCGATTTTATGAAAGAGTTGGAAGCGGAAAAGGCGCGCGCGGAAAAAGCGGAAGCGGCTCGCGTATACGACGATTTCGACGAGAATGAAAAGCGCGATTCTTTGAGAAACGGCGTTGTTATGAAAGTTCTCGAATCGGACAACGAAAGCGACAATAAAAAGCGCAAAAAACCGAAAAAAGAGCGCAAAAAGCACAAGTTCGACAAGTCGAAATGGCTCATTTTACTCAACTTGTTCACCTACGTTCTTATGGTGTTCATATTCGTGGGAATCTACTTCCTCTCTATCAATATCGAGATAAACGGCAAGACTATCGACGTCGTTGCGCTGCTTCGCGACTTCTTCCGTCTTGACAATCACGTCAACTGGGAAATGGGCAAAGCAATGCTTGCAATCGGTGCCATTGTAACCGTCGCATACGTCGGATTCGTTGCGATGATGAATCAAATCAAACTCGAACACGGCGAGGCAATCGAAAAGAGATTCGAGCGAATCGACGCAAAAGCGAGAGCAAAAGATTCCAAACCGCAAAAAGACAAGGTCAAAAAGCCGAAAATCGCAAAAACGAAAAAAATCTCCGAGAAACGAAAAAAGTCAAATGCACTTTGACGCTTTACAAGGTGAATTATGAAACGCAACAATATGTGCCCGTTTTGCTATATCAAAAGCCTTTTTCAAAAGAAAAGACCGACGAGCGTAAATCCCGAACTTGACGACTACGACAACGGCGTCGCGCTTACGCCCCCTATGGGTTGGTCGAGTTGGAATACGTTTAGAAATCGCATAAACGAAAAACTCATTCTCGACACCGCAAAAGCAATGAAAGACAACGGTCTTATCGAGGCGGGATACAAGTATGTCAATCTCGACGACTGCTGGCAATCCTCGTTGCGCGACGAAAACGGCGAACTCGTCGGCGATTACGAAACATTCCCTAACGGCATTGCAAATCTTGCAAAGCAAGTCAACGCAATGGGCTTGAAATTGGGCGCGTACACCTCTAACGGCACTCTCACCTGCGAGGATTTGCCCGCAAGCCTCGGCAGAGAGCAATACGACGCTTACACCCTCGCAAAATGGGGCGTAGAGTACTTCAAGTACGACTACTGCCACCATATTCCCATCTCTCGCTACGCGCCGCTCGTCTATTCTATCAGCGTTTCGCAATTCGACTCGCACCCTATGGAATATTCCGTACACAACGCAGTGCTTTCGGGGCTTGCGAGATTTATGACGGACACCAAACTTCCCAGCGGCAGTTACGTTTCGGGTCTCGACGCAAATCAAGGCAGAATCACCTACAACAACGTCGAGGTTGACGAAGACGGCAAATACGTGCTCACCGTCAACATCAAAAAGAAAGGTGCGTACGAGAAGTATCTCATCGCCAAAATCAACGACGACGAGGAATACGAGATTCTTTTCCCGCCGCAAAAGCACTACAACCTCACTGCAAGATTCCAAGTCATCGTAAACCTCAAAACGGGCAAAAACAAAATCGAACTGTTCAATCCCGTCACGAGCAACGCCGACAGCGAAATGTATCAGTATCGCCGTATGGGCAAGGCACTCAAAGACGCTACGGCAAGAGTTGCCAAAGAGCGCAAACAAGCGGAAAAACCCATCGTGTTTTCCATTTGCGAATGGGGTTGGGGCAAGCCGTACAACTGGGGAGCGAAAGCGGGCAACCTCTGGCGCACTACCCCCGATATTCGCCCGTGGTGGATTTGGATCAAAATCATCTACGAACACACCGTCAAACTCTATAAGTACGCAAGCAAGGGTCACTACAACGACCCCGATATGCTCGAAGTGGGCAACGGCAAACTCACCTACAATCAGAACGTGTCGCACTTCTCTCTTTGGTGTATGATGAACGCGCCGCTCATTCTCGGCAACGACTTACGCAATATGAGCGAACAAGTAAAGAGCATCGTTACCAACAGGAATATGATTGCAATCAACCAAGACCCCCTCGCAAAGCAAGCCAAACGCGTCAAAAAAGGCGTCGTGGACGTGCTTGCAAAACCACTTGAGAACGGCTCGGTTGCGGTGTGCTTCTTCAATAAGTCCTCTCACGCCTCAAAAGCGAAATTTGACTTGAACTCGCTTGTCGACGACAAGTACGTCGCATTGCAAAAGCAGACCGAATATACCGCCAAAGAGCAATGGAGCGGCGAAAAACTCACCACGAGCGGCAGGATTTCCGTATCTCTCGAGAAGTGCCAAAGCAAAGTTTATATCGTCAAATAACGATGTTTTCAAAACGTTATAATGGCAAAGCCCCCGATTTCGGGGGCTTTGGTTTTTCAAAAGTTCAAATCGTTAGAAGTTGAATATTCAGTAAAATATCGCTGATTCTTTTCGTTTATTCTTCCGAGTCCGTCGTCGAATCGTCGGTTTCTTTCAATTCTTCTTCGAAATGTTCGGCGAGTGCTTCATCAAACGGCTTTTCGGTTTCTTCTTGCGTATCCGACGCTCTCAAATCACATTCTTTGTCACATTCCGCGCAATTGTCGGAACATTCCTCGTCCTCGACGATTTGCGCCGCTTCGTTTTCCGCTCTGCGTATTGTCAGTTCTTCGCGCATTTGTTTCTTCGTCTTTTCGTCAATCTTGTAGAAGAACATCAACAGCGAACTTGCAAGCATACAAAGTCCCGGAAGCAAGAAGTAGACGATCCACGCTTTGTTTTGCATACCGTCGGTGACGTAACTTGCGATTGCTTGCAGATTTTCCGCGCTGCCCTGCACGCCAAACTTCGCAACGTCGGCGTATTTTGCCGCGTCGTAGCCGATTGCGCCGATAAACAATATGCCCAGCGACACCGAGAGCGCGTTGGAAAGTTTGTTGGACATCGAAAGGATTGCAAACTGCGTGCCTTCGGTGCGTTTGCCCGTCTTCCACTCTTGATAGTCCACGATGTCGGCGGTCATAACCATCGGCAAATAGCCGTTCGGACCGTATGCGAAGCCGAGGAAGAATTGATAAATCCAGATCGCCCAAATGCTTCTTCCAAAGCCACCGCTCGGGCTGAGCGTGTAGATGAGCGTTGAAATAAGCGTAACCGCAAAGCCGTAGAAACCTGCAACCATAAAGTACTTCTTTTCACCCAGTTTCTTGTTTATGACGGGGTTAAAGACGATTGTAACCATTGAGGAAATCGCGCTCGTGATGCCGATTGCCCAACTGCACGCGTCGCCGTAAAGCGTGCCCATACCGATAAAGGAAAGGTCGATACCGTCACGAATGAGTATGCAAGTTGCCTGCACCGCAATGCCGAGACCTATGTTTCTGCCGAAGCCGAGAATGTACGTTCCGAAAACTATGAGCAACATCTTGTTGTTTTTGAGTTCTCTGAACATCTCTTTGAAACTCATACCCGCCGAAGTGTTTGACTTGACGACCTCTTTGCACTTGAAGTACATAAGAAGTTGGAATATGAGTCCGAGCCCCGCCATTATGCCCGATGTGATGAGATATTCTTTTTCGCCGACCGCGCCGTCCGAGCCGGTGAGTATACACACGAAACTTACGAACACCCCCGGGGCGGCAAGCGCGATTGATTTGAGCGTATTGCCAAGACCTGCCGCGTTGTTGACTTCTTCGCTGCTCTTTGAAATGAGTGACAACATACCTTGCGAGGGAATGTCCGCCATAGTCATAGAGATGTTCCAAAGCACCACGACGAAGATTATGTAAACATATCTGCCCGCATTGGACGAAAACGGAATGTAAACGAACGAAATCATCGTCAGAATTGCAAGCGGAAACGCCGAAAACAGAATCCACGGGCGCATTTTGCCCGCCTTGAAATTCGCTCTGTCGATGAGGTTTCCGATGACGAAGTCCGCAACTATGCTTATAAACTTCGCCGCCAGAATAATGCCCGCAACAGCCATCAAATCCGCTTGAAGAATTTTGTTGAAAAATTCCGCCTGATAACTGTTGATAAGGCCGATGCCGAGATTTATGCCCATAAGTCCGAGAGCGTAAATCCACATATTTGCAGTCAAAGCACCTGCCTTTTTCTCTTTTTTGTTCATCAAATCTGCCATAATTTTCCCTTTGCGCAAAAGCGCATATCTTGATGTATATTGATTATATAATAAAATAATATTAATTTCAATACCGAATCTTGCATTTGTACGATATTTTCAAAGTCGAAAAAAACAAAAAGTCATTTAATAATGACTTTCCACGCCTCGATAAGTTTTTCGAGCGAAAACCGAGCGTTCGCAGGACTTGTGGACGGCAAAAGCGTCGTTATGCTTTCGTACTTCGGATATGCGGACAAAAGATAATGCAAAGACGCTTTTCCGTTGCAATAGATGTGCGAAATCTCGCTTTTTGCAATCAGCGACGGTATGTCGGCAGGCACGACGTTTGAAATTGCGCTGTCCTTGCTCGACTCGATGTCGCATTCTTCCACGCTGTCGTAAAGCGCGATTCCGTTTTCAAGCAAAAACGATGTGCGCTCGTCAACGGTCGCCGAGTACAAATCGACGCCGAAAATCGCCGAAAGCACCTTCCAGAAACGGTTTTTCGGATGCATATAATAAAAATTGTTTTCCACCGATTTGATCGACGGAACGCTGCCGAGAATTAAAATCCTCGACTTCGAGTCCGCAACGGCGGGAAACGGGTGTTTTATATGGCGCATATTCATTTGACGAATTTATAATATTATCGCTTCAAAAACTTCAAAGGCGATTGCTTCAAAGGCGCAAATCGTTGCCTTGCATTTGGATTATCATCGAGTATTGCTTGTGGCTCAATCTCGAATAAATGCGCTCGCCGTAACGATTCAATATGTTTTCGCCGCTCAAATTCGTGGTGATTATGGTGGCAAGTCCTTTGGATTGTCTTTCTTCCAACGTAAGAAGCAGATATTCGACGGTTACGTTTTTGAGCATAGGCTCTGTGCCGAGGTCGTCGATGACGAGCAAATCGCAAGTGAGTGCGTCGCTTAAAAGCGCATTGCGCTCGGATATGGGCGAAGTGTGGACTTTGAGCATAAGCGAGCAAAACTCGTATGCGCTCAAAAACTGCACGGAATACCCTTTTTCGATTATTGCGCGCGCCATTGCGCTTGCAAGGCAGGTTTTACCCGTGCCTACGCCGCCCGAAAACACCAAAGTTTTGCACTTTGCCGTCGGGAATTTGGCAACGTACTTTTTCATCGAATCGTAAAGCGCGCTCGTGGCTTTTCTTTGCGCCTCGTCGCGTATCTTTTTGAGGTCGCAATCCTCGAACGAGAACTTTGCTCTTTCGTCGATTTGGCACTCTTTTTTGAGGTTTTCGACGTACAAATCCCATACGCACGAACACACTTTGCCGCCAACGTATCCCGTGTCGCCGCAAAGCAGACAAGAAGGTTTGTTCTCGAAATCATTTTCGGAAAAACCGTATTTTTCGAGGGTTTTTCTATACTTTTCGTGCGCTTTTTCCGCCGTTTTCGACTTGTCGTCGCCGCTCGCCATAGCGGCAAATTCTGCGTCGATGTACGCTTTGTTTGCCTTTGCTATTTCCTCGATAGAAAACGCCTTTTGCGCAAGCGCACGCGCGGCGGCTCGTTGCGCCTCTATCTGTTTTTGACGCTCTGCAAGCGTTTTTTGCATAACTCTTTGTTTCATATCACCACTCGATGTCCTTCAAACTGTCTATACTCGTTATCACGCTTTTGAGTTCTTCTTGCGAATACGCGCGCTCGTCGAACGTCTTTTCTCTCGTCTTTTGACCGCTTTGCAACGGCGTGAATTTCTTTGCTTGCTCTACCGTCGTTATGCCGTTTGCCTTGTATGTCGAGAGCAACTGATTGACGAACGGGGTCGGATAAGTTTTGCCTTCCGCTTGCTTTGCCGCGTACATAATGACGTCGTCCGAGAATCCCCACGTGATGTTCCACGTGCGGTAGTATTCCCTATCTTGCGTCGTAACCGCGCGAGTTCTGCCGCTCGCCTCGATGATTTGCTTGATTTTGCCGTCGAGTTCGATTTGCGAAAGCATATATTCGTCGATACTCTTTGCGGTGAGAAGTCCTTGTTTGTAGAATTTTTCGACGATGTTGTTCATACCGTCGAGGGTGCGCACGCTGGATATAAAGCAATGGTGCGCGATTTTGGTGAGTGCTTCGAGGTCGAATCCCTTTGCCGTCCACACCGCAATGTACACCTCGATTTCGTGCTCGAACGACTCGTAATAAATGCCGAGATTCTTGTTGACGGCAACGGCGATGTCTTTGAGATACTCGCGGTGCGCCTGATAGTCGTTCATTTCCTCTGCAGTGAATATGGACATACGATAAAATTCGTCGAGTTTCGCATCGAGTTTCTTGAAGTTCTTTGCGCCTTTGAGCGTCTTTGCCGCCGCAAGCACTGCGTCGAGTTCGTATCCCCAACTGCGAGTCCATTTGAGAAGCATTTGCTTTTCTTCGAGTTCCGCCCCGCCCTTTCTGCCGAGCGCGACGAGCACTTTTTGCATTTGCTCGGATTGTTGGTCGTATTCGGAAAGTTTGTTTTCAACGTCCTGCGCCGTACGAACGCCGTCCGCCGCCCAGTTGCGCGCAACCGTGAGTATGTAGGGATACCTCACGCTCATACCCTTCAAATTGATGCAGTACTGCACAATCATAAGCATTGCGTCTTGCTCGATTTTGCTCTCGTCAAGGAACATATAGTACTCGTTATATTCGTTGGGCGTGAGCATACGCTCGGGGAAAAGTTGCTGAAGGTGCGCGTTAAAATCGTTCCACTTTTCGCTCTTGTATTTCTTTGGCGTTTGCATAGAGTGTTTGAGGCTCAGATACTGCACTTCGAGCGGTTGCTTGCTCACGATTTGCACAAGCCCCATATCCTCGAAATACGAATAAGCGGACACGATTTCCGCTTCCGTCATATCCAAACGCGCGCAAAGTTCTTGCACGCTGTTTTCCTTTTGCGGCGTCATACAAAGATACAAACCGTAAAGATACACCTTGATTTGCTTTTCGTCGCAATAGGGCAAATGCTCGTTGATAAACAGATTGTCCACGAGCGTAAACGTTTCCATCAAAAAGTCACTTTGAAATTTTGCAAAACCCACGATATTAACTCCTTCTATACAGCGTATAATGATAGCACAAAAAAAAACCTACCGCCAACGCAAAATTTTGAATGATTTTCAAAAGACAATATGTTGTGCTTAAATGAAAATTCAGTGACAAATAAGGTTTTGTGATTAATTATTAATTAATAATGAATAATTATTTTGCGCCGAATGCAAAACACTTGTCACCCATCTTTTCAAGATGGCTTGACAAATATTTTGGCGCAAACGTCCTGTCACAAACAAATCAGAGCATTTGTTTGTGACGTAAGGGGTTGCAACTTTGAGNNGGCGGCTCGGCAGTTGCAACGACGAAAGTTGATGCTCACAACGATTCTTCGTCGTTCCATAAACTACGGCTCCGCCTGTCTACGAGCAACGTTTGGGCGGCTGCGAAGCTATATGAAAAACGCATTGTCAGTGTGTTTTTTTACACGCTTTACCATTTTGCTCATAAAAGGTCGCCAAATCGATGAATAACGCGAAAGAGGCACCCGAACGGCAACCCTAATTTACTATGCGTAAATGAGTTGTCGGGCGGGTGCCTCTGACAAAGTTAGTCGCAATATTTGGTCGTATTAATAAAGGCGTGAAATAGATGAAGAACAAGGAAAAGCCGCTTTGTGAACCCGCCCAACGTACTTTAGCGTACGTGACGGGTGAACAAAACGGCTTGGACGCAGTTATTCGCCAAATAGTGCGTTTTTTTTTTCTAAAACACAATAAAACAGATGAGTGACAAGGAAAAGCCCCTCTGATAGAAACCCTAATTTACTAATCGTAAATGAGTTGATAGCAGAGGGGCTTTGACACAGTCAATCGCTGTTTTATTGCGTTTTATTCGCTGCGTAAAGCAATGGCAGGATCCTTCTTCGCCGCAATCCTCGACGGTATGAAGCCGGCAAGCACACTGAGCAAAATGCTGATAAGGAACATCACGAGACATTGCCACCACGATACGGATACGAGATTTTCGATGCCGAGTTTCAACTCGATGATCACACTGCCGATGACGCAAACTATGACGGAAAAGATGATGCCGATAAGTCCGGAATAGCCGCCGAGTATTGCGGATTCGGCAATAAAGACGCGGGATATGTCGCGTTTTCTTGCGCCGATGGAACGAAGCACACCGATTTCTTTGCGGCGTTCAAGCACCGAAGTGTAGATAATGATTGCAATCATTATGGTGGACACTATGAGCGAGATTGCGGCAAATCCGACGAGTACGCCCGTGATGGTGCTGACCATCGTGTTGACAAACTCCATCATCGTGGAAAGGCTGTCCGAATAGGTTATGTCGTTGTCCGAAAGGAACTTGGCAACGTCGCCCTTTGCTTCGAAACTCGAGCAATAGAATTCTATGCTTTGCGGATATTCCTTATCGATAAATCCGAGTTCGCGCATAATTTCCGCGTGGTCGTTGCTGTCAGGTTTAGAGATGTCGATTTCGACTTCGTCGCCCGCTTTTACGATGTATTGCGGCTTCGGCGTTGCGTCCGAATAGTTGTATTTGTAGATTTCGATTACGCTCTCATAAGAGGTTTGCGTATCCTTGTCGTCGTTTGGATCAAGGGTTGCAACCGCGTCGTCGTAGAGTTTTTGCATCGACTTGATTGCTTGGTGATTTTGCGAGTGAGCAAGAAGCGCGTCGGTGAGTTGTTTCGTATAACCGATTACGCCGCCGATTGAACTTGCAATTGCGCCCTTCTTGGGACGTACCACGCCGACCACTTTTACTGTGTCCGTGCCGTCTGCAAACTTTATTGCGCGAGCGTCGACGTATGTTTTGTCGAGGGTCGCTTTGTCGCCCATCGTCCAAAGTTCGACGCCGTTTTCGTTGGTCATAACGTTGCCTTCGTCATCAAGTTTTTTGTCAAGATAATCAACGTTCGTCATAAGTTTATATTCGAGTTCCAAAATCTCGTCTATTGTGTACTTCTTTGCCACGAACGCGTCCTTGTTGATGAGAAGTTGACCGAGATCCGCACTCGATTTCAAACCGAGCATAAAGAGTTGATAGTCGAAAAGCGTATTGTCTTCGTTCACTACAACCACAACTTCGTTGGCTTTTTCGGGCCACTTGCCGCCCACGACTTCGTATTGAGAATTGACGAGCGCGGTGTTTTCGGATATTTCCGCCCACGGATCGCCGATCATTCCCGACAAATACGCCATTGCGTCGCTGATGGTCATTTGCTGCCCCATAACGTCGATTTTGATGTTTGTGAGTTTACCGTCGAGCAGTTTGTTGAAATAGTCGAATAACGAATACATATTCTCGGAATACGGCGTCGTTTTCATATACTTCGTGGCGCTCTCGGGGTCGTCCACGTATACGTTGAACGACGTGCCGTAATTATACTTGACCGTTGCAAGGCTGTGATCGAACTCTGTGTCGATTTTTTGTTTCAACGCGTGCAAGTCGTTCGTCTTTTGCATTTTGGGGTTCGTGAACATCGCCGCAAGATTGCCGAGAACGAGTTCTGCGGTGATCTCGTTGTCATTTACGTCTTTGTCGCTCGAACTGCCGCCACCGAAGCCCATAAGATCCTGCATAAGCGAGGACACGTCGAGGCTTGACTTGTTGACTGAAAGCGGATATGTCGAAAGCGCGCTTTCTTCGAGTCCGCGAACGTAAGCCGAAGCACCGTTGGAGAGCGAGAGAACGAGCACTATGCCGATGATGCCTATCGAACCTGCGATGGACGTCAAAAGCGTGCGACCTTTCTTTGCCAAAAGGTTGTTCCACGAAAGGTTGATTGCCGTGCCGAGTTTCATACCCGCTTTGTCCGCCTTCATCCATTTGCGGAATTTCTCGCGCAAAGACTTCCTCTTCGGTTTTATGTTTTCGACTTTGACTTCTCTGACTTCGACTTCGTCTTCGCTCTTTTCAACTTCGACGATTCTTTCGATTACGTTGTCGTCAACCTTTTCGTCGAGAATTTCGTTTTCTTCGTCCGCGCTCGAAAACGGCTTTGTGTCACCCACGATTTCGCCGTCTTTCAAATACACGATTCGCGTACTGTATTCTTCCGCAAGCGTGGGGTTGTGCGTAACCATAATGACGAGTCTGTCCTCGGCGACTTCTTTGAGCAAATCCATAACCTGAATGCCCGATTCGCTGTCAAGTGCGCCCGTCGGCTCGTCCGCAAGGATAATTTCGGGGTTGTTGACCAAAGCGCGCGCGATTGCCACGCGTTGCATTTGTCCGCCCGAAAGTTGATTCGGTTTCTTCTTGGCTTGCGCTTCGAGCCCCACTTTTCTCAACGCTTCGAGGGCGCGAGTCTTTCTTTCCTCGCTTTCAACGCCAGCAAGAGTGAGGCTCATTGCGACGTTTTTGAGGATATTCATATGCGGAATGAGGTTGTAGGATTGAAATACGAAACCGATACGGCGATTGCGGTAGGTGTCCCAGTCCACGTCGTCGTATTCTTTTGTGGAAACGTTGTCGATCTGAATGTCGCCGCTCGTGTAACGGTCAAGACCGCCGACAATGTTCAAAAGTGTGGTTTTTCCGCATCCGGAAGGGCCTAAAATAGAAACAAACTCGTTTTTTCTGAATTCAATGGAAACGTTGTTGAGAGCAAGAACGCTTTCTTCCTCAACCTTGTATTCCTTGGTTATATTTAAAAGTTTAAGCATAGAGCCTCTTAATTCATATTTTATTTGGCGCAACATATAGTCCCGATACGGCGAATTTCCGCCATAAAAATTCCCGTCGGAAGTTCCGCAACAAACGAATTTGCCAATGGCATTTTCGTTTTTAATCATAAATATGACGCAGACTTCCCCAAATAATTATACGCCTTTGCGAAACTCTAAATAACTACAATGTATAAGGATTATAACACATAAAAATCAAAAAAGATAGTATTTTTAGCGTTAAACCCGACATTTTTAATAATTTGTCGCTTTTGCTACAATTGTTCAACAATTAGAAAAATATCGCAATCCAATCCATCGCAAAAGAAACATATGCACTATTGTACGGTGTTTATAACACGCTTCGTGTTTTAGACACTGCTATTTGCATCTAGGGAGCAAAGGACGACCACAAAGCACTTTTTGTGTATTTATTTGTCGATTAATGGCAAAATTATGCGAAAATCCGCTAAATATAACACTAATCGTGTATTTTAAGCGATTTGAGATATTCTTTTCTGTCGTTTGGGATTCTGTAACTTTCTACGGCTTTTTGAATACTCTTGTTGTGCACCCACACGGGCAAAACTTCGTTTTCTATATATCCGACGACTTTGTCGTATTGTTTTATCAAAGCAAAACTCACGTACCAACTTATCGCCATATTGACGTAATACTCGTCCGAGCGAACGGCAATCGCTTTTTCAAACTTATCTATCGAAAAATCGTCGTCGAGAAAATGCCGCATTGCCGTGACGATGCCAAAGCGCACCGTGTAAGTATCCTTTTTGCAAAGCCATTTTTCGATATACTGCCAAAGTTCCGTTTTGTGCTTTGCAAAGCACTTTGGCGAAAACACGTCGCAAACCGCCCAGTTGTCGATATACGGCAAAAACTTTTCCGTCAATTCAATCGTGTGGTAAAAGTCTTTTTCGTCGGAAAGCAAGATTGCGTGCAAAACGTTTTCTTCGTAATACTCGTGCGGAAGATTCTGCAAAAACTCTTGCTTGCCGCCGTTTGCAAACCACTCGTCCTTTTCGAGTTCTTTTGCAACTTTCCGCAAGGCGGGCATTCTCACGCCAATTATCTTTTCGGATTCGAGCGTAGGCACAAGCGACGAGTGAAACTTTTGGTATTTCTCGTCGCGATTGTCAAATAGCAGTTTTTCGATTTTTTTCATAGGTAGGTATTTTCAGTAAAATTCGATTGAGAATATCAAAATGCGAATTGTCGTTTGAAAAGCAATTTTTCAATCTGCGTATAGGGTAATTGCGTTTTGTTTTTGATAGTAAGAAATTGCTTGAACGGTGTTCAATGCAAATCGTGTAAAACGATGTGATTCAAAAGGCACTCGCACCCCTCTTTTATGTCGTCGTATGTCACGTCGAAATTGCCCGTCCACCACGGGTCGGCAATGTCGCGCGGATTCGGCGAAAAATCCAAAAGGCGATAAATATTGCCGCTGTCGCCGACGATTTGCTTTACGGCACGAACGTTTCTTTCTTCCGCGCAAACGATATAGTCGAACTCTTTTGCGTCTTTGGGCGTAATGCGAACGGCGCGGTGCGCAAGCGCTTCAACGCCTTCTTCTTTGAGTTTTCTCACGGCAGGCGGATAAATGGGATTGCCCACTTCTTCAAAAGACGTTGCGCTCGAAGCGACCTCGATTTTGTCTTGAAGTCCTCTTTCTTTTATCATTTGGCTTGCAACGCATTCTGCCATAGGCGAGCGGCAAATGTTGCCCAAACATACGAACATAACTTTTATCATAAGCAATCTTTCAGCACTCGAACACAAACGACAGCGGGCCGTCTTGTTCTTGCTCGATAAACATATGCGCGCCGAAGACGCCGTTCTTTACAACGATTCCTTCTTCGCGGATTTTCTCCGTTACTCTTTCGTACAAATATCTCGCTCGGTCCGGAAGTTCGGCGTGACCGAAATCGGGGCGATTGCCCGTGCCTTTGCCAAGGGTTCCTGCAAGCGAAAATTGCGATACGAGCAATATCTCGCCGCCCGCTTGTTTTATGTCGAGATTCATTTTGTCGTTCTCGTCGCGAAAGACTCGAAGTTTTGAAACCTTGCGAGCGAAGTAGTCCGCTTGCTCGTCGGTGTCGCCTTTCTCAATGCCCAAAAATATGGTAAGACCCGACGGGATTTCGCTTATGAGTTGTCCGTCAACCGACAATCTCGATTTGAACGTTCGTTGAATGAGTGCTCTCATATAATTCCTCTAATCCGCATTTTATCGTGCGTTTATGCAGGTATAAACTGCCGATACCGCTATTTTAATAAAAATTAAGTTCTTTTATCGCAAGACCGTTTAAGACTATTGAGTTATGTTTGTCAAAGATAGTTTAATCCTTTTTTATCTTGTTTATAGCAAGACCTTATCGTGAGTTTAGACTCGATTGCACAACGTTTTCGCGCTTTCAAATCCGTTTGTCGCAAGGCTCTTTCGGCTTGTCGTTCTTCTTCGGCGGCGCGGCAAGATATTGATAGAAATTACATTCGAGTTCGCTGTTATACAGTTTTCTCACCTTGTCGGCGCGCGCGCCGAAATACTTTTCAAAGGCTCTGTATGAAGTGATTGCATACACGCACCACTCGTCGAGTTTTCTCGTCATTGCGCCGAAATCCCTGTACAAAACTTTCAATTCCGCCTCGTCCATAAGACGTTCGCCGTACGGCGGATTGGTGACGATAACGCCGTGCGAAAAGCGCGACGAAATGTCTCTCATATCCCCGACTTGCAAATGAATTTTGTCTTTAACGCCCGCTCTTTCGGCGTGTTTTTGCGCAAGTTTTATAGCGTCTTTGTTGATGTCGAATCCGCTTATATACAAAACTCTGTCGCGTATCGAGTCTTGCGCCTCTTGCTGTACGAGTTCTCTGACGTTCGGCGCGTTTTTGAAACTTTCGCACGCAAAATTACGGTTCATACACGGCGCAATGTTGAGTCCTATCAACGCCGCCTCTATAGGTATCGTTCCCGAGCCGCAAAACGGGTCGATAAACGCTCTGTCGGGATTCCATACGGACAATTCAATCATAGCGGCGGCGAGCGTTTCGCGTATGGGCGCGTCGCCGAGATAGGTTCTGTATCCTCTTTTGTGCAATCCCTCGCCGGAAGTGTCGAGAGTTACGGTTGCAACGTCGCCGCACAAGGACACTTCTACGTCGTAAACCGCGCCGCTCTCGTCAAACGAGCCGCCGAGCGTGCTTGCAAGTTTGGATATAATCGCTTTCTTGGTTATGCTTTGAATCGAGCGCAACGCAAACAATTTGCTGCTTTGCGATTTTGCGTTGACGATTATGCGCCCGTCGCGCGTCACGACATCTTGCCAACGCATAGCGAATATGCCGTCGAAAAGTTCATCAAAAGTTTCCGCTTTGAACTTGGCAAGGACGATTCGCACTCGGTTTGCCGTGCGCAAAAACACGTTTGCCCGAAGCACGTCCTTGTAGTCGCCCTCGAACTCTATGCGCCCGAAATTTGCGCCGCTCGGATTGTAACCGAGCCGCAACAACTCGCGCTTGCATACGGCTTCGATTCCGCTTGCGACCGCCACTTCTA
The DNA here is from genome assembly GCA_002449145.1 of Christensenella sp. UBA6880. GTDB lineage: Bacteria > Bacillota > Clostridia > Christensenellales > CAG-917 > CAG-475. Next base: position 144,688 of record DKCG01000026.1, on the reverse strand, counting down.
TATTAAGTTTTCCGTCAAAAATACTGTCCATTCTTAGGGTTTTGCAGCGTCAAATTGCGATTGCAAATTTATCGATTTGTTGCACGATTCGGCGTTTTATATTGCCGTTTTAACGATATAAACATCGTATCGTGTGATTTATAGGCTTGCTATGTCTTTGATGACTTCGCTTGCCATAGTCATTGCGGCAATGGCAGGGGCAAAGCAAATACTGCCGGGGATATGCCGTCCTTTTTCTTCGGGCGTATCCTTGGGGATGAGCGGCGTTTCCTTCGAGTAAACGACTTTGAGGGATTTTACCCCCCTTGCTTTAAGTTCCTTGCGCATAACCTTTGCAAGCGGACAAACGCTCGTCTTGTAGACGTCGGCGACTTCAAAATTCGTGCCGAGTTTGTTGCCGGTGCCCATACACGAAATTATCTTTACATTCGCTTCTTTCGCGCGCTGAATGAGCGCGAGTTTCGCACTCACGGTGTCGATTGCGTCAACGATATAATCGTAGTTTTCAAGCGGCACTTCGTCCGCCGTGTCGGGCATATAAAAAAGGTCGTACGTCGTGACTTTACAGTCGGGATTTATGGATTTTATCCTTTCCGCCGCGACTTCCGTTTTTCGTCTGCCCACCGTGTTCGTGGTTGCCAGAATCTGACGATTGAGGTTGCTTTCGGAAAACACGTCATTGTCCAAAACGGCAATATTTCCCACCCCGACTCTTGCCAACGCTTCGACGACATAGCCGCCCACGCCGCCCACGCCGCATACAAGAACGCGCGCGGATTTGAGCGATTCGATTTTGTCGCCTATAAGCATTTTAGTGCGTGAATACATATCTTCCATAATTTCAGTCCTTTATTACGCCTCGTCTTCTCAACTCCTCGCCGGTATTCTCGCGCTTGGGTTTTTCTTCTTTGGTTACGAGTGCGCCGAGGGTGTTTGCACTGCTCTCGCAATAGAGGTCGTAGTAGTTGAGTTCGCCTCTCATACGCTTTTCGTGCAAGGATTTTGAACCGCACCACACGATAGACGGAAGCGCAATTACAACGAGATACAGCGGTCCGAAAATCAGCGACTGTATCGTGTGTCCGTACTCGTGAACGCGAGCGTCTTTCGTCCATACCTCGGGGCGATTGCCATTGACGAATATGAACGAGCCGAGCGACACGCCGCCCCAGTTTCCGTCGTGATAGGTGAGAATCGCGCCGTGATAAAACTCGTGCTTGCAGTGTGCGTAGCGGACGAACAAAACGAGCCCCATAACCGTTTGCAAAAGTCCCCAAGTGCATTGAACGCACCAGTACAAAACGCTTTTCAAAACATTCGCTGCTTTCATAAACTCACCTCTCATTTATTGTACATCAAAAGAACGGATAAATCAACCGCGCAATGCCTTTCGCCTTTGCGTTTAACGCTAAAATCGCCGCAAATTTTCAAAATTACGACAACTGATTCGTCCTACATAAATAATCGCAAAAACGCAAACAATAATTGACAGCAACACTTATTGTGTATTATTATATAACTACAACAAATCAAGGACGAAGATATGCTGCACAGTTGTTTTCCCGAAAGGTTAAAATCCCTCAGACAAGAGAAAAATATGCTACAACAAGACCTTGCCGAACATCTCAAAGTGTCGAAATCCACAATATCGGGATGGGAAGTCGGTCGCAATCAGCCGAGTTACGACACGTTGATTGAACTGAGCATATTCTTCGGCGTATCCGTAGACTATCTGATAGGCAGAAGAAACTACTAAAAAGAATTAAGCACTCGACGAGTGCTTTTTTAATAGAGATAAGATATGAATTTTCAAACCAGACTAAAAGAATTAAGAAAAGAGGACGGCGTAACTCAAAAGACTCTTGCGGCGGCGATAGGCACGACTTCGGACTGCATAGGATTTTGGGAAAACGGCAGAAGCGAACCGTCTATAAGCGAGATAATTGCGCTTGCAAAGTATTTCGGCGTAACGACCGATTATTTGCTCGGCATAGCAGATTCGTATTGAAAAAAGCACTCGTCGAGTGCTTTTTTTTGTTGTTTTATTCCGTTTTATATGTGTTTTATTTATAAAATATATGTTTAACAAAACCTCGATATTGAGATGAAGAACGCGAAATTTTTTAACGTCCCAAACCTCTCTAAATCGATGCATAACGCGAAAGAGACACCCGAATGGCAACCCTAATTTACTAATCGTAAATGAGTTGACAGGCGGGTGTCTCTGACAAAGTTAGGCGCGATTTAGTGAGGTTTGGTAAATGGCGTTGACGGCACGCTCATAATCAAAAGTATCCACCCCCACGATAATGTTAAGTTCCGAAGATCCTTGGTCAATCATACGAATGTTAACGTTGGCGTCGGCAAGCGCGGTGAAAAGCATTGCGGCAGTGCCTTGTCGCGAGGTCATATTGTGTCCGACGGTGGCGATGAGCGAAAGTCCGCTGTGTATCTCGATATTGTCGGCGTTGATGGATTCTTGAAGCGCGGCAAGCACTTTTTGCATTTTGCCCGCGATGTACTCGTCACGGATTACGACGGAAAGCGTGTCTATGCCCGACGGAACGTGTTCAAACGAGATACCCTCAAATTCGAGAACGGACAAAACCTTTCTGCCGAAGCCGATTTCGGAATTCATCATATCTTTTTCGATATTGATAATCGTAAATCCCTTTTTGCCGGCGATACCCGTTATGACCTTCTTTTCTTTGGGCAGATTCTTTTCCGCCACTATCATAGTGCCTTTGTGGGACGGATTGAACGTGTTTTTGATATTGATGGGGATTCCCACGCTTCTGACGGGGAAAATGGATTCGGGGTGCAAGACTTCCGCGCCCATATACGCAAGTTCGCGAAGTTCGCGATAACTCAAATAATCGATGATTTCGGGATCGTCCACGATACGCGGATCGGCGGTCAAAAAGCCGTCGACGTCCGTCCAGTTTTCGTAGACGTCCGCCCCGACGGCGCGTGCGACGAGCGCGCCCGTAATATCCGAGCCGCCGCGCGAAAAAGTGGTGATTCTGCCGTCTTGATTCGAGCCGTAAAAGCCGGGGATAACGGCGTATTCCACCCCGTCGAGTTTCTGTTTTATGAGGTCGAGCGAATAGTGCATTTGCAGTTTTTCGCCGTTGAATTTCACGATATTTTGGGTGTCGATAAACTCGAATCCCAACTTTTTTGCCAAAATCAGCGCGTTGAGGTATTCCCCTCTCGAAGCGGCGTAGTCGCTTGATACGCTGTTGTCTATGCCTGCCTTTACCTCGTCGAGAACGGGGTCTATGTCGAAGTCGAGATCGAGAGCGGACACGATGTCCTTGAAGCGTTTTCTTATAACCTCGAAAGATTGCGTGCAGTTGCCTTTTTCTTTTTTTTCGTTGAAGCACGCATAAAGCGCGTCCGTCACTTTGACGTCTGCTTTGTTGCGTTTCCCCGGTGCGGAAACGACGATATATTTTCTTTGCGGGTCGCTTTTTATGACGTCTATCACGCGGGAAATTGTTTCGCCGTTCGCCATAGAAGTGCCGCCGAATTTGCAAACTTTCATATCGAGTCCCTATATTATGTTATGCGCCGAATCTTTCGTTAGACATCGGCAAAGGGCAATTATTTTATCTTTTTGGCTTCGAAATAATATCTTTTTTCTTCCGCTTCGCCCATAGAGAACGCCTTGCGGCAGAGAGTGCCGTTTTTGAGAACGTAATCGAACAATTCTTCCTTTTCGATTTTGGGCATAGCGATTGCAACGCCGTCGTTGCGGGAAGCGACGTCTTTGAGATGTTCGATGCCGTGAATGTAGTCAACCGTGCCGCCGTGCGCTTTCAGATACTCGTCGATTGCGCTTTGAATATCCTTTATTGCCTTTGCGCCTATGCGGTCTACCCTCAAGACGTACTCGCCATTTTTGTCGAACGCCTTGACCTCTTTCTCGCCCGAAAGATTTGCTTGCATATAGCGGATAAAGTCCTCGCCTACGCCGAAAACGAAACGGTGAATCGGCTCGAAAACTATGCCGTCGTCGTGAAGGTTCTCAACCTCGCAAAGTGCGAATCTTGCGGGATGAGCTGCCTTTTGTGCATCGGTTAACCCCTCTTTTATGCGATTCCAGTGCGCTTGCGCCGTTGCAAGAGAGTGGTTGCCGTCGCCGACTGCAAATATAAAATCGTTCTTGCCCGTGCCGTAAAGATTTTGCACGGAATCGACGTATTTTTCAAACGCGTCGATAACGATTTGCGAGTCTATTCTGTAACCCTCGAGATGTCCGCCGTCCATATTCAAATCGAAATCGTACACCTTTTCAAGTCCTTCCCTTGCCGCCCAGATAGGCTCGATAACCGAGTGTTTTCTGTCGTCGATGAGAAGCATAATGTGCGGAAGTTCGACGGGCGCGTCTTGTCTGATTTTGAGGCGAGGCGGTATTCTGTCGAGAACCACGCCTTCCGTTGAGCGTATGTATGCGTTTGACGGATGAGTGAAGCAATAGTCTTCCAAATCCACCGCAAGCACGATTCCGAGCCTCGAAATTCCGCTTGCCGTCGTGCGTTTGCATACGATGAAACTGTCTTTCAAAGTTTTGAAAACGCCGCCGTCGAGATACTCTTTCATCGTACGGTTTATGTTGTCTATTCTCTCGTCCTTGTCGCTGTCTTCGAGGTACGCTTCGGGGAAAATGAGTTTGAGCGTACTGTTCGCGTCGCCGACGAAGTCTTCGAGTTTTTTCCAGTAGCCGCGCTCGGACGTGAACTGATCACAAGCGACGACCGACCATTTTTGATGGTCGCAATTATCGGGTACGAGTATGTCGCAACTTCTTATAGTTTTCATTTGAACCTTCCGTTTCTGCGGATTTTACCGCCGAGTTTTCTCGATGCGTGGGCCTCTCTCAAAGCGATTGCCGTCGGCGAAATGCCGTATGCGTCTTCGATTTCGTCTTTGAGTTTGTCCATAGTCATATAACGCTTAATCTCGCCGTGTTTGACGACGGATATAATGCCCGTTTCCTCGCTGACGACGATTGAAAGCACGTCGGTGTCCTCGGTTATGCCGATAGCCGCGCGGTGTCTTGTACCCATCTCTTTGTTGACGTTGCGTTGAGTGAGGGTCAAGAAACAGCCTGCCGCTATAATCTTGTTGCCTCTGACGATGACCGCGCCGTCGTGAAGGGGTGCTTTGGTGTTGAAAATACTCTCGAAAAGCGGCGCGCTGAGCGTTGCGTTGAGGCGCGTACCCGTGTCGAGTATGTTGTCGTGAATATCCCCCGCGCTGTCGATGATGATAATCGCGCCGACGTCTTGCTTTGCCATATCTTGGCAAGCGGTCAGTATTTCTGCGGTTGCGTCGCGAAGTTCGTCGTCGCTGTTGTGCGTTTCAAAACCTTTGGACGTCGAAACCTTTTGGAATAGGTTTTTCAAGTCGTTCTGATACACCACGCAAGCGGCGACTATGTCGAACACCACCACGAAGTGCATAACGTATTTGGCGATTGCCAAAATGTTTCCGCCGAGCAGTTCGGACAGTACGTTGACGAGCACGTCAAGCACCGCGCCGAGCAGCAAGAGGAAAAACACTTTCATATTGCGCTTGTAAATGAAGAAACTCAGCATAATCGCAAACACGGTCACCAAAATGACCATATCGATTATGAAGTACAAGTTGACCCCTTTTGCGTATTGAGCAAAATTGTATGACATATATCCCTCGCAATCCGCAGTTTTTGCGGAAGTTTAAGTCTGTTTTTCTTTGGTGAATTTATATCGTATTATCAGATGTCGAACTCGTCGAATACGTTTCCGCCGCCCGAAGTGTGCGAATCGTCGTCGGAATCGTCCTTTTTGTGGACGTGACGTCTTTCAAACTCGTCGAAAGTGTCGGAAACGTCGTCGCGACGGTCGTAGCCGTTACCGCTCGGGTGTTTCTCGAAATACTGTTCTCTCGTGTCAGTATCTCTGAACTCGTCCGCTTGCTTTCTGAACAGAACGGAAAGCACGATAACCGCAACGAGATACGCAAGGAACACGCATATCGCAATCGCGCTCGAAACCGTTTGAATCGGGGTCGTAATTTCGCCCACGATATAACCGAGTTGCGCCAAAGTGTCCGCAATTTCGCTTGCAAGTTCCTTGTCCGCGCCGATGGATACAATCGCAAGATTCTCGCCCAGCACGCCTATGCCGAAAAGCACCATATAAATCGTTGCCAAAATCGCAAATAAGTTGCGCTTTTCAACGGGGTTGAGTTTGTATTTCTTTGCGAAAATCCAAAGGAACATCACGAGATAGGACGCGGGCAAAAGCAGCGTGTCGAGCACGGTTGACGTGACGATATACACGTTTGCGTTCAAAATCGCGAAACTCTCGATTACGCCCACAATCAATCTCGGCGCGGCGGTGAAAATCATCGTCCAGTAGCAAAAATCGTTGCGGGAAACGTAGTTTGCGTGACGGCGCGCCACGATGTAGTAAAGTATGAGCGCAAGAAGGAACGTCACGACCGCAGGCACGAGTCCGTAACTGAAAATAATCGAGAATACGCCGCTCAAAGTGCTGAGCCTCGACGCTTCCGCAAGCATAGATTCGATGTCGAGATAAATGGGATAAATATTGCGCACGAACGTCGCAAATATAAGCCCGAGCCATATCCAAACGTAATATTTTTTTTCGATTTTGTTTTGCATTTTCTTCTCCTTAAATCACAAGCAGTTGCAATATCGCTTCGTGTATCGCGCTCAAATCCCCTCTCTTGCCCGTGAGTACGTCGAATTGCAGAGAGTGTAGATAGTCCACGCAACGCTTTAAGCGCATTTGCGAATAGTTTGCCGACGTCTTTCTCAAAAAGTAAACCGCGCCGCTTTTCATTCCGAGCAGTTTGGCAAGGTCGTCGTTGGACATACCCTTGTTGAGTTCGGCGTGCAACATATTGCGATACTTGTCGTAAAGTCTGTTGATTATCGTGACGCCGCGTATGCCGTTTTTGAAGAATACGTCAAGCACTTCAAGTGCTTTTGCGGCATTCTTTTCGCTGACGGCGTTTGCGAGTTCGTAGATTTGAAAATCGATGTCTGCGCTCACCATTTCGCACACGTCCACTTTGGTGATTGCGCCCTCGCTGTACGATTTGAGTTTCTCGATTTCGATTGCTATGCGAGCCATACTGCCTTGCGTTCTCGATATGAGTTCCAAAGCGGCGTCGCGCTCTATTCTCTTTTGCGGCGGCCTTGCAGCGATAGCGTTTATTTCTTCGATAAGTTCGTTATCGTCGAGGCGGGAACAGTTTACGACTTGCGCTTTTTTGCTCTTGAACGCCTTTTGAGCGTCGTCGTCGCAATCTATCACGAGTACGCTCGTTTCGCAAGGGTCGGAAACGTACTTTTCAAAAGTCGCCTTGTCGCTTTCGGTCGGTGCGTTTTCCAAACTCAAAACGACCACTTTGCGCTCGTCGAACATCGGGAACGTGTACGCCGAGTCCACCGCCTCGCTCATACCGTTGTCGCCAGACAAGCGCGAATAGTTGAAGTCGGCGTATTCGGGGTCGACGACGCTCTTGAAAGAGGACAGCACCTCGTCTTTGAGATACTCGTCGTCGCCGCATACGATATAGACGGGTGCAAATTTTGCCTGACCGTCTTTTACCGCTTGAAAATGTTGTTTGAATTCGCCGAATTTCATACTCATATGCGCAACGCGCGCCCACAATTATTTTATGATATTATATATTAACATTTTTATAAATATTTGTAAAGTCTTATATCTTTGCCTTAAAGTTTGCATTCTAACTAAAATCTTAAATAAAACTTCCCCCTTCCTCACGTGTTTGGACTTCGGCGTTTGCGAGGCAATCCGCCTCGTTCGCTTTGGCTACAACACATTCACCGAATGTGTTGTTTAACGCGTCGCGCCCAACCGCCGTTCAAATTTACCGCTTGCGTGCATAGCACGCTTTTACCAAGCAGATAATTTGGCGAAATTGTGGCGTGAGTTTTTATCCGTACTTGAATTGATAGCACAAATTCTCTGCGCGGTTAGTAGAGCAATAAATCAAGCGAGGTTTTGACAATTCACATTTATGTGCATTGTCATCACCTCTGCGATGATTTTTGCTTGTGCCCCGCCCTAAATTATTAATTATTAATTCACTGAAAAAAAATCCTCGCAAGTTTGCGAGGATTTTTTTATAAGACCTTTCTCAAAAACTCTTTAAGTCTGTCGCATTTCGGATTCGTGAAGAATTCTTCGGGCGAGGCTTGTTCCAAAATCTTGCCTTGCGCCATAAACAAAATTCTCGTGCCGACCTCTCTTGCAAACGCCATTTCGTGCGTGACGATAACCATCGTCATACCCTCGTTTGCAACTTGCTTTATGAGGTCGAGAACCTCGCCCACCATTTCGGGGTCAAGCGCCGACGTAGGCTCGTCGAAAAGCATAACTTTGGGATTCATTGCAAGCGCACGCGCGATTGCAACGCGCTGTTTCTGTCCGCCGCTCAAAGTCGAGGGATAAACGTCCGCTTTGCTTTCGAGTCCTATGCGTTTCAAAAGTTCGTCCGCACGCTTTTCGGCATCCTCTTTGATTTGCTTTTTCGAAGTGTAAACGAGAGGCTGAACGCTCTTTGGCTCGGCGTGAGTAGCGTGAGTTATTTTGCGCTCGGTCTGCTCGATTTTTTCAGTCAAGCCGAGTTTTTGTTTGGTAAGTTTAGGGTCGTAAACGGCGTACGTTTTGCCGCTTATTTCCTTCGTCGATTTAGTGCTTTCCCACGCAGAAACGATAGGTTTAAGTTGCGAATTTAATGTTTCAAGTTTGGATTTGAGCGTTTCGACCTTTTTGTCCACTTTCTTGTTGTACGCCGCGCCGAAAAGCGAATACCACTTGTTGTACACGGGTACGAAGGCGTTTTTGCGCTTTGCTTTGCGCATATTTTTTACGCCGATTTGAACGGGTGCGAGCGTGATGTTTTTCTTGACAGTCATATTGTTAAACAGGTTGAATTGTTGAAAAACCATACCCATTTTTTCACGCTGTTCGTTGATGTCAACTTTTAGGTCGGCAAGGTCCACGCCGTCGAACATAATCTTGCCCGCGGTCGGGTCTTCGAGGCAGTTTAGGCAACGCAAAAACGTTGATTTGCCTCCGCCGCTCGGACCTACGATTACGACCCTTTCACCCTCGTTTATCGTTTCGGTGATGTCGTCGAGCACGAGCAAATCGCCGAATTTTTTTGTCAGATTTATTGCGCTCAACATACCTTACGCCTCCTCGATAAATTCTTTTTTCTTGCCGCGCACTTTAATGCGCGTATAGTTGCGGTCGGTCTTTGCCATCTGCTTTTCCACGAGTTTGAGTATGCCCGTAAGCCCCATAACGATTATCAGATACATACACGCCGCAATCAAGAGCGGGAAAAGATAATCGAACGTCCTCGATTGGATAATCCCGGGGACTTTGCCGAGGTCGAGTATGCCGACGTAGCCGACGATTGCCGTTTCCTTGACGAGTGTTATAAACTCGTTGAAAAGTGGGGGCAACACGTTGCGCACCGCTTGCGGCGTGACGACCTTTATCATAGTTTGCGACGTGGACATACCGAGCGACCTGCCCGCTTCCATTTGTCCGTAATCAACGCTTTCAAAGCCCGCCCTTACTATCTCGGCAACGTATGCGCCCGAATTGAGTCCGAACGTCAACGCGCCTATGAAAATGCCGTTGTCGGACGAGGCAAGCACCACGAAGTACATTATGAACAGTTGAAGCACTACGGGCGTGCCGCGAATAATCATTATGTACGTTTTGGATATCGTCGAAAGCACTTTGAGTTTGCCCGTTTTTTTGCTGACGTAGTTTATCATTGCCAAAACTACGCCGATAGCCACGCCTATGAGCGTGGCAAGCAAAGCGATGAGCAGTGTGTTTCCAAGTCCTTGAAAATACAGTTTGTATCTGTCGTCGTATATGAACGCGCGGTAAAGCCGCTCGGAAATCGTTGCTGAAAGAATCATTATATCACCCGTTTCGGCATTATTTGAGCATCAATTCGGCAGGGATTTTGTCCATAAGAATTGCGTCGATGCGTCCGTTTTTGAGGTCTTGCAAAGCGAGCGCGTATTGCTTGTATTGCTTGACGGTCGCGCCCGCCGCCGTGACGGTGACGTCTTGTCCGTCCTCGTTTTCATAGGTATATCCCGCACCCTTTGCCGCGCTGATTATGAGGTCGCCGCTCGTGCCTTCTTGCACACCTACGGTTTTGCCCGCAAGGTCCTTGACGCTCGAATACTGACCGTTTTCTGACACGATGACGAGAGTGGAACTCGAATACACGTTGCTGAAATCAACGATTTGCTTACGCTCGTCGTTGATTGTGATTCCCGCCGCGCCGACAGCGTCGCCCGTCGAATTTGCAACGTTCGTCGCAACGACGTCAAACACCACGTCTTTCACTTCGAGTTTTTTGCCGAGACTGACGGCAACTTGCGACATAATCGCAACGTCGAGTCCGACGATGTTTTCGCCCTTGTAGAACTCGTACGGCGCAAAACCCGATTCGGTGTACATAGTCACGACTTCGGTTGCCGAACCGAAATCCCAACTCGTTTGCAATCCGTCTGGCGCAACTGCGCTCTCGCCGCCCTTTTCCTCGTTTGCAAGCGCGGAATAGTAATCCATATATTGATTCATTTTGCCGTTTGCGAGCCACTCGTCGACAACGACGTTGACAGCGTTCAAAAGAGCCGTGTTGCCCTTTTTGACGGCAATGCCGAAGTCCTCTTGAAGAAGGTCGATTGCCGCGACGGCAACGTAATTTTTATCGTCGCCATTGCACGCAACGAGCGCGAAACTCGCGCCGATAACCACTGCGACGAGCATAAACGAAACAACGATTTTTGCCATTTTTTTCATAGTTTTATATCTCCGAAAAACTTATATTTTTAACGTACCGACATATAATAGCAAGCAACATTTATTTTTGCAACCGTTTTTGCATAAAATTTATCAAAATTTTTATATTTTTTTGAATTTTATGAATAAATTTATAATTATTCGGTATATTTATACATTTTTGACAGATTATACGCATAATCGCGCACAAAATACCGTTTGACCCGCTTTTTTATTTGGTTTAATATATCCTTATTCTAACAAATATAATAAACGCGCGCATATGAACGACATACTTTTGATAAACACGAACAACGACTTTGCAACCGACTTTTTCGAGAAAGCGAAAAAGACCGTTTCCGCATACGAAAACGAGTACGTCAAGTTTGATTTTCAAACGATGAATTTGTCCGACGAAAACGTAATCGAAAAGGCGAAATCGGCAAACGCAATCTTGTTTTTTGCAAGCAATAAGCAAGAAGAACTCGCCGTCGATTCCGTACGCAAACAACTCGGCTTATATGCGCAAATCACGGCTTTTTCACGTCGAAACGACGACGTAAACCACGGTTTTTGTATCGTTCAAGACAAAAACGGCGGAATATACGAGGGCGAAAAAGGCTTTGCCAACAACGCCGCTTTCGGTCGCGAAGCATACGACGTCGAAAGGTACAGCGAACTTGAAATCGAGCGCACCGCACGCGTTGCGTACGAACTTGCAAACGACTCTCGCCGCACGCTTACGCTTGCCGACAAAGCGGACAAACTCACCACTTCCAAACTGTGGCGCAAAATCGTTGCCGACGTCAACGAAGATTATCCTTTCGTGTCGGTGGATATGCAAGACGTTTCGGCAACCGTAGACGCGATAATCTCGAATCCGACCTCGCTCGACGTTGTCGTCACAACCGCCCTTTTCGGCGATATACTCACACAAACCGCAAAGAGTTGCTTGGACGAAACGCCCTCAATCTCGTACGTGTGCGACACCACTCTTGCGATGTACGGATTCGTGCAAACGTCCGCTCGCGAAATCCCTTCCGTCGAATCATTAATCCGCTTTATGCTCAAAAACTCATTCGGAATCGAGAAATAACCAATAAAAAACGAACAAAAAAATCGAGCGCATTGCTCGATTTTTTATTTATTAGTTTTTGTTTAATCCGTACTCTCTTGTCATCAAAACTTCTTTCCAGTACGACTCTCGCGCTATGACGTAATCGTTGCCGAGATTTAAGTTGCACACTTCCAAAATCGAATATTTGAAATTGTTTTTGTAATCCTCGCCGTGCTGTTCGAGAATCTTTTTCAGTTCGGCGTTTCCGCCGTGTCCCGTTTTTGCATACGCTTGCCAGCGTTGCCAAATGCACTCGTTGCCGTATGCGCTTCCGACATATTGTTTTCCGTTTTTGGTATCGACGATTATGTACACGCCTTTCACGTTTGAAAGAGCGGTTTTCCAAGACGGCAAGTTGTTGTCAACGATATATTTTAATGTCGAATACGGAATATTGATTTTGTCGAAACCGTCGAAATCGTTTATCGTCGCGCGCTTTTCGTTTATAAAAGCAATTTGAATATCGCTCAACGCTGCGCCGTTTTTCGGCTTTAACGTCATTGTCGGATAGGACGCGCGAAATTCTTTCTTGTACTCGAAAAAGCACTTGCCTATCATATCGCTTTGAACGTCGGTTTTTTCCAAAGCATACTTCCAATGTCGCTTGCCTTTATACTCTATTTCGCACGGTTCGCCGTTTACTTTGAATACGCCCGCAAACATCCAAATATTTTTCTTGTAATAGACGAGAGAAACGACATAATCCAAATTGAAATTCTTGTTGGTTTGTATGCTTTGCCACTCGTCGAAACCGCCCGTCAAGAAGATTTGATAGGGTTCGTTTTTATCTTTTGTTCCGATAGCGAAATGGATTTTATACTTTGCCAAGTCGCAATCTTCGATATTCAAGAAGTCTACAAGTTTTATCATAGAGTTACCCTCTTCATATTCGTTTCTTTTTATACACGAGTGTTCATCGTGTACCCAAAAAAAACACATCACCCCTTCCCTTCGGGCTTTCCCCTATTGCTCAAACCTACGCCAATTTTCTACAATATTGCACATCGTTCGCAAGAGGGGAAGTCGGCACTCACATAGAAAAGTATCGTTCTCTCATTATGCCACTGCGCTTTGTGCGCCAGGCAGTGGCCAACAGACGGCGCAGTCGCTTGTACTGTCCGTCAAGTTCGGCGCTCATAGGCTCGCCGCCTTGCGGCTCGTGTTCCGTCTGCTAATACGCACATTTATTGACGCAGTTATTCGCCAAATAGCACGGTTTTAAGGAATTGACCGGTGTATGAACGAGCCACAAGTGCAACCTCTTCCGGTGTTCCTTGCGCGACTATCGTTCCGCCGCGGTCGCCGCCGTCGGGTCCGAGGTCGATGATGTTGTCGGCAACTTTGACGACGTCGAGATTATGCTCGATAACGACGACGGTGTTGCCTTGCTCGACGAGACGGTCGAGAATGGTGATGAGTTTGGCAACGTCGTGGGTGTGAAGTCCGGTCGTCGGTTCGTCGAGGATATAGACGGTTTTGCCGGTGGAACGGCGAGAAAGTTCGGTTGCGAGTTTGACGCGTTGCGCTTCGCCGCCGCTCAAAGTGGTTGAGGACTGACCGAGTTTGACGTAGCCGAGACCGACGTCGTTGAGGGTTTTGATTTTGTTTTTGATTTTGGGTATGTTGGCAAAGAACTCGGTGGCTTCCTCGATTGTCATATCGAGCACGTCGCTGATATTTTTGCCTTTGTAGCGCACTTCGAGGGTTTCGCGGTTGTATCTTGCACCCTTGCAGACTTCGCAAGGAACGTACACGTCGGGAAGGAAGTGCATTTCGATTTTGATTATGCCGTCGCCGCCGCAATGCTCGCATCTGCCGCCGTTGACGTTGAAGGAAAATCTGCCCGCGGTGTAGCCTCTCGCTTTGGAATCGGGAAGGGTTGCGAACAGTTCCCTAATATCGCCGAAAACGCCCGTATACGTTGCGGGGTTCGAGCGAGGCGTTTTGCCTATCGGGCTTTGGTCTATGCAAATGACCTTGTCCACGTTTTCGATGCCCTCGATACTGTCGTAGTTGCCTTGTTTGACGTTCGAGCGCATAAGCGCGTTTGAAAGCGCGGGATAAAGCACTTCGTTGACGAGCGAGGATTTGCCGCTGCCCGACACGCCCGTTACGCAGTTGAATACGCCGAGCGGAATCTCGACGTCAACGTTTTTGAGGTTGTTTTGTCTTGCGCCCTTTATGACGATTGACTTGCCGTTTGACGAGCGTCTTGCAATGGGAACGGGTATCGAGAGTTCGCCGCTCAGATACTTGCCCGTTATGCTGTCCTTGCTCTTTATGACGTCCTCGACGCTACCGCGCGCAACGACGTTGCCGCCGTGTACGCCCGCGCCCGGGCCTATATCGACGATATAATCCGCACTGCGTATGGTTTCCTCGTCGTGTTCGACGACGATGAGAGTGTTGCCTATATCGCGCAAATTTTTGAGGGATTGCAAAAGGCGTTGATTATCCTTTTGGTGCAAGCCTATGCTCGGCTCGTCGAGAATGTACAAAACGCCCGTAAGTCCGCTTCCGATTTGGGTTGCAAGGCGGATTCGTTGCGACTCGCCGCCGCTCAAAGTGGTTGCCGAACGCGAAAGAGTTAGATAATCCAGTCCTACGTTAATCAAAAAGTCGAGCCTTGCGCAAATCTCTTTGATAATTCTGTCCGCAATAAGATGTTGCGTGTCGGTGAGCGTAAGAGACTGCATAAAGTCTTTGAGTTTCGATATGGACATCTCGGTGAGTTCGTATATATTCTTGCCCGCAATCGTGACTGCGAGGGCTTCGGGTTTGAGCCTCTTTCCGCCGCACTTGGAGCAAGGCACTTCTTTCATATACTTGGAAATCTCGTTCTTTATGAGTTCGCTGTCCGTTTCGTTGAATCGGCGCATAAGGTTTCTCGCAACGCCCTCGTAACTCGCCTTGTAGAAACCACTGAACGTGCGCGAGTTGTATTCCATAGGAATACGGTCGCCGTCGTTGCCGTAAAAGATGATGTCGAGGATATTTTGCGGCAAGTCTTTAATCGGCGTATCGAGAGAAAATCCGTACGCTTGCGAAAGCGCCCTGAACTGCATTTGCGACATATGTCCCGCGTCCCAGCCGCTTACCTTTATCGCGCCCTCTCTGAGGGATTTGTTCCAGTCGGTGACGAGCAGATTTACGTCGATTTCGTTGCGGAATCCGAGTCCGCCGCATTCGGGACACGCGCCGTACGGATTGTTGAACGAGAACAACCTCGGCGTGAGTTCCTCGAAACTCAAATCGCAATCGGGGCAAGCGTACTTCGTGGAATAAAGCACTTCTTCGCCGTCGAAGTCGGCAATCACAAGCCCTTCGGACAGTTTTATCGCGTTTTCGATTGCATCGGATATGCGGCGTTGCGAACCGTCCTTAACCACGATTCTGTCGATAACCACGCTTATGTTGTGCTTGACGTTTTTGTCGAGTTTTATTTCCTCGTCGAGGGTGTAGTTCACCCCGTCCACCCTTACGCGGACGTAGCCCGCGCGCTTGAATTGTTCGAGTTCCTTGCGGTACTCGCCCTTTCTACCTCTCACGACGGGTGCGAGAAGTTGAAGTTTTGAGCCCTCTCTTTCCATAATCTTGTCGCAGATTTGGTCAACCGTTTGACGTTCGATTTCACGTCCGCACTTGGGGCAATGCGGCGTGCCGATTCTTGCAAACAGCAAGCGAAAATAGTCGTAAATTTCCGTCACCGTACCCACGGTCGAGCGAGGGTTGTGCGAGGTCGTTTTTTGGTCGATTGAAACGGCGGGGGAAAGACCTTCGATGTAGTCCACGTCGGGTTTTTGCATTTGACCGAGGAACATACGCGCGTAACTGGAAAGGCTTTCGACGTAACGTCTTTGTCCTTCCGCAAAAATGGTGTCGAACGCAAGCGACGATTTGCCGCTTCCGCTCAATCCCGTGAACACGACGAGTTTGTCGCGCGGTATTTCTAGGTCGATGTTTTTGAGGTTGTTTTCCCTCGCGCCTTTGATGTAAATTTTGTCGATACTCATAGTTTTTTTCTAAATATGCCTTGCGCAAAAAGTCCGTTTTTACACTTTTTACGCTCCTTTTTATCGTTGTTATTTTGTCCTATTTTGCCTTGTTTTTTCTTTCGATTTTCCTTTGTCAACTCAGTTTTTTGATTTGCTTTTTAAGGTCGTTCAGTTCGTCGCGAATGAGAATCGCCTTTTCAAAATCCAGTCTTTCGGCGGCGACTTGCATAAGACCTTTAAGTCGTTCAACTTCCTTAATCATATCTTTAACGCTCAATTTCTCGCTATTAACTGCCTTTTTGGTGATTTCAAGCGAATTTTTGATTGCGCTTACGACCGTCTTTGGCACTATGCCGTGCGCCTTGTTGTACTCGTCTTGAATCTTTCTTCGGCGCATAGTTTCGTCATACGCCTTTTGCATGCTTTGCGTGATAGTGTCGGCGTACATAATCACTTTGCCCTTGTCGTTTCTCGCCGCTCTGCCTATGGTTTGAATGAGCGCGCTCTCGCTTCTCAAAAAGCCTTCCTTGTCCGCGTCGAGTATGGCGACGAGTTGCACTTCGGGAAGGTCGAGACCTTCACGCAAAAGATTGATGCCCACAAGCACGTCGAACTCGCCCTCGCGCAGTCCTTTCACTATGTCGATACGTTCGAGCGTGTCGATGTCCGAGTGCATATAGCGCACTTTGATTCCGGATTCTTTGAGATAGTCCGTAAGGTTTTCCGCCATCTTTTTGGTGAGGGTCGTAACGAGCACTCTGCCCTTGTTCTTCACGACGGCGTTTATCTCGCCTATGAGGTCGTCGATTTGTCCGTCGATGGGCTTTATTTCAATTTCGGGATCCAAAAGTCCCGTCGGCCTTATAATCTGCTCGGCAACGAGGTCGGCTCTGTCGAGTTCGTACTGCGCGGGCGTTGCGGACATACACACGAGTTGGCGTATGCGTGCGTCAAATTCCTCAAATCGCAAAGGTCTGTTGTCGTACGCCGACGGAAGTCGGAAGCCGTACTCGACAAGGTTATCCTTTCTCGCTCTGTCGCCGTTGTACATAGCGCGGATTTGCGGAATGGTCATATGACTTTCGTCTATAAACGTGATGAAGTCCTTGCCGAAAAAGTCGAGAAGCGTGTACGGTGCTTGCCCGGGTTGTCTGCCGTCGAAGTAGCGCGAATAGTTTTCGATTCCGCTGCAATATCCGACTTCTCGAATCATCTCGACGTCGTAGTTGACTCTCTCGTCTATGCGTTGCGCCTCTATGAGTTTTCCCCTTTCCTCGAAATATTTTACACGCTCGGCTTTGTCGAGCATAATGCGGCGCAAAATCGCCTCTTTATCGCCGCTTATGACGTACTGCGTCGCAGGGAAAATCAAGGTGTGCTTGAGTTCGTTAAGCACTTTGGACGTCGTGCCGTCAATCTCGCAAATGCGCTCGACGGTGTCGCCGAACATCTCGATTCTGACCGCCACTTCCGAACTCGTGGACGGGAAAATGTCCACCGTATCGCCGCGCATACGGAACGTTGAACGTACGAAATCCAAATCCGCCCTCTTGTACTGAATGTCTACGAGGCGGCGAGCAAGTTCGTCGCGGTCGATTTCATCGCCTTCACGCAAGGATATTGAATTTTCAAAATAGTCGGTCGGCGCACCCAAGCCGTAAATGCAGGATACGCTCGCAACGACGATAGTGTCCTCTCTCTCGCAAAGCGAGGCGGTGGCGGAGTTGCGCAGTTTGTCGATTTCCTCGTTGACTTGCAAGTCTTTTTCGATGTACGTGTCCGTGCGAGGAATGTACGCTTCGGGCTGATAATAGTCGTAATAGGAAACGAAAAACTCAACTCTGTTTTTCGGGAAGAACTCGCGAAGTTCGTTGCAAAGTTGCGCCGCAAGAGTCTTGTTGTGCGCGATGACGAGCGTCGGTTTTTGCATACGCTCGATAATGTTCGCCATAGTAAAAGTTTTGCCCGAGCCCGTAACGCCCAGCAAAACTTCGGTGTTGAATCCGTCTTTCAGACCCTCAACGATTTTGTTTATAGCCTCGGGTTGGTCGCCCGTAGGCTTGTATTTACTGACCAGTTCAAATTTCATTGTCCGAGTAAAAGCGCAACCAACTGCCTTATGCCGACGCCTATGAGCGCAGTCACGACGCTGAGTCCGAGCGTCAAAAGTATCTTGAACACGAGATTGCTCTTAAAAGCGCGCTCGACCCTTGCGAATTGAAGTCCTTTCTTTTGCATATTGATGCAATACACCAACTCGCCTTTCTTGTCAGAGCGTGTTATGTCGAAATAATCGTCGATTTCGAGATTGCGCAAAGTGGTGTCGAGTTCGTCTTCTTCAAAAGGCAAGTCAAGCGGAAGTTTCTCGAAAATCTCGATAGGCGTGAGCAAACAAGAGCCGTTTTGTTTTTCCGCCTCTTGATAGATAACTCTCATCACCGCTTTTTCTTTTTTTGTCAAGACGTGCTGTCTGTCAACTTGCACTTGCATTTTATACGCTATTCCTTTACTTTAATAAGATACTTGAATTTGAACTTTCCCCCTTCCTCACGTGTTTCCCCTACCGCCGTTCCCCCTCTGCATACTTTGAGGGAACCCACGGCGTCCGCTCTGCGTGGGGCAACACTCGGTGCTCGCATAGAAAAGTATCGTTCTCTTGTTATGCCACTCGTTCACGGGCGAAAAAATCCACACTCGCCCGTTCACTTGTACTATCCGTCAAGCTCGACGCTCGCTTCCTCGCCGCCTTGCGGCTCGCGTTCCGTCTGCGAATTAGCACATTCCGTTTATAAGTTTCACAGTTTTGCTCATAAAAATTTTATAAGCAAAACTGTTATGACTGCCACTATAGCACTGCCAACAAGGCTTCCGAGAAGGGACATCAAAAACAATACGCCTTTGCCGACCGTCTTTTCGGGTTTTGCCTTGACTTGTTTGTTTTGATAAAGAGTGCGCTCTTGCTGCTTTTCCTCCTCAACGGCAGGTGCTTGCGCGGCGGCTTTGGGGACTTCTTCGAGCCTCTTAGCCACGCTGAGACAGTACTCGTCGGGCGTAAAGTATTTCACGAGTATGTACTCTCTGTCTTTGAGTTCTCTTATGATTGCCGACAACTGTATTTTGGAAAGGGGTATTGCTTTTGGTATTCTTTCCAAAATTTCGTCCGCTTCTATGATTTTGTACACTTCTTCCTCGCCGGCGATTTGGCGAATGATGTCGTACACTGTTTGACATTCGAGTGAGAGCATAATCAATCTCCTTATTCTTCCTAAAATATTAACATAATATAATAAATATAGCAATGTTTTTTTCAAATCGTCGAACATTAACCCTGCGCGAACGGCTCATAAAAACGCGAAAAAACATTGTAAAAACAGAGGCAAGCGTTTTGCTTACCTCTGGTTTTACAATCGATTCGTTTCCCTTTATTTAGTCGTTGCGGTTTTGTTGGATTTGCAAGGACAACAGCGCGAGCGAGGACGCAAGGTCTTCGTTTTTAAGCGCGATGTTCGAGGGAATGTTTAGGTGCACCGAAGCAAAGTTCCATATCGCCTTTATGCCCGCGCTCACCATTCTGTCGGCAACTTCTTGCGCCGCATAAGACGGCACGGTTATGATACCGATTTGGATGTTGAATCTTTCGACGATTTCTTTGAGTTTTGCAACGTCGTACACGGGTTTGCCGTTGATTTTGGTGTTTATTATTCTGTCGTTGTTGTCGAACGCCGCCACTATGTTCAAGCCGTAGTTTTCAAAACCACCGTAACCCAAAAACGCTTTGCCGAGTCCGCCCACGCCCACCAAAACCGCGTCGTGAGTGTTGTTGTAGCCGAGGAAACTTTCAAGGTCGGCGATGATTTCCTTCGTGACGTAACCCATTTTGGGTTTGCCCGCCACCGACGATACGAGTGCGATGTCCTTTCGCACCTGCACGGGATTGAGATTGAGTCCGTTTGCAATCGTGGTGCTCGAAACCGTTGCGACGTTGAGTTTGTCGAGTTGATACAAATATTTGAGGTAAGACGGCAATCTGTTGAGAGTCGCCTTCGAGATTTCTTTATTATCTTTGGTCATACAGCGCACCTCTTCGGTTTTTATCGATAAAAATATACTTCTTATTATATCGAATTGTCAAGAATATATCGATATTTCGCCGTCTATCGATAATTTTTAATGGAAAACGGGCAAAAAAATATGCAATCGATAATTCTCGATTGCACACTTGCAACGTTGTTACTCGCGTTATTTCGACGTATCGTCGTTTGCGCCGTTTTCTTCTTTATCGTTTGATAAATCGATATTTTTCGGCTCGTTTTCGTTTTTGTTTTCTTCGCCGAAAATATTGCCGCATTGCTCGCCGTTGTTTGAGTCGGAATCCGCCTTATTCACGTTTTTATTCTTGCTTTTGCGGGCGCGTTTCGACTTGTTTCTCGACTCGCCGTACCTCGCGTTCTTTTCCTTTTTCTTTATGACGACAATCACAATGACCAGTCCGACGATGACTATGAAAAGCGGTTCGAGCACGGTAAGCAGAATTATATTTATTATCGTGTTCACACTTATACCGCTCGAAGTTCTGCTCGGATACTGGCTCTTGCAGAGCGAGAATTGAAGTTCGCTGCTCGGAAGCGTATCGCTGTGCCAAGCGTAGCCGCCCTCGATTTGCTCGAAGCCCACGGAATCGTCGATGAGATAGTAATTCGTGTTTATCGTGACGTTGAGATTCGCAAAACTTTTCCAAGTGGAAGCGGGCGACACGAGATAATTGAAGACGTAAACAGAAGGCGAATACATCTCGTTTATGTCGGGATAAAGGGGTGCGACGACCTCGTTTACAAGCGTTTCTTGCGGCGCGAACGTCATATCGTATTCAAACCAACAATACAAGTTTCTGTAAACGTTGAAACAATATCCTTGCGCGATTTTGGGATAGACTTCTTTAAGGCTTGCATAGACTGCGTTGTACCAGTCTGTTTTGCTCACGCCGTAATTTTCGTCATAGTATTGATACGCAAGGTCGCCGAACGTAATATCTTGCTTGCTCAAAAGTTTGAACGAGCCGTTGACTCTGCTCGTTCTCTCGGAGTCCGAGAAAAATTCCGCTCTTTCGGCAAAATCGATTTCCTCGCCTATCGAATAGAAAATATACTCGTTTTTGTCCACCCAAAAACCTATGCTTTCCGCGCCGTCGAGGTTTTGCCAGTACGAGGTGTACACGTTGTCGCAAACGACTTTGCGAGCGTCGATTCCGCCGAAATACATTTTGCAAAAGGAATCGCCCGCCGTGCAAGCGTAAACGTACTTGTACACCACCGTTTCGGGCGTGTAAAACTCGTCGGTGATAATCTCGTCTTTGAGGTATTCCAAATCATCCTCGACCGAAAACGTGCTGCCTTGAATTTTGTAGGAATAGCGAAGATTGCTCGTTACGGTTTCTTCGTTCACTTTGACGCCGTATTTTGAAAAATCGTCGTTGTTTTGATAATTAATAACGCTTAAAAAATCGATAGGAAAAACGACGTTCGTTTTTGCCTCGGCATCGCTCGTATTTTTGAAAGTATACTTTGCGCTGACCGACCCTATTTGAAGTCCGTTGAGATAATGTTCGTCAAATTGAATATCGAACGTCAAGTCCTCTTTTTCGACGATGACGGGGCTGTCTTTCGTGGTGAGGATAACGCCGAACGAGTTGCGCCCTTTATAGTAGCGCAATGCGGAATTTGCCTCGCAAACGGAAGTCGGCAAAAGAGCAAAGAAACAAAACACGGCGACAAAAATCACCGCCGAAACAAGCGTTGCAATCGTTGCGTTTTTGAAAACAGAATCAACTCGTTTTTTCATATTCGCACTTTTAACCCTCGTTTTTAGTTTCGTAAACATCGCGTTTTGCGATTTTGCGCAATTATTTCGTTTACCGTTATTGTCTACGATTATTGCTTAACCGTTATATCTTTCACTTGAAAGGTTATCGCCTTTTTAAGTTCGGAAAGAGTGGTTTCTATTTGAAAGCCTATACGTCCGCCCGAAAAGAAAATCCTGTCGACATTCTGCGCACTTTCGTCAAACGTGGTCTTGAAAAACTTTTTCATACCCAGGGGCGAACAGCCGCCGTGAACGTAACCCGTAAGCGGAAGCAAGTCTTTCGATTTGACCATTTCCACGCTCTTTTCGTTTACGCACGCCGCCGCCTTTTTCAAGTCGAGTTCGCTTGCGACCGGCACTACGAAAACGTAATGTTCGAGGCTTTTGCCGACGGTCACGAGAGTCTTGAAAACGAGGTTTTCATCCACGCCCAAAAGGGTTGCCGCTTCAACGCCGCTCACCGCTTCGGTTATGCCGAGTATATGCTCTTTGTAGGCGACTTTCTTTTGGTCAAGTATGCGCATAGCGTTGGTTTTTTCAAGTTTTTCTTTTGCCATATTTTCTTATTCTTCCTCACCGAGTTGCTCGTCCACTTTGAGCATTATCGCACATTCGATACGCTTTTTGAAAAGGTCGCAACCGTACTTGTAAACGCCGTTCACGTCGCCCGTGGCGTTGTATGCGTTCGCCGCGCAACCGCCCGAGCAATACAGCCTTGCCCAGCACTCGTCGCACTCTTTTCTCGAATATGCGTTGCACTTTTTGAACTTGGATTGAATTTCCGTGTTCGTGACGCCCTTCCATATATCGCCCATAAGATACTCTTTGTTGCCGACGAACTGATGGCAAGGATAGAGTTCGCCGGTGGGCGTTACGGCGAGATATTCCGTGCCGCTTCCGCAGCCAGATATACGCTTGTATATGCACGGACCGCCTTCGAGGTTGAGCATATAGTGATAGAACGTGAAGGGTTTGCCCTGCTTTCTTCTTTCAATCATCATATCGGCAAGTTTTTCGTACTCTTTGAAGATGACCTTTTTGTCGTCCTCGTCGAGCGCGTACTTGTCGGTGGGCGGACATACGACGGGTTCCATACTCAACTCGTCGAAGCCGAGGTCGAGCATAGTTTGAATATCCTTCGTGAAGTCGGGATTTCTGTGCGTAAACGTGCCGCGCATATAGTAGTTTTTTCCGCCTCTCGCTTTGACGAATTTTTGGAATTTCGGCACGATTATATCGTAACTTCCCACGCCGCCTATGGTGTGTCTGAAATGGTCGTTTATCTCTTTTCTGCCGTCGAGAGACAAAACGACGTTGTCCATTTCCTTGTTGGCAAATTCGATTACGTCGTCGTCAACGAGCATACCGTTGGTCGTGAGCGTAAAGCGGAAGTTTTTGCCGTGCTCTTTCTCTATCGAACGAGCGTATGCCACGAGGTCTTTGACAACCTGCCAGTTCATAAGCGGTTCGCCGCCGAAGAAGTCCACTTCGAGATTGCGGCGCGTTCCGCTGTTTTCGACGAGGAAATCGAGAGCGCGTTTGCCCACTTCGTACGACATAAGCGCGCGCTCGCCGTGATATTTGCCTTGCGATGCGAAACAATATTCGCAGTTGAGGTTGCAAGTGTGCGCAACGTGCAAGCACATCGCTTTAAGCACGGTATTGCGTTTTGCAAGAACGTCGACGTCGGGCTTGAACGTGTCTTCGGAAAAGAGTTTGCCTTGCGCCTTCAATTCCTCTACATCGTCTATGCACTCGATTACGTCCTGCTCGCAAACGCCTTGGTTTTCGTACTTTGCAACCACGTCTTTGACGATTTGCTCTTTGCTTTTGTCCTCGTACGAGTTTATGACGTCGTACGCTACGTCGTCCACGCTATGCACGCTTCCGCTTGCCGTATCGAGCACGATATTGTATCCGTTAAGTTTGAAAGAATGAATCATTTGTCTTATCTCTCGCGTTGCCGCTCGCTATAAAATCGAAACGTCGCAACGCTTGCGTTTTTACACAAAAAACGCATAGGACAGCCTATGCGATCTTTGCGAATAAGTTGTGATTTTGCCAAAAATTACTTTGCAGCCTTTTCGCACTTTTGGTTTGCAACGCCGCAGGAAGTTTTGCAAGCAGATTGGCAAGAGGTTTGGCATTCGCCACAGCCGCCGTTCTTTTTGCTCTCGTTGAGATCGCGTGTTTTCAAAGTTGTGATTCTTTTCATTGTTTACGACTCCTTCTGTTAATATATACTATTATATTGTTTTGTATCGGCTTTGTCAAGAACTTAACACATTTCCCCCTTCCTCACGTGTTTGGACTTCGGCGTTTGCAAGGCAATCCGCCTCGTTCGCTTTGGCTACAACACATTCACTGGATGTGTTGTTTAACGCGTCGCGCCCTACCGCCGTTCAAATTTACCGCTTTCGCACGAAGTGCGCTGCACCAAGCAGATAATTTGGCGAAATTGCGGTTTGAGTTCTTATCCGTGCTTGAACTGATAGCTCAAATTCTCTGCGCGGTTAGTGCTTGCGAAAACAAGTGCGGTTGTTATCAATCGCCAAAAAGTTTTCGTTTCTATTTAGGGGATTCCCACGCTTCGCTCGGAATGACGACTTGGGCGATTGACTTTGCCGCAACGCTGTTTGAGCAATGGCTCGCCGCCGTTGCGGCTCGTGTTCCGTCTTCGTTACAGGCTTTTGCGACATAAAGGTATGTCGGAAATTCTCGCTTTTCGCTCGATACGCTTACGCCGCTTTCGTACATCAAAGTAAGATTTTTTATATCTTCCTGACACACTTCTTCGCCTTTGACGATGACGGGCGAGCCGGGCGGATATACCCATACGTTTTCAAGACTTACTCTGCCCGACGATTTGTCGAAATCGACGTATTCGCCACTTAAAGTGCGTGTTTGATAGGGTTCAAACGCCTTTTTCGGCAATGACGGCAAAACCGTCGTAGTCAAACCGTTGCGTGAAGCAAGCGTGTCGTCGATTGCAAACAACGCGCTTTCGAGGGCGGAAAAATTCTCTTTGGTATCCCCTGCGCCGCTCATTGCGATTGCGTAGTTTACGCTTGCCATTTCGAGTTCTATGTCGTATGCGTTTCGCAAAACCTTTTTGAGTTCAATGCCGCTTATTGCGCCGCCCGTGCATAGCACGACGAATTTCGACTTGTCGTAGGCAAAAACTCGCGAATCTTTTTTCGGTTGGAAAATCGAAAGTTTGTTTAGTCTTTCAAGCGACTTTTTGCAATCGTCGATATTCTTGTTCCACTCGGACAGCAATTTCGCGCCGTCGTTTTTGAGCATTCTCACGCAACCGTCGATGGAAGCCATAAGGACGTACGAGGGCGAACTGGTTTGGAATATCGCAAGATTGCGGTCGAGTTCGGTTGTGTCCACTCTATCCGAGCAAACGCACAAAAGCGCGGTTTGCGTAAGCGACGGCAACGTCTTGTGCAAACTGTTCACAACCATGTCCGCGCCGAGACTTCTCGCGCTTTCGCCGAACTTTTTGTAAAGTCCGGTATGTGCGCCGTGCGCCTCGTCGACGAACAAAATCGCGCCGTTTTTGCGGCATATATCCGCGATTGATTTTACGTCGCTGACGATTCCCTCGTACGTGGGCGAAGTTATCACCACGAGTTTTATGTCGGGATTTTGCTCGAACGCTCTTTTTACGTCAC
Organism: Christensenella sp. UBA6880; assembly: GCA_002449145.1. Taxonomy (GTDB): domain Bacteria; phylum Bacillota; class Clostridia; order Christensenellales; family CAG-917; genus CAG-475. Next base: position 119,172 of record DKCG01000026.1, on the reverse strand, counting down.
AAGGGAAAACCGAGCCGTAAAAGCCGTATTCCTCGAAATAGGACGGCATAACGTAGACGGGAACCAAGCCGAACACTTCCACCGCATTGTACACGGACTTATGACAGTTGCGAGCAATCAAAACCTTGTCGCCCGCATTGCAAACCGTACGAATCGCCGCCAGAACGCCGCCCGTGCTTCCGTTCACCAAAAATCTTGCGTGCTTTGCGCCGAACACCTCTGCCGCAAGTTTTTCGGATTGCAATATGATTCCGTTTGCGTCGTTGAGATTGTCGAAGCCCTCTATCTCGGTTATGTCGATTTTTTGCGCGCCGTTTAGAAAATCGAAATCCTCGCGTTTATGCCCCGGCATATGAAAAGGCACGATTTTGTTTTTGTCGTGCTCGCAAAGCAACTCGGCGAGGCTCGCCTCGTCGTGCTTTTTCGTATCGGAAGCGCAAAACTCTTTGCGTAAACCCGAAAATATGCCTCTTTTTTCCGTCTTTTTGTCTTTCATAATTCGATTATATCATCATAGAAAAAAAATTGCTATGGAAATTATTTTATATATATGTTATAATGTGTGCGTTTGAAAAAAATGCGAACGCTTTGCAAAAAAAACGGCGCAACGAGGTCGGTATGAAACGCAAATTTACAATCTTATCCGCAATATTAATCGTCGCTCTGACGGCGTGCTGTCTTTTTGCGTGCAACGATGTCGACGATTCGCCTGCAAAAGTCGATTATCAATCGGACAATTCATATTTTGTCAAAACCGCCGAATCGGAAACCGCCCTCACTTTCGAGCCTATTCTCGACCCCGTGTACAGCGAAAGCGGATTGACCTACAAGCCCGTCGATTATCGCTTCGGCGTAATCTTTTACGTCGGCACGGCAATCGAGCCTAAATATTACGAATATCTCGGCAATGCGCTCGCAAAACAAGGTTATCTCGTAGTTATGCCAAAAGTTACGCTCAATATGACGTATGCCTACTACAAGGAGCAAGAAGAAGCGTTTTCGGCGTATCCGAACGTAAAATTCTACGTTGCGGGACACTCGCAAGGCGGTGGCGCGGCATTGCGCAGAGCAAGCGAGAACGCAGATACCGTCGCAGGCGCGATATTGCTTTCGCCACTTTGTTACAGACACAAACTTCTCGATGCCGACGGCAATCCCGTCAAGGATGAGGAAAGCGGCGTTGACAAATATATAATCGACAATCTCAAAAACGTTGACGTTGCGACTTTGCTCGTCGAAGCGGAACAAGACCGCGTTTTGTCAGACGAGATGAAAGCCGACGCAAAAACGAGACTCAAAGAAGGTTACGTCCACAAAGTCATATCCCCTGCCGCGCATATGAGTTTCAGCACTATGGACAGCGACGAAATTCTCAAATCATTCAACAACGACGGCGACGGCATAACCGAAGAACAAAAGCAATCTCAACGCACTCAAACGATTGAATATATCCTCGATTTCGTGAAAGGTTTGTCAAAATAAAACGTTGAAAAAACATATAAAAAGCATTAAAAAAAGACGCGATTTTGCGTCTTTTTTTTGCATATCTTGTGTTGTAATTAGATTGAGGTGTGGGGTTTACCCCACCCGCAATTATTAATTATTCATTATTAATTATTAATTTAGCATCAACTCTCACTACGTCGATTCCGGTATCTCGCACGTATACCTCGTTGAGTAGAGAGTTCGGAACGCCGTCGATTTCGCTCTCGCTTCTTTGCAAGTTGGCAAGTTGCGCTATATAGGACATAACCGCAACCAACATCATATTCGGGAACGGAATCATAGTACCGGTGTCTATCATAGAATAGCCCTCGAATCCAAGCCACGCAACGAACACGAAAAAGGCGAATTTGCAATTCTTTTTCATACCCTTGAACACGATTCCGAAGCGGACGACGTAGTAGTAAACGTAAGCGGCTATACCGACGATACCCATACAGCCGAGCACTTGGAAAAGCGTCGAGTGGAACCAGTACTGGCTCATATTTTCCGAATGGAACTGACCGTCGCGAGTGCCGATAAAGCCCATACCCGCGCCGAAAATCGGGTGCTTTACGAACTGTTCCCACGCCTCTTTGTAAAGAGCGAATCTGCCCGACGTTACGTCGCCGTTTCCGCCTGCGTCTATTCTGTCAGCAAGGCTCGAAATAATGCCTTTGACGAGGTCGAGTTTTACGAGGCAAATCACAAGCGCGGCAAGGATTGCAACGCCCCATATCGTTGCTTGCGTTTTGCGGTTGGGTGCTTTCAAAATCGAGAAAACTACGCCGAATACCGCCGCAATCGCGCCGAACAGTATGCCGCCTCTCGACAAGGTCATAACGAGGCAAGCGTATTGGAACAACGCCATAACGATGTATGCCCAGCCTTTTCTCGTCCTCGTCGACAAATACATCGCCATAGGCGCGGAAAAGAGCAGGAACGTTGCGATATTGTTGCGGTTGCCCCACCCTAAATCCCAGTACCATTTAGACCAGTCTTGCGAACTGATGTCGAGGCGGGATATATGCACAATCATTTCGACGCACACGGCAAAGCCTATCCACATAACGACCTTTGCAAAGTACTTTGCATAGTCTCTTTTTTCGTCGATTTTTATGAAGTTTGCAAAGAGCAGATACACGGCAAGCACGCCTACGCCGAGCGCAATGACGTTGGGAAGCGCGGTGAGATAATTCTTTGCCGCGATAGTTCCCACGCCGCCGAGCAAGAGCGCGGCGCTGACCGCGACTTGCGGAAAGAACATCTTTCCGAGCACGAAACGCTGCTTGTTTTTGACTTTTGCGACGGTGTTTCTGACCACGAAAATCAAAATTGCGACGGCAAGCGGAATGAATGTCGGCCAAAGATAAAAGAATCTGCTTATGTCAATAGCACCTTCGCCATCGGCTTTGAAAATCATAAGCATTGCGCCGAAAGCGTTGACCGAAAGCGGCAAAATATCGTCCGAGAACACCAAAACGGCACACGATACGAGAATGAGCGTGACAAAACCGAACGTTGCGTTTTGCCAAATCCACGCCGCCACGACTATTGCAAGAACGAGCAAAATATACAAATCGGTGTACGCAAATTTGCGTATACCCTCTTGCGCAAAGGAAAATGCGCGTTTAAGTTTTGTTGAATCTTCTCTCATCAAATATTTGTGCGCAAAGAGCGAATTTCAAACTCTAAGCCGCACCGCCAAAAGGCTTTTCCTTCTTTTTTTTGCAAAACGCCGCTTTTTTTTTGCGGATTTTGCTTATTTGGCAAATATAATTGCAAAAATGCAACGACAGCGAACGGCATTTGCCGTTCGCTGCCTCCGGTTAGTCGAGATTTATGACGATTTTGCTGTATTGATAGGGGTATTTGACGCAGTTTTCGACGACTTGCGGCACTTCCTCGAAGTTTGCCGCCGCGCTGATAATTCCGTCCGTTTTTACAACCTTGTTTGCAAGCAGGTTGATTGCCGACGACATACAGCCCTCGCCGTTGCATATACCCTTGATTTTGAGTTGCTTTTTGAGAATGGGATATGCGTCGATTGTGTGTTTTGCGCGCGTTGCGTAACCGGCGATAACGACGTCGCCTTCGTTTTTGACTAGACGAATCGCCGAATTGATGTCAACGCTTTCGCCGGCAAAAATCGCCGCTTCGCTCATTCTGCCGCCCGTGATTTCTTCAACTCTGCGTTCGAGGTTGTCATAGGTGGGATTGAGCGTGTAGCATACGCCCCATTTTTGAGCCAAGGCGAGTTTTTCGGAATCGAGGTCGATGAGAATGGGCACGAACTGATAATAACTTGCGATTTGCGAAATTATAAGTCCGAGCGTACTTGCACCCAAAACCACGATATAGTCGCCTTTTTCAAGGTCGAGAGCCTCAAAAACGTTGTCGCCCATTGCGATGTACTCGGCAAAGAGCGCTTCTTCGTCGCTTACGCCGTCGGGAAGCGCGAAAACGTTTTCGTAAGGAACGCAAACGAAATCGCGAAGCAAGCCGTCAACGTCAACGCCCATAGTTTTGACCACTTCAACGCCGTGCTCTTGCACTTTGACGTAGGGACTGATAACCACGCGCGCGCCGAGTTTAAGTCCGCTGTCCTCGTCGGATTCCGACACGTAAGCGACCGCCGAGTGACCGGGGGTAACCGCGACGTTTTTTGGAAGGGACGCGAAATTTGACATATCCTGCGAGGATACGGCAACTTTGGACAATTTGAGTTTGACTTGTCCTTCTTCTCTGGCGTTTACGTTCTCGACGAGAGCGACGCCTTCATCTTTGTTTATATGCCATTGTTTCATAACTTATATTATTATAACATATTGGGTTTATTTTGCCAACACCCTTACGTAACTTTTGAGTCCGTCGGGTTTTTCTTGCGAAATCGACCACTTTTCACGCGCAAGACTATTATCGACAAAAAAGTATATTTGCTTATTCTTCCACGCGTTTTCGAGTTGACGATTCATAATTCCGCTTTCAAAAATCATATCGAAAACGTCTTTATGCGCACCGACGTAGACCGTGTCGCACTTATGCTCGATGATGAAATCCTCAAGGTCGTCGCGAAGCATAAACGCAAGTTGCGCGTCGCTGATGACGAAACCGCCCGCGCAATCCTTGCACGGTTGAAGCATAAATTCGTCAAGCGGCAAACGCGTCTTTTTCCTCGTGAGTTCGACGAGGCCGAGCGAAGTAAAACCGACCGTCGACGTTTTCATCCTGTCGCGTTTCAACGCCTCTTTGAGTGTTTCGAGAACGCGTTGACGATGCTCGTCCGACGTCATATCGATAAAGTCGATTATGACGATTCCGCTTATATTGCGCAATCTCAGTTGCAATGCTATACATTCCGCCGCCGCAAGATTTGTTTTGAAAACCGTGTCTTCGAGGTGGCTCGTGCCCACGAATCTGCCAGTGTTTACGTCGATGACGGTCAACGCTTCCGTCTTGTCTATGACCAGATACGCCCCGTTTTGCATAATGACTTTTCTGTCGCAAAGGTGATTTATCTGCGAAGTAACGCCGTAGTGTTTCATTATGTTGCGCTCGCCCTCGTAAAACAGCACGGGTTTGCCTATGCGCCCGTCGAGTTTTTGTTGAATTTCTCTGTCGTTCACCACGACTTCGTCGACGTCCTCGTGCATAGTTTCGCGCATAGCGCGTTCAAACAAACTCGCTTCTTCAAACACCAACGTAGATTCTTTTGCGTTTGCGTAGTCTTTGCGGATTTGTTCCCAACGCTCTTTGAGGGTTTCCATTTCGTTTACCAAATCCTCGTCGCTCGCTTTATTTGCGGCGGTGCGAATGATAAAACCCATACCCTCGGGGCATATCGACGAAACGAATTGTTCGAGATAATCGCGTCTTTTGCCGTCCTCGATTTTTCTTGACACGCCCACGAACGTCGAAAGCGGAAGCAAAACGAGGAAATATCCGGGAATGGTGACGTCCGTCGTGAGCCTTGCGCCCTTTTGTCCATAGGGTTCTTTGACCGCTTGGCACATAATCACGTCGCCGGGGGATACATTGAACGACTTGCCGCTCGGCATATCGTTTTCGAGTCCTCTGCTGTCCGCGAGCGAGTCGCCGGTATACAAAAATCCGTTGCGTTCCTCGCCGATATTGACGAAAGCCGCCTGCATACCGCATATGACGTTTTCGACCTTACCCTTGTAGATATTGCCTACGACACCTCTGAAATGTGCGCGCTCGACGGAAAAGTCCTCTAATTTTCCGTTTTCGACTATCGCCGCGCGCGTACAATACGGCGTGTAGTCGAGAATGAGTTGTTTCATTGCTATATATTCCTAAAAAAATGTGATCTTTTTAGAGCGCAAAAACACAAAAACGAACTATAACCGCTTCGGGCAAGTCCGTTTTTCTTATTTTTGCAAATATTCGTCCACGTCGACGAGTTTGCCGTCAACGTCGACGTATTGCGCGATTTTTTCTATATCGCAAAGTTTCAAATCCGCGCCGAGTGCGGAATTGAGTTTGTCGAGGATTCTGTCGGGGCGAAGATTGACGCTTCCCGACGCAAGACGAGCGACCAACTTTCCGTCCTTTTCAAAAAACGAATATATCTTGTCCGCGACGTTTTCGGTGACGGTTTCGCCTTTCTTTTGATAACTTATCTCGAATTTTCCGTCAACGTCGATAGGCTTGTACGGCGTATTAAAAGCAAAGTCCGCACACACGACTTTCGCTTGCAAGTTCGGATTTTTTTCGGCCGTGAAAACCTTGCTTGCTTTAAGGTCGTCGGGCACTGCGCCGTTGAACTTTTCAAACACTTCTTCCTTTTGCATATCGCAATCGAGCGTAAGATATTCCGCTCTCGACGAAACGCCAAGAGAAAGCGGCGGCGAAAAGTACATCAATGGGTGCGGATTGAACCCTTGCGAGTAGTTCACCACGATTTTACCCCTACGGATAATTCTGTCCATATGCCTCAAAAGGTCGATGTGGGATATGAAGCATACGCTGCCCGTTTTTTGGTATTTAAGCACTATCATATCGTGCACCTTCCCAGTCTGTTCGCGCCGCAACCGTTGCAGCCTTCGCGGCAGTTTTTGGTTGTCACCGCTTCGTATGCGAGTTCGCGCTGTTTGAGCAAATATTTTTTGCTTACGCCCGAATCTATAAATTCCCACGGCAAAGTTCTATCGAGCGGAATCGCGCCGTAGTAGTCTTCCATTTTGAGTCCGCAATCGGCAAACGCCTTTTGCCAGACGTCCCACTTGAAATGCTCGCTCCACCCGTCGAATTTCGCTCCGAGTTCATAGGCGCGTTCGATGACGTAGGATTGCTTTTTGTCGCCTCTTGCCAACGCCGCTTCGAGTACGGACGTTTCCGCTCCGTGCCACGAGAACGTAACGCCTTTTATTTCGCGCAAAAGTCCTCTGAGATAGTTTTGCTTGCGCTTCATCTCGTCCATAGAGATTTGCGCTTCCCATTGGAAAGGCGTGCAGGGCTTGGGAATAAACACCGCGCAACTTACGGATATGTTCAAACCTCTTTTCGAGCGTTTTTGCCAGTACAGTTGTTTAAGACGCTTGCAAATTTCCGCAATGCCTTGAATGTCCTCGTCGGTTTCGGTGGGAAGACCCATCATAAAATAGAGTTTTACGCTGTCGTATCCCGCCTCGAACGCAACGGAAATTTTGTCAATTTCTTCTTCGGTGACATTCTTGTTTATGACGTTACGCAACCTTTGCGTACCCGCTTCAGGCGCAAACGTGAGCGAACTTCTTCTCGAATTGTTTGCCATATCGGGCTTGAAACTGCTTATTCTCAAACTCGGAAGCGCGAGATTTATGCGCTTTTGCTTGCAGTATTCGCCAAGTTCGTTTTCGAGTTCTTCGAGTCCCGTATAGTCGCTCGTAGACAGCGAGCAAAGGGATATTTCGTTAAAGCCGGTGCTGTCCACCATCTCTTTAGCGATTTGCGCGCAACGTTTTGCGCTGCGCTCTCTCATGGGACGATACCAAAATCCCGCTTGACAGAATCTGCAACCGCTTGCGCAACCGCGATAAAGTTCGAGCGTGGCTCTGTCGTGAACGGCCTCTATATTCGCAACGAGCGGACGAGTGGGATATTCGGCGTTTTCAAAGTCTTGCACGACGGCTTTTACGACCTTTTCGCCGTCTTTATGCAACGACGGAACGTACGCACCTTCCATACCCTTGACTTTTTTTAGAATTTCCGCTTTGGAAAGGCCTTGCTCTCTGCCTTCCGCAACGACTTTGAGTATCGCAATATCGGCGTTTTCGCCCTCGCCTACGAGAATTATGTCGAAAAAGTCCGCAAACGGTTCGGGATTGACCGAGCAAGGTCCACCTGCGAGCAAAATGGGATAGGAATCGTCACGGTCTTTGGCTCTGAACGGAATCTTAGCCAAGTCCAGCATATACAAAACGTTGGTGTACAAAAGTTCGAATCCCACCGAAAAACCTACGACGGTAAAATCTTTGAGCGGTTTTTTGGTTTCGAGCGATAAAAGCGGAATATCGTTTTCTTTGAGTTTTTGCGCAAAATCGGGCGCAGGCGCATAGCAACGTTCTGCGACGTAACCGTCGGTTTTGTTGACGATGTCGTACAGAATCGCCACGCCGAGATTGCTCATACCGATTTCGTAAAGTTCGGGAAAACAAAAGACCATATCCCCCTTGCGTTCCTTGTTCATATCGGGGATATTCCACTCGCCGCCCGCATATCTTGCGGGCTTTTCCACTTCACCGAGCAAAGCGAAATATTTTTGTTTGTAATCTTGCATTTTCGTATCGTTGTAGTTTGTATATTTTTTAAGAAAAGCTTCCCCTTTCCTCACGTGTTTGGACTTCGGCGTTTGCGAGGCAATCCGCCTCGTTCGCTTTGGCTACAACACATTCACCGAATGTATTGTTTGACGCGTCGCGCCCAACCGCCGTTCAAATTTACCGCTTGCGCACGAAGTGCGCACCCACCAAGCAAGCACTCGCACGGAATTGCGGTTTGAGTTTTTGTCCGTCTTATTTTGAGAGTAAAGAGGGCTTGCGCGGTTAGTAGTGCAGAAACCTAGCAAGGCTCTCGGCAATACGCACGCTTGCGTGTTGCCGTTGCCTTAGCAACGGTTTATGCACAGCGCGGCCGCCCCGATTATACCTGCGTCGTTTTTGAGAGTTGCCGCAACGACCTTGACTTTGGGCGTATATTCCGCGCCGTACTTGTTTCTCGAAACGTATCTTTGCAAAGGCTTGATGATGTTGTCGCCTTGATTCGAGATTCCGCCGCCGATGATTATGACTTCGGGCGCAAAGATGTTGGCGTAGTTGACAAGACCTATGCCGACGTACTTGATGTAGCGTTTGACAACCGCAATCGCCACTTTATCCCCTTCTTTTGCACAATCAAACACGATTTTGCCGCTGTTGCCGTTTTCCTCGACTTCTTTTGCAAGCAAACTGTCGGGGTGCTTTTCGCAAGCGGATTGAATTTGATTCATAAGCGCGGTTGCCGAAGCGTACGCCTCGAAACAACCTTTCTTTCCGCAACCGCAAGTCGCGCCGCCGAGATTTATCGTTATATGTCCGCCTTCCGCACCTGCCGAGCGATTGCCCGTGATAAGTCTGCCGTCGGCGATTATGCCCGTGCCTACGCCCGTGCCGAGCGTAACCATAACGGAATTTTTCGCGCCCTCGCCCGCGCCGAAAAGCGTTTCGCCGAGTGCGGCGCAGTTTGCGTCGTTTGAAAGTTTTACGTTTTTAATCTGCGTTTTTTCGGCAATCATTTTCGCCATAGGGGTGTTGCGGAAATTGATGTTGCACGCATAGCGCACGATGCCTTTTTCGTCGTAAATAGAACCGGGGCAACCTATGCCGATGCCCTCGATTTCGTCTTTGCAGTCTTTCGTCAAATCCTCGATGAGGTTTGCGATGTCTTGCACGATGAGATAATCCTCTTTACCGGGGGACGTAACGACGACTTTTCTTGCAAGGATATTGCCCTTTTCGTCAACGATACCGCCCTTTATGGTCATACCGCCGATGTCAATGCCAACGTATTTCATAAAAACGCCTCTAATTTAGATTATTAAAAATATTTTAAGATATATAAAATGAAATGTCAACTTTTATAACTTCCATACTAATGTGCATCATAAATCAAAGAATCCACGCATAAAATATTGTTTATTTCTGCGCGGATTCTTTGATTTGCTTATCTCCAACGGTCAAGCCATTATCTGCAACGACCGCTTAACCACACAACCACTCTGCTAAATCTAATCATTATTGGGACAAGGAAAACCCGATTCGTCGTATTTCCATTCTGATAACCAATAAACCGCATTGTTATCCTTATTCCAATAATTACCCCATCTTGATGGTTTTTCATTAAATTCTGCATATATAATTAATGATGTGTCACCAGAAAACACACTTTCTCCCAATGTCAATGCACTTGAAGGAATAACTACATATTCAAGTTTTGTACAATCGTGAAAAGCAGCTCCGCCGATATATGCGCAAGTTGAACCGTCCTCAAAAGTAACAGAGCTTATTTCCGAACAGTTGCCAAAAGCACCATAATATATCGAACAAACATTGCTCGGAATAATCAACTTTTTTAACCCAGTACATTCAATAAATGCATTTCTTCCGATAACAAATTCTTCTGCGCAGTTTCTGATAAAATCTATATTTTCTAACGATTTACAACCACTAAAACTTAGCTCACCTATTCCTGATAACGTTTTAGGGACAACAATTGTTTTCAATGAAATACATCCCCTAAAAGCGTTATTTTGTATTGTAGTCACTCCATAAGGAATGACTATACTTTCCAACAACTCGCATTCACTGAATGCGCCTTCTGGAATTTCTGTCAATCCTTTCGGAATGATAAATGTTTTGATGCTCGTTCGAGACAACGAATACTCTGCGATGCCCGTGCAATTGTTAATAACAAATTCAACGTTTGCAATACCGCTTAACGCCCCATAACCCAAAATATCGTTTTTACAATCTACAACAATTTCTTTTAACGATGTCGGTATATAATAAGTTCCTCCGCCGCCGGAACCTACGCCTGCATTACTGCCTATTCCTTTTCCTTTACTTGATTGTGTAATAGCATCGCATCCGCCATATTCTTCCTTATTAAACATTCTACCTATGTGATATAACGTCCACAAATATTCTGAATCGCTATACGAATAATCCTGAATAGGCACTTTTATTTTTTCAAGGTTGCACAATTTGGCAAATGCATACGCTTTTATTTCCACAGCCGAATCGACATAAATCTCTCTTAGCGAATTGCAATTTGCAAAGGATTCTTCCTCGATTATAGAAACACCTTGTTCAATGCTTATTTTTTGAATCATAGCACAATTTTCAAACGCTCCTGTCAATATACATCCACCTGTAATTTCAACTTCTGAAAGGCTATTCGGAATATAAAATATTTGTCCGTTTTGTGAAACGATTTGAGAATTAGAATAATTATTTGTTCCAAATATATATCCAAATGAATTCTTGCTATTATATGATTCGCCGACAAATGGCAAGCGCATTTTAGAAAGAGACGCGCAACCTGCCAAACAACCATCACCGATACTTGTAATATCGTCCGAAATTTCCACATATTCTAAATATTTGCAACCGTAAAATGCGTTACTTGCAATAATATTCGCATTGTATATTCTTATTGATGACAGCGAATAAGGAACGCATTGTGCGTTTTCTTCATAATTTGCAGCGCCAAATACATATCCGATAAATCCTATATCTGCGCCGTCGCCTACAAAAGGAAGAATCAACCGCTCTATATTTGTACAACCGCTCAAAGCATTTTTCTGAATTTCAATAACGCTGGTAGGAACGTATAATGATTTTACACACGCTTTTTTGTCAAATGCATTTGACAAAATCGAAACAACCGGATGGTTTTGATATGTACTTGGAATAACGACGCTTTCGTTTACCCCAACATATTTCTTTAAAAAACATTTGTTGCCAACCGTTTCAAATATAAAATCTTCTTTATATGCACTGGAAAACTGAGCAATATATATTATATCAGACACAACAGGAGCAATCTCTTTATCCCAGCCAATAAATGAATATCGGAAAATATCGTCATCGCCCTTAATCGGCATCGCACCGTTATATTCGGGCATTAGCCCATATTCTACTTCATTATCAGTTTCTAATATCGTGCCGTCATAATTCTTCCAAATTACGCTATATGTATTTATCGTTTCTGCGAACTGCGCCGTATAAACGACATCTTCCGTAACAGGAACAATTGTCGGAGTCCAACCGTTGAACGCATAAGAATAACGTTCCGTCGACGGTTTGGTCGGTGTTATGCCGTTATATTCGGGCACTTCCCCGTACGCCACTTCGTTATCTTTTTCTAAAATTGTACCGTCATAATTCTTCCAGATTACACTATATGTATTTGTCGATTCGTTGAATTGTGCCGTATAAACAACATTTTTTGTAACGGGAACAATTGTCGGTGTCCAACCGTTGAACGAGTATGAATACCGCCCTGTTGATGGCTTGGTCGGTGTTATGCCGTTATATTCGGGCACTTCTCCGTACGCCACTTCATTATCTTTTTCTAAAATTGTGCCGTCATAATTTTCCCAGATTACGCTATATGTGTTCGTAGTTTCGGCAAATTGCGCTGTATAAACAACATCTTCCGTAACAGGAACGATTGTCGGTGTCCAACCGTTGAAGGCATATGAATAGCGTTCCGTCGACGGTTTGGTCGGTGTTATGCCGTTATATTCGGGTACTGTTCCATATACCACTTCACTATCTTTTTCCAGAACCGTGCCGTCGTAGTTTTTCCAAGTTACACTATATTTTTGTACACTACTGTCATCATAATCGGAATCGCTAGGACTGCAAGCACACAATATGCAACAAATCAATATGCATAGTGATAACACTACCAACAATCTAAATCTTTTCATATGTTTCTCCCGTTAATATTCATATATCCCAAAATATTTTTCCATTTCTGCTTTTAACTTTACATAATTGCTATCATCGCTATTAATGATAAGCACATTATTACCATTATTAAGTCGCAAATTCTCATTAAAGACGATTTCATATTTGATAAAAGAATCTCTAATATTCTTATATCTAAACAAAACTGATTTTGCCTCTAAAATAAAATCTTGAAGTTCTGTTAATGTAACATCCGACATTTTCAAATGCTCATATTTTTGAAATTGCAAATATATTTGCATCAATTTTGATTTTTTCTCATCGTGATTTTTTATTCGTCTACCAATCAAAAAACTCGTAATTATAGTTGATAAAACACCAACAACCAGTCCTACCAAAGCATTAATTAAATACTCATACCAACACATTTTTCAACACTCCGAATGACTTATGAACAATACATTATAATGTTAGTATAGAAAATTCTATATGTCAAGAATAGTAATAGAAAATTCTATATACTAAAAATATGGATAATGACTTTTCAGACATATTAAGAGATTTTCTCATTCGCAATAATCTGACACAGTCCGCCTTTGCACGAGAAGTAGGCGTAAAGCAAAGTCAAGTTAGCGAATGGTTAAAAGGAAAAGCAAAGCCCGGATATGATATATTAAGGCAAATGTGTCTTGCTTTTTCTATCTCAGCAGACTATTTTCTTGGATTAAAAGACTAATTCAATTAAAAATGGTTTGAAATTGTCCTATATTGATTTGTTGTGTACACAAACATAGATCAAATTGAAATTATTTAAACATTATTGCCAGTTTTAGTTTTCAACGTTTCGCCTAACATCGTAGTAAGTTTATTTTTCACAGCAATCGCTTTCAAATCCTGCTCGGATAAGGTGCGAATTATCTTTCCGTCCTCGCCTACGACGTCGAACGTCGTTTTGCTTTGTCTGCCGACGTAATGGAACAATCTGAGTATGGGCGTATCGCAAGATATTTCCACGCGTTTGAGTTCAACGCCCAAAGAATAGTTTTTGCACGTCACGTCAAGCACGCTCGAATAGGTTTCGTCCTTGCCCAAGAACGTCGCGCCGTAAAAGAGAAACACCGCCATTATGCCGAACGTGAAATTGAGCCCGAAAAAGAACGAGCCGACGAAAAGTCCCAAAAACAAAAAAGAGCAAACTATGCCCGCGATTTGCAAACCCTTGACCGCCTTAATCTTGTTTTTGCAAAAACCGAGAACCACCCTCGAACCGTCGAGCGGATACACGGGCAAGAGATTGAACAAGCCGAGCGACAGATTTGCGTAAAGAAAAAAAATCGTATAAGGGTACACCGACGGAAACAACCACCAAAGACCGAGCGTGACGAGCGCAAGCAAAAGATTGCACAAAGGCCCTGCAAGACCTATAAGCACGCTCGACGTTTTGTCGAAGTTTTCGCCCGCGCTCATCATTGCCCCGTACGGCAAAAGCACCATTTTTTTTACGACGTATCCCCTTGCCCTCGCCATAAGCGCGTGTGCGCTTTCGTGAAAGAGCAAAGCAAGCATAGTCCATACGAAATCAAGCGCGTGTCCGAACGCGATAAGCGCAAGGGCAAGCGCGAAAAAAAGAGGATTAACCTTGAATTTCATAAGGATAAACCTCTTGTTTTGTCAAATGGAAGAAATTATGCTTGAAATGTTGGACAACGTTTCCACGATAGAAGTTGCTCTGAAAATGTTTGCAAACAAGAAGCCGAGCGACACGAAAACGCCGATTGCCACGGGTATGATTGCAACGTCGAGAGCGTCCAAAACGCCTTTCTTTTTGCGCTTTTTGTTGACGCGATTTTCAACGAAATTGTTTTGAGAGATTTCTACGTCGAGTTTTTTGCTTTCATCAAATTCCATATTTGCCACCTCGCATTTACCTTATTCTCGAAAGGTGCAAAATATAACTTTTATCAAAAAACTTGCGCCGCATTTTTCAGTATCTCGGCATATCGAGCGTGGTTTGAAATTGCTTCACCCTCGTTGCGTTTGCCTCTATCGTGATTTTGTACACCCCTCTTTCGTTTTGCGCGACGTCGATTTTGGCGCGGCCGTCAAGCGAAAAATAATCGCCCAGCACGTTGTTTAAGTCGTTTTCGAGCGCGGTTGAAAAACCTTCTTTTATGCCCACTTTGTCGCGCGTGAGCATATCCCTCATTCTGCTTGCAATCTGTTTGGACGCTTTCATCTCAGCCACCTCAATCGCCTTTTGGGCGCAATATCAACGAAAACTTTGCTGTTTTGCGCCACGTTTTTGGCAAGCACGTCGTATGCGCGGTTGGATATTGCGTGTTGCGGAATCGTGCCGAGTTGCTGATACAAAGTTATCATATCGTCGTCGGGAATCACGCCTATCGCCGCAACGTGAAGAAGGGAACTAATCTCGCTTGCGCCGAGCATTTCGCCTCTTGCAATCATATCCGCGCGCACTCTGTTCACAACGAGCGAAATATCTTTCAATCGATAACTCGCAAGCAAACTTATCACTTTGTCCGCGTCTCTGATTGCCGAAGCGGACGGCGTTGTAACCACGAGTGCTTCCTCGCACGCCGAAACCGCCCTGTGAAAGCCGTGTTCTATGCCGGCGGGACAATCGACAAACACGAAATCGAACTCGCTCAAACTGTCCACAACCCCTCGAAACGCTTGCGCCGTGATTGCGTTGCAATCTCTTGACGACGGAAGAATTTTCATCGGACTTTCCGCATCGCTTACAAGAGCCTGAAACGTTCTGCACCGCCCTTGCAACACGTCGCTTATGTCGTACACGACTCGCCTTTCGATACCCGTCACGACGTCGAGATTGTTGAGTCCGACGTCGCCGTCCACAAGCACGACGTTGAATCCCGACAATGCCAGTTTTCTGCCGAGAGTTGCGGTTACGGTGGTTTTCCCGACGCCGCCCTTACCCGAAGTAACAACGATTTTTCTCATATTCCCATAATAAAAAACAGACGCCGTATGTAGATGTCTGTTTCTGCCGATTTTGGATTTTCTTTGTCAAAAGATTTTGATAAGTACGCCTTGAATGAGTGACATCAAATTGCATTAAAGCGCACTATTGAGATGAAGAACAAGGAAACGCCCTTTTGCGAACCCGCCCAACGTACTAAATCGTACGTGACGGGTGAACAAAAGGGCGTTGTAAGGAACGAAGTGACGGAATAGCGATTGTTACGCTTGCGTCAATCGCGTCCAAAGTTATTCGCCAAATAGCGCGCTTTAATACAATTTGACCCCCAACATATCAGACAGCAGATTCTTTTCGTCGAAGAATCTCGCGCCGCCGATTGCAATCGCGTTCTCGATGTCTTTGAGCGGCGTGACGGGAAGTTCAAGCGCTTGTTCGAGATAGTCGATAAGTCCCGGAATGTGAAGCGAGCCGCCGGATACGAAAATGCCTTTTCGAAGTATCTCTGCGGAAAGTTCGGGCGGCGTTTGGTTGAGGACGGACATTATGACTTCGATGATGTCGTCCACAAGCGGAATCACGGCGTCGCGCATTTGCTCTGCGGTGACGTAGAGCGAACGAGGCGAACCGTCCGCACTGCCGCCGCTGACGGCGTAACTGCCCTCGTCGTTGACGTAGAAAGAAAGCGCGGATTTTTTGAGATTCTCGATTGTAAATTCGCCCACCTTTACGCCGTAATTCATATAAAGGCTATCTATGATTGCGTTGTTGAACGCGTCGCCTGCGATATTGACCGAGCAACCCGTCGCAATGCCGTGATTGGTGACTGCGGATATTTCGGTTTTGCCGCCGCCGATGTCAACGAAAAGACCGCCTATGCTGTTGGTGTAGGCAAGAAGGCTCAAACCCGATTCCACGAGCGTGACTTCCTTTATGCCCGCCTTTATGCAGCACTTTTCCACCGCACGTCTGTCCGAACCCGACGAGGATTCGCAAATGGACACGATGGCTTTGATTCTAGGCATAAAAATGCCTTCGGGGATAATCTTTTTGAGGAAGTAATGAAGAAGCATAGTCGCCATTTCTTCGTCTACGATTATGCCTTCCTTGATGGGCGCGATGACTCTTGCGCCGCCGAGCGAACCCGTCATAACGCTTTCCGCTCTGTACCCCGCGTCGCGGATTTCGAGACGGTTGCGCGATTTGGTCGCAATGGCGATTGCAGGCTCGCGCAAAACGAGACCTATGCCCTTTTGATAGATGGTGATAAACTTGCTTCCGAGGTCAATCGATAGTTCTATTGTTGCCATTGATAACTCCGACTCGAACGAGAATGTCGCCGAGTTTTTCTTTGGGCAGCCCCATTATGTTAGAGTAACTGCCGCTGTATTTTTCCACGATTCTTTTGTCCTGAATCCCGTATGCACCCGCTTTGTCGAACGGCTTGCAGTCGTCGATATACGCATAAATCCGATCGTCGGTGAGGGTTTTGAAAGTGACGAGCGATTTGACGCAAGCCACGACCTTTTTGCCCTCGCACGTCACGCAAACGCCCGTATACACGGTGTGCGTGCGTCCGTTGAGTTGCTTTATCATATCGAAAGCGTGCGTTCTGTCGTGCGGTTTGCCGTACACTTTTCCGTCAAGCACGACGATTGTGTCCGCCGCGATGACCGTGTCGCTTCTATGCTCTTTTGCGATATGTTCCGCCTTTGCTTTTGCAAGTTTCTTGACGAGCAAGAACGGAAAACGGGATTTTATCTCGCTCTCGTCTATATTTGCGGGAATAACCTCGTATTTTACGCCCATATCCGCAAGAATTTCCTTGCGGCGAGGCGAGGACGAGGCGAGAATCACGTTATTTGAAAACTTGTTCATTTCGTGTCGATTTTGATTAGATTTTCTAATCGTTCGCTTTGGTATTTGCAATCGATATTCCGATTACAGAATTTCGAGGTTCTTGCCGTACGCCGCCTTGAACTCTGCCGCCGCGCCCATAGCGTCCTTGACTTCGAGCGTGCAGTCGCCGCCGTTTTCGCACTCGGTTTTGACGATTACGCTGTCGCCGAGAACGTCGCAGTTGATACCGGTGACTACGCCGCTTTGGCTTCTGTCGAAACTCTCTGCGATGCGCAATATCACGCTGAGTTTTCTGATTGCGTCAACGTCCTCTTGCGTGAGCATATCCTTGTATTTGATGATTTCGTCGCGCGCGTTTTCGGCTTTTCTGTGGCCCGCCGCAACGAACGCCGCCACGACGATGTCCTTGTGCGGTACGCCGTAGAGGTTGCTGTTGAGAATGATGTACGCCGAGTGAAGTTGATGGTTGTAGAACTTGATTCTCATACCGCTGTCGTGCAAAAGCGCGGCGATTTTAAGCACTCTGACGTAAACTCTGGGCATTTTGTGAAGCACTTTGAGTTGCTTGAAGAGTTGTATCGAAAGGTTGTAGACGTGTTCGGCGTGCGCAATGTTGAGGTCGTGATACTTCATTTGCGTGTAAATGGAATGGCCCAAAACGTCCGAAAGCGGTCTTTCGTTGATACCGGGGACGGCATAACGGAACATTGCGCCTTCTCTCAAGCCGCAACCGCTGATTGTGATTTTTGAAAACTCGAAGCGAGAAAGCACCGCTTTCATAACGGCAAGCGCGCTCGGGAATATATCCGCGCGACCGCTCGAAAGTCCCTTTATCTTCATAGTGCTGTTGAGGTCGAGTTTCTTTATGGTGTTGTAGATACCCTCGAACTCGGTGACGGGCAACTCGTAGTTGTGCGTCATATTGAACGGATATTTCTTGATAAGTCTGCTGATTCTGCCGAGATTTCTGAAACTTCCGCCCACGCCGACGAACGCCGTATCGGGTTCTACACTGTCGAGCCAAGTGATTTTTTCGAGTTGTTCGCCGATGAAGTCCTCGATTTTTTTCGCTCTTTCCTGCGGCGAGGAACTGTCGTTTTTGAACAGATCCGTAAGCGTGACCGCGCCGAAAGGCAACGTATCGAAGTGGACGAGATTTCTTCTGTTGTAATAAATGAGGTTGGTCGAGCCGCCGCCCATTTCCATAATCAAGCCTTTGGGAATGTCCATAGAGTTGATTACGCCCTGATAGACGAGCATAGCCTGCTCTTCGGGGGAAAGCACCTTGATTTTGATACCGCAAGTCATTGCGACTTCGTCAAGGAAACTCTTTTGGTTTTTGGCGCGTCTGACAGCCGCCGTCGCGTACGCAAAGATTTTGTCAACCTTGTTTGCGTCGCAGAGACGACGGAACATAGTTAGCGTTTTTATCGTCTGCGCAATGCGCTGCGGCTTGATGAAGCCGTCCCAGTCCATATCTTGTCCGAGTCGCACGGTTTCTTTGAGTTCGTCGAAAACCACGAAGTAGCCTCCGTCCAGAACGTTGACCAGCACGAGTCTTGCAGAGTTTGAGCCAATGTCGATAATCGCTATTTTTTCCATATAATTCTCCTAACGGCTTTCGCCGTGCCCTTTTGAGGACGATTGTTCGATTCTTTATTTCTAGTTTTCCCGCTTATTCCAGTCTTTCGATTTTCAATCGAATTAAGTACGCTTTATTTGCCGAGATTTGCATTTTGCAAATCGATTATTTTTCTTTGTTTGTTTCCAAAATGCACTTAGAGGGACATTTCGAAGCGCAGATTCCGCAACCCGTGCACTTCGAGTAGTCGATAACCGCAAGGTTGTTTTGGAGAGTTATCGCGCCGTTCGGACACACCTTTGCGCAAAGACCGCAACCGAGGCAACCCACCGTGCATACCGCGCGAACGTCTTTTGCGCCGCGCAAGCAGTTTGAGCAAGCAACGTAGTATTTTGCGGTTGCGGGCACTCTCTTTACGAGTTTTTTCGGGCAAGCGTTGATGCATCTTCCGCACGCCACGCACTTTTCCCTGTTCACTTCCGCATAGCCGTCGTCGCCGACTTTCATTGCGCTGAACGGGCAAGCGTCCACGCACGAACCCATACCCAGGCAACCCCATTTGCATTGCTTTCTGCCGCCGCCGAGAAGTTCCATACTTCTGCAGTTTCCGTAGCCCATATATTCGTACTTGTCTGCGGCGTATTTTCCGCCTCTGCAAGCGACGATTATCATGGTTTCTTCGGCATTTATGCTTTGTCCCATAATGTCCGCAATGGCTTTTTTGTTTTCCGCAGACGTGGCGGCGCAAGCGTTGATGTCCGCCTTACCTTCGACAATCGCTTTTGCAAAAGCGTCGCAACCTGCATAACCGCAAGCGCCGCAGTTTGCGCCCGAAAGTTTTTCGCGCACTTGTTTTATGCGTTCATCCTCGTGGACGGCGAGTTTTTTGCCGAGCACCGCAAGCGTCACGCCGAATACGAGCGCAAGCACGAGCAATACGAGCGTCGAATATAATATCGTCATCGGATTTACAGCCGAAATCAAATTAAGCATATCTCATCACCTCTCAAGGAAACACAAGGCTGACCGCGCCGGACGTTGAAATGAGTCCGCTGAACGCGACGAACGCCATACTGAGTATGCTTGCCGATATAAGAGTTATCGGGAAGCCTCTGAACGGCTTGGGAACGGCGTCCAAATCCATTTTTTCGCGCACGCCTGCAAGAAGCATAATCGCGATGAGGAAGCCCACGCCGCTGAACGTGCCGTTGAGGAAGGATTGAAGCAGACTTGTGCCGCTTGCAACGCCGTACGTGTCTATGTTGAGAATCGCAACGCCGAGAACGGCGCAGTTGGTCGTTATGAGGGGCAAATACACGCCGAGCGCACTGTAAAGCGCAGGCATATACTTTTTGAGCACCATTTCGATGAGTTGTACGAGCGCGGCGATGACGAGAATGAACGCAATCGTTTGCAAATACTCTACGCCGAGCGCAACGAGCGCTTTTTGCACGCACCACGTTATGACGCTTGCAACGCCCATAACGAACGTGACGGCAAGTCCCATTCCGAGAGCCGTGTCCGTCTTTTTGGAAACGCCGAGGAAGGGGCATATGCCGAGAAACTGACTAAGCACGAAGTTGTTGACGAACATTGCGCCGATTATAAGCAAGAAGTATTCCATCAGTCAACGCCCCCCTCTTTTTGTTCGAGCGCGGATTTCGCGTTTTCGATATTCTGTGCGGCTCTTTCCGCTTCGAGTTGTTTCTTTTTGCTCTTTTGGTCGCTCACCCAGTTGACGAGTGCCATTGCAAGACCGAGGGTCAAAAATCCGCCCGCGGGAAGAACGAAGAACGCAAGCGAATAATCTCTCGCCGCACCGAGCGAAATGCCGAACGTGAGCGAGCCGAGCGAACCTGCGAATATCGTTCCGCTGCCTATGAGTTCTCTCACGAATCCCAAGCAAGTCAGCGCGAGCGTGAAGCCGAGTCCCATTCCAAGACCGTCGAGAATGCTGTCGCCCACTTTGTTGGAACTTGCAAACGCTTCCGCTCTTGCAAGAATGATGCAGTTGACGACTATCAGCGGCAAGTAAATGCCGAGCGCGCTATACAGCGTGGGAATGAACTTTTTGAGTATCATTTCGAGCAAGGTGACGAACGTTGCGATGATGAGAACGTACGCGGGGATACGCACCTTGTCGGGAATGACCTTTCTCAAAAGGGATACGAGAGCGTTCGAGCAAATGAGAATGAGCGTCGCCGCAAGTCCCATACCCAAGCCGTTGAACGCGCTTGTGGTGATTGCGAGCGTCGGACACATACCCAAAACGAGTCTGAACGTCGGGTTTTGCGCGAATATGCCGTTTGATACGATTTGAAGTTTCGAATTTCCTTTCATATCACGCCTCGCTTATATACGTTCTGTACGCATACACTGCCGCCGCCACCGCATTGTGGTAGCCCGTCGAAGTGTACGTTGCCGAACTCACTGCGCTAATCTCGCCTTCTTCGAGTTCGGATTTGTTTTTGACAAGTTCGAGTTTCTTTATGGTTTTTGCGTTCAAGCCGACGTATTTTGACTTGTTCGCTTTTTCGACCTTATCGAAGTAACCTGCGGTTTCGCCTTGCTCGTAGACGGTGATTTCTTTTATTATACCGTCCTTGTCAATAAACACGAGCAACTCGATTGAGCCGTCTTTTGCGCCGCCGCCTACCGCATAGTAGCAATATCCGACGATTTCCTCGCCGTTTTTGGCAACGAAGCAAGATTCGATATAGTTGTTTTTGTCGTAGTCGTACGAGGCGAGTTTTTCGTCCTTTACCGACGTTTCCGAGCCGAATTGCGTCGTGCATTTTTCCGCGATAACGCCGTCGGGGTCAACGTAGGTCACCCAGTTGACTATGCCGAGCAAAAGTCCCGCCACAAGCGCGATTACGGTAAGCACGATGGTGCATTTTGCGACGTCGCCGAGTTTGAACTTCTTTTTGCCTTTCGAGCTATCATTTTCGACCGATTGAGTGCTTTCCGCTTTCTTTTCGGTTGCGTTATTTTCGGCTACGGCGTTTTCCGTCACGGTATTTTCGTTCTCCGCATTTTCGGTTGCGGCGTTTTCGACCGCACCCTCGCCTACGGTTTTATTTGTTTCCTCGTCTGAAATTGAGGCATTTTTCAACAATTCGTCAGTCATTTTTGCCCCCTTCCAATGCTTCTTTGTTTTTGCTCTTGACGCGAGTTGCGACGTTGAGTTTCTTCGGTGCGCCGAACACTCTCGGCATAATCTTGTCAAGAAGCGGTGTGAGAATGTTCATAAGCAGAATCGCAAAGGACACGCCCTCGTTCATCGTGCTGTATTTTCTGAATATAACCGTCAAGAATCCCAGTCCCACGCCGTAAATCACGACTGCGAGACAAGATTTCGGGGACGTGGCGTAGTCGGTTGCCATAAAGAACGCGCCGAACATAAGACCGCCGCCGAGAAGGTACGTCCAGATGTATTCGCCGACGTAGCCAGTGTTTGCGAAGAAAATCGCCGTGAACACGACCACCGAGCCGATATAGAGCGCGGGAATACGCCAGTCTATAACTCTGCGGATAAGCAGATACACGCCGCCGATGAGGATTGCCAGGGTGCTGACCTCGCCTGCGCTTCCGCCTATTCTTCCCAAGAACATATCGAGTGCGTTGAGTCCTTGCGCGGGATTCGTGCCTGCCGAAACAGAACCTTTTACGCCTGCCATCGGGGTTGCGCTCGTTATCGCGCTTATGTCGATGTCTACCGCGTGGCCGAAGAACGAGAACAGATTTGCGCCGTTATCAAGCGTAATGGGCGAAACGAAACTGGTCATAACGCCCGTCCAGCAAAGGACTAAGAATATACGCGCCGTGATTGCGGGGTTTGCAAAGTTTTTGCCGATTCCGCCGAAAAGCATTTTTACGATGACTATCGCAAAGAATCCGCCGACGATGGGAACGTAAAACGGAACGACGGGCGGCAGGTTGAGCGAGAGTATCATACCCGTCACTACCGCCGACAAGTCGCCCACGCTTTGGAAGCGTTTGCCTATCACGTTGAAAAGCCATTCCGAAAACACGCAAGTACCGACGCAAAGCACCATCATGCAAAGCGGATAGAACCCGTACAGCAATACGCTTGCAATCGTTGCGGGAATAAGCGCGACGATGACGTCGAGCATCATCTTTCTCGTCGTGAACGTGGTGGATATATGCGGGGACGAAGAAACTATGTATTTTGGCATATCACTTTATCCCCCTCGTTTTGATTTCTTTTTTGGCAAGACGCATCGCTTGAACGAGCGGTCTCTTTGCCGGGCACGAATACGAACATGCGCCGCACTCTATGCAGTTTAGCACGCCCATTTTGAAAGTGGTTTCGACATCGTCTTTTTCGATTGCTTTTTCGATTTCTCTGGGCACGAGCGACATCGGGCAGTTGATTATGCACTTGCCGCAACTTATGCAAGGCGTGGTCGGATTCATATTAAATTCCTTGTCCGTCATGAACAGCAGACAAGACGAACCTTTCGTACAAGCGGGGGTCAAAGACGCTTGAGCAAATCCCATCATAGGACCGCCGCTTACGACCTTTCTCGTAATTTCCTCGCTCTTGTTGCCTCTGCACACGTCGTAGATGTATTGATATTGCACGCCGTTGCGCACCCAGAAGTTGCCTATCTTTTTCACGCCGCCGCCCGAAACGGTCATAGCGCGCTTGTAGCAAGGCTCGCCCTCGTACACCGCTTTTGCGATAGAGTACGCCGTATGCGCGTTGCAAACCACGCAGCCGACCTTTGCGGGCAACTCGCCCGTAGGCACGATTCTGTGCGTAGTTGCGTAAATGAGTTGTTTTTCCGCCCCTTGCGGATATTTTGCTTTGAGCCTCATAACCGCCACGTTTTCGGGTACGATTTCGGCAAGGTGCTTGATTGCAAGCGGCTTGTTTGCCTCGATACCGATATACGCGCGATCGATTCCGAGTGCGGTGAGCAAAAGTTCGGTACCCTTCAGAATCGTGTCCGCTTCTTCCATAAACAAGCGATAGTCGCAAGTGATGTAAGGCTCGCATTCCGCGCCGTTTATGATGAGCGTGTCGATTTTGTCCTTCGGCATAAGTTTGACGTGCGTTGGGAACGTCGCGCCGCCCATACCGACGATACCCGCGTCTTTTACGCGCTTGATAATGTCGTCTTTGGTCGGATTTTTAATGGGCGGAAGCGTGCGCTTGGTGTAGAGATAATCGTTTTCGATTTCCACGTGTTGTGCCTCGCCGCCGTTTGCCGTAGGAAGCGTACAAATGCTTTTGACGATGCCCGAAACGGAGGAAAAAACGTTTGCCGAAACAAAGCCGTTCGCCTCGCCTATCAACTGTCCTTCGTCGACGTGGTCGCCGACCGCAACGACAGGCTTTGCCGGCGCGCCTATATGCTGCGACAAAGATATGAAGACCCTCTCGGGCGTCGGAAACTGCTCGAGAGGTGCGTCTTTTGTAAACTTATTCGCAGGCGGATGAATGCCTCGGCGAAAAGTTCTAAGCGGAATTGTCATAAACAAAAGTCCTTAATAAATTAAGATTGACATAATTATACATTAGAAAACATACAATGTAAATACCCCATTTTTGATTTTTTTCAGGAAATTCCTTACTATTTTGCGTGTTGCGAGAGATTTTTGAGCGACTAAACCTATGTGCGAAAAAAATCAAAAACGGGGTTGTTATGATTTTTTAAACTCTTTCGCAATTTTAGAAACGAAAGACACCACAGCCACTAGCACCAGAAATCCGCCGAAAAGTTTTTTGAGCAAATCGCCGTTCGCTTCCGTTGCGAAAAACGAGCAACCTACGCAGGCAACTATCGACGGAACGAGCATATAAATCAAGTTCTCTTTGCGCACCAAACCGTTCTTGACGTGGACGAAAAGCGCGGCGGTTCCCGACGGCAAAAAGGCGATTAGATTCGCGAATTGCGCGGTGAGTTGCGCAACGTTCATAACGAGCACGAGTATTGGCAAAGTGAGCGTTCCGCCACCCATTCCCATACCTGCGAGTATACCCCCCAACACCCCTGCCAAAATGAAATATATAAACTGCATATTCACCTCATATCAATACAAAATCGACACTTTATCGCTTGAATTTTATCGATAAAACGCTTTTTCAGTCAAAAATCATTTTGAATCCCGCAAAAGTCATAAGCGAGTAAAAGAGAAACGACACGGCGTTTGCTGACATCTTTTTGAGCAAAAGCGCGCCTGCGATTCCGCCTATCGTAACGCCTATCACGGTGGGCAGAATCACGCTCGGCTCGTAGTTTCCTTTGAGTGCGTACACGATTGAACTTACGAGGCACAGCGGCAGTATCACGGCGATTGCGGTTGCGTGCGCGCTCTTTTCGTCGAGTCCCCAAACGTAAGTTAGGCACGGCACTGCGAGCATACCGCCGCCCGCGCCGAATAGTCCGTTTATCGCGCCAATAAACAGCGAGGCAAGACATATCGCGATTTTGCGCTTTGCCGACACGGTTTGCTTTGACGGGTTATATTTGAAGAAGTTTTTTGCAACAATTCGATTAATATAGGTTTCGTTTTGCATACTTTTAGTTTTATTAATTTGCGAGAAAGTATGAATTTCGATTGCCAAAATATTGTTTTTGTATTAGGATAATAAAGCATATTGATTTATACAATGCGCGCATATATGCGTGAATGTGTAACTCAAAACATCAAAAGGGCGCAAGCCCCAGCAAAATAAATCTCTTTATAGGTTTGGTATGAACAAGAAGAAATTTGCAGTATTAGCACTAATGATGATCGCACTCGTCGTGCTCACTTCGGCAATGTTCGTCGCTTGCAACAAGAACGACGACAACACGACGGACGACACCACAACGACAATCGAAGCCACAAAAGGGCTTCTCATTTCCAACGGCGACTTCAAAGTTGTAGACACGTCGGTCAAGACCTATCCCCGTACTATCACCAACTGGACGGGCGGCAAGACCTATTCGTCGGGCAACTATAAGGACGACGTCACGGCAGGCGCAATCAGCCTCGACAAAGCACTCTACGACGCCAACAAGAGCACGTGGAACGACGACGACAATTCCCTCTACGACGCTCTCGTTGCGGGCGGCAGATACGGCGATGACGACAAAATCAAAAACGCGCTTATGATTTATATGCCCGAGCAATCCGAAAAGGACGGCAAAAAAGTCAACGGTCCGACCGCTTACGGCTATACGTCTTCCTCTTTCACTATTGCAAAAGGCGGCTATTATAAACTTTCCGTTGACGTTTTGACAAAGGACATCAAAGGCTCTGAAAACGGCACGCCCGGCGCACGCATTTACGTCAGTTCCAACACTTATGCGGAATTCGACGCAATCGACACGCAAGGAAAATGGGTCACCTATTCCGTGATTATCGAAGGCTCGCCCTCATCCTCGTCCACGCTCAACGTTATGCTCGCTCTCGGCAAGTATTCCGCCTCTTACACGACGGGTCTCACCACGGGTTACGCAGTGTTCGACAACCTCACTTTGACCAAACTCGAAAGCGGCGACGAATACGCGCAAGCAGTCCTTAACGAGAGGACGAACAACGAAAACGCAAAGACCACCGCGACCGCAACTCTCAAAGTGTCCAACGGACGCTTCGATTTCGGCACGACTTCTCTTTCGTCTTCGGCAACCCCCAACGGTTGGTCGCTCGTGACGGGCAACAGCGGCAGCAACGACTCCGCACCGTCCTCTTTGGGCTACAACGCAATCATCGACGTGAGCAAGTTTGCGGACAACTACAACAAGTATTCCACGACTTACTACACCAAGTCCGAAGCAGACCCCGACAAGAAATCGTCTTACGTTCCCGCAGGTAGCCTCGAAGCAATCGCAAACAAGGACAATGACAACCGTATTCAAAAACTCATCGACGGTTCAGTCGGCACGAACGTGTTTATGCTCTCTCAACAACTTATGACCGCGCAAGGCGTCAAGTCCTCTCGCAGCATAACCATCGAGAAGAACAAACTCTACGCGCTTTCTCTCAACGTCTACACCTACGGCGTACACGGCGCGGGCGCGTCCATTATCCTTTCGGGCAGCGACGGAAAAGACATCGTCATCAAAGGCATCTCGGCAGCACCGTCCGACAACGTGTTTATCGGCAGCACCAAGATCGACTCCAACAGTTATGCGGCAGGCACGGACCAAGGCGTCACCACCGACGGCTGGAAGACCTACACCTTCTACATTCAAGGCAACCAATTCAAAGACTACAGTTACAATATGACCGTATGGCTCGGCACCGAAGGCACTTCGAGCAACACGGCGGTCGAATACACCAACTGGAACTCCGATAAAACCCAAACCACGTACAAGGCAAACGGCACATTCTCTAACGGCTGGCTCTTTATGGACGAACTCAACCTCAAAGAGATTGCCGAAAGCGACATTCCCTCTACCCTCGTCAAAGATGCGAACGACAAGCAAACTCTCGACTTGACGGAAGCGGGTATGAGCGCGTACGAAGGTCTCAAAGTCGACCTCACCACCACCAATATGGCGCCGTTTGACGGAATGCTCGCAAACACGACCGGCAAGCCCTCGCAAGATGGCATCGACGTGATTGCGGACACCAACGGTATTCCTAAAGGTTGGGTTTCCAACTACGACCTCACCGATTCCGACGCACCTTTGGCAAAGGGTCTCGTGAGCGAAGGCGTCGTGGAACTTTCCAAGGACGAACTTCCCTACGACACGGTTGACAAACACGCATACCAAATCAAAATAACCGGCGACAGCCGTTACGAAATCGAAACTCAATCATTCACGATCGAAAAGAACAAATTTTATCGTATCTCGGTTTGGGTCAAGACCGTTGACGTCAAAGAAACGAGCGGCGCATACGTCTATCTCGTCAAGAAAGGCGACACCGTAAAGGACGATTCCGCTCTTACGACGTTCTCTCAAATCAACACCAATTCCGACGAAGACGGCTTCGATCCCTACCTCAACGACTGGTGCGAACTCACTATGCTCGTCAAAGGCAGCGAGAAAGAAGACGTAACCGTATCCTTGAAGTTTGCTCTCGGCAGCGGCGACCGCTGGGCGTCGAGCACTCTTACGAGCGGCTCTATGTTCGTTGCAAACATAAACGGCGCAAGCATTTCTCAAACCGTATACGACAACACGAGCACGGGCACATACGTCAAGAACGTCGACCTTGCTTCCGCTTCTTCGAGTTACACCTTCACCAACGGTGCTTTCGACGACTACGACACTAAGGACGAAAACCTCGAAGAAGGCAAGAGCCTCAACGAACAAAACGTTGCCGCAACGCCTTCCGACTGGACGTTCAGCGACAAGACCTTGAAGCCCAACACGACGGAATCCAACCTCGTTGCAGGTATCCTCGCTTTGAACACGACGGACAACAAGTCCTTCTCTCACAGTGATCAAACGACGGCAGTATTCCCCAACATCGCGCCGTCCGTGTTCGATTCCTTCTACGGCAACTTCTATGACGTAAACACCGACCTTGAAAGTTTCCCCGGCAAGAAGGCTCAACTTCTCGCAATCGGTTCAAACGACGGCACGACGGGTTATGCGGCAGGCTTCTCTTCAAACAGCGTTACGCTTTCGGCAAACGGCTACTATGCACTTTCCGTCTATGCAAGAACGGTCGGCAAGACAACGTTCTCTATCTACCTCACGGGCGAGTCTTCCGTTGACTCTACCAACGAGTCGGGCGCAAGCGCATTCGTCGAAACGAAGACCGCTTCCGAATCCGAATGGGCAAAATACACCTTCTATATCCGCACCGGTCAATCCAGCGTTTCCGTAAAACTCAATCTCTGGCTCGGTCAAGACACCACTTACGGAACGGTTGAGGGCGAAACGAGCGAACTTCAAGCGGAAAACGCAAAATCCAACGGCACCGTATTCTTCGACAACGTGACCTACAACACAATCGACGAAGACACCTACGACAAAGCGGAAACTTCCGAAATCGCAAACGAAACCATCCAC
Organism: Christensenella sp. UBA6880; assembly: GCA_002449145.1. Taxonomy (GTDB): domain Bacteria; phylum Bacillota; class Clostridia; order Christensenellales; family CAG-917; genus CAG-475. Next base: position 90,348 of record DKCG01000026.1, on the reverse strand, counting down.
AAACTTTCCTTCCTCACCGACAGTTTCGATTCTCTTTCTTCGGCAGTCGAGTCGAGAAAAGAACTCGCAACTCCCAACGGTTGGACAGGCAGCGTGAGCGGAACGACAAGTTCAAAAGCAACCAAGAGCGGTATCGTTTATGCCGATCCCAACTTCTACGAAGTAGAAACCGTTGACGGCGTTGACTATGCACGTATTCTCGGCGCAGACTACACCGTCGACAGCGACGAAGCAACACCCACCGACGAAGAAATCGCAAACGCAAAGAAAGAAGCAAGATTCGAAGGCAAGACCGATGAAGAAATCATCGCAACCCTCAAAGAAGAAAAGGTCGTTGCTTTGAAGAAAGCAAACTGGATTCCCGTCAGCGTTCTCGAAGCAAAGAGCGGCAAGCAAATGCTCGTCATCAACAACACCGAAAAGAGCGCGTACACTTACACGAGTTCCACGTTCACTCTCAAAGAGGCTTCCTTCTATGAAGTCAGCGTTTGGGTCAAGACCTACGGTATGTCCAACGACGACGACATCAGCGGCGCAAACGTCGAACTCTATCTCGGCTCTGCAAACGAATCCGACAAGCCCTTCGCCTTCACCGCAATCAAAGCGGCAGACACGCAAGACTGGACGAAATACACCTTTGTCGTCAAGACTATGGACGACGACGTGACGAGCGTCACCGTCAAACTCTCGCTCGGCAAGTTCGAATCCGAAACCGTTGACGGCGAAACCACCGTTACGGGTATCACCAGCGGCTACGCAATGTTCGACGACGTGACCATCAAGGAAGTCAACGAAGCGGCATACGACAAAGCGGTCACCGATTCCGCAACGGACAGCACCCTTCTCACTCGCCAAGTTTCCAACGAAACGGCAGGAACGGGCGATGACGACGACGACAACGGCGGCAACGAAACGCCTGACAGCACCTTCAACACCGAAGCGCTTTGGTGGATGGTTCCGACAATCGTCCTTGCAGTGCTCATCATCGTGGTCGTAATCGTCTACGTCGTACGCAAAGTTAGAAAGCCGATTGCAAAGAAGAAAGAAAAGAAAGCGGCATCCCCGATCGAAACGCCTTCTCTCGACGCAAAACACGACAAATACGACGAGAACAAGGAATGATTTGATTAAACAAATCGAAACGCTCGCAAGCAAAACTTGCGAGCGTTTTTTTGTTGCTTTGCGCCGAGTGCAAAAAAATAAAATTAAAGCTTCCCCCTTCCTCACGGGGAATGTTCTTCCTCTACAAAAGTTTGACGGCGTGAACTCTAAAATTACACGTCACCCCTTCCCTTCGGGCTTTCCCCTATTGCTCAAACTTGCGCCAGTTCTCTGCAAAACTTTACATCGTTCGCAAGAGGGGGCAGGACGCGATTGACTTCGTAACAATCGCTATTCCGTCACTGTGTTCCTTACGGCACTCACATAGATAGGGACATTTCACTCATTATGCCACTGCGCTTTGTGCGCCAGGCAGTGGCCAACAGACGGCGCAGTCGCTTGTACTACACGCACAAGGGTTCCCGCACGTCAAAAACAAGCGAACTTATGTTTGAGTAATATGATGAAAGCGTAGTTTTTGGCGTGTGGGACGAGGAACGCAAAGCACAAAGGCGAACAACTACAACTTGTTGCGGTTGAAGCAAAAGGGCTTGTGCGTGACGAAAGTTCGGCGCTCATAGGCTCGCCGCCTTGCGGCTCGTGTTCCGTCTGCGAATTTGCACATTCCGTGTATAAGTAGGCTTCGAATGAGTGTTCGTTTCGGGTGCGGGTGTCCCGCCCGCAATTATTAATTATTCATTATTAATTATTAATTACTATTCCCTTTCATATTCTTAAATATGAATAACACCGCAAAATCTTTCGGCATAGTCACGGGGTTTTCAATCGTGACAAGGCTCGTTTCGTTTATCTTCAAAATGTGGATGTCCCGCGCGCTCGGTGCGGAAGTCGTCGGACTCTACCAAATTGCGTTGAGCGTTCTGCTTATGCTCTTTACAATCACCGCAGGCGCGCCCACCGTTCTTTCGAGAAAAATTGCGGAATCGAGCGGCAATCTCAAAAAGCAAAACTCGCTTCTTACCGCTTCCGTGATTATTGGACTCGGCATATCTGCGGCGATTTGCGCCCTCTTTTACGGCTTGGGAACGAAAATCTCACCGCTGTTTTCAAATCCCGATTGCTTGCCCATATTCTTCATTATGTTGCCCACAATCCTCACCTCAACGCTTTATGCGTCGCTGCGCAGTTGGTTTTGGGGCAGAAAAAAGTTTTTGGCGTTTTCGTCAACCGAACTTGTCGACGAGATTGTAAAAATCGCGCTTTCCGTTGCGTTTACCGGCGGTTTGATTTCTCGTCTTAACGGCGCGCAAAACATCGCTCTTGCAATGACGATTTCCGACCTTGCGTGCGTGCTTATACTTCTCGTGCTGTTCTTCGCAACGGGCGGAAGACTGACGAAACCGAGCGGTTTTAAGGAATTGACGTTGAAAACCATTCCCCTTTCGGCAACGCGTATAATCACTTCCCTCGGCGCGTCGCTCACCGCCCTCATTCTTCCCAAAATGCTCGTAAAAGCAGGGCTTACGCTTGCGGAAGCCACGGCGCAATACGGCAGAGTCGCAGGTATGGCGTTGCCACTTATTATGGCGCCCGTGACGTTTATAGGCGCACTGTCCGTCGTGCTCGTTCCCGACGTTGCAGAGTTGCGCGCAAAGGGCAATATGGACGCAGTGCGCTCGAAGATGTCCACTTCTCTGCTGTTTTCCGTCATAATCGCAAGTCTGTTTTTCGCAATATATCTGCCGCTCGGTCAAAGCCTCGGACAACTGCTGTTCAAAGACAGCGAGGCGGGCAAATTCGTGTCCTACTGCTCGCTTATGCTATTTCCAATCGCCACCGCTCAATCCACCACGCCTATGCTCAATTCGCTCGGAAAAGAGCGCGTAACGCTGCTCGGCACGGTCGTAGGCGCAATCGCTATGATACCTTGTATTCTCTTTATGCCCAAATACATCGGCATTTACGCAATGGCACTATCGACGGGATTGTGCTTTTTGCTCATAGCAATCATCAATCTCATAGTCCTCAAAAAAGAAGTCGGCTCGTTCGCGAATCACAAGAAAAATCTTCCCCTCGTTTTGCTGTCGATTCCGCTTGCCGTAACGGGTCTTTTCGGCGCAAAACTACTTTGCAGATACGCCGACTATATCACGGCAATCGTCGTCGTGGGCGTGTACATACTTTTCTTTTTCTTCCTCATCATATCCGCGTTCAACGTGGTTGACGTGACCGCTTGCATAAAAATGCTTGCGCCTAAAAAGGCGAGCAAAACCGCAATTAAATCGACGAGTAAACGCCATAAAAAACACGTAAAAATGCGCAAAAAGACGAAGGAAAACGGCACAAAAACGGTGCAAAATCGGCACGAAAAGCATACGAAAAATCGAATTGCCTTTCGTTCAAAACGTTGCGACAACGAAACCGCCAAAGTACGAGTATAGACGAGGCTAATGCGGCGAGATTCCGCAAAAAAATCCGATAATCGCATAAAAAAACGCCTTATAAGCAAACTACGCATATGCTCAATTTGTTTATAAGGTGTTTAATTTTATACTTCGTATTGCTTGTGGCAATGCGTTTGATGGGCAAACGCCAACTCGGCGAATTGCAACCCTTTGAACTTGCGATAACTCTCGTTGCGAGCGACCTTGTTTGCATACCTATGGCGGATTCGTCAATCCCGATTTTGTACGGAATTATCCCCGTATTTTCGCTGTTTTTGGTGCATATCATCATCACAAAACTCGCAACCAAAAGCAAAAAATTCCGCAAATTTCTCAACGGCAAACCCATCATTATCATACAAAAAGGCAACATTTTGCCCGACGTTATGGAAGAACTCAACCTCAACATCGACGACGTTATGGAAGCGTTGCGCGGCTCGGGTTGCTTCAATCCGTCCGAAGTCGAGTATGCGATTTTGGAAACCAACGGCAATATGAGCGTGCTTCAAAAGTCGCAAAACAGACCGCTTGCGCCGTCCGACGTCGATATAAAACCGCCCGAAGCCGAAATTCCCGTAACCGTTATTATGGAAGGCGAGTTCGTTGCCGAAAACCTTGCGACGCTCGACGGCGACGTGAAAGAGGACGTGCTCAAATATCTCGACGACATAAAACTCAAACAACAAGACGTGCTCGTGCTTCTCGTCGCGGGGCAAGATGTGTTCATTCAACCCTACAAAGGCGACTATATCACCTCGACTTTGCCGCAACAAAGCGACGCGCAAGACGACGAACAAGCCCGTTCGCAAGAGGTTAAAAATGCGTTTTTATCCTATCGCGGGGGTGAGAAACAATGAAAAAAGTCGTGCTTGCAATCGTGATTCTGATAATCATCGTGACGGGCGGCATACTCGAAGATTTCTACATTCACAAGACGTTTTCCGCTTTGAACGAAAAACTCACGTCTCTTGAAAACTCGATAATAAATCAAAGCGAGGATTGCCTCGACAAAGCGAACGATATTTTCGAATGGTGGGAAAAGAAGCGTACGTATATGGAACTTTTTGCCTACTCGCCCGACGTCCGTTCCTTCTCGGTTGCGCTTGCCGAAACGCAAGGGTCTCTCGAATGTGAGGACTATCAGAACGCGCTTTCAAAGTGTCGCTCGCTTATCGTAATGGCGGACAACATCAAACGTCTGCTCGATTTCAATGCGGAAGACATAATCTGATTATAGGTGCAGAGAATATAAAAGAGCGAGGCAAACTCGCTTTTTTGCTATTCTCGTTTTATCGATTTTGCATATCGGTGTTCTTGTATTTCTATATTCTCATATGCGCATATTTGCATATATGCAAATTAGAAAAGGTCTTTCAAATCGTAGACGTCGCCCGCGCCTATCATCAAAATCACGTCGTGATATTTTGCGTGCGATTTGACAAAATCGAGCGTTGATAGCTTGTCTTTGACAAGATAAACGCCTTTTTTGCGATATTTGTCGAAAATCGTCGTTGCCAAAACGTCGCTTTCGACGCCGTTTGAAGGCACTTCGCGCGCGGCGTACGTCGGCATAATCGCAAGCGTTTTCACGCCGTTGTTTTTTTCGCCGAGCACTCTTGCGAAATCGTCGAGATACGCTTTCGTGCGCGAGTATGTATGCGGCTGAAAAACCACGAGCAGTTTGCCGAGTTTTGCGGCGCGAGATAAGACCGATTGAATTTCGCTCGGATGATGCGCAAAATCAAAATACACTTTCGTTTTTCCGACGTCGCGTGCACGCTCGAATCTGCGTTTTACGCCTTTGTATTTTTGCAAGGCGCACACGCTTTTTTCAAAATCCAAACCGCACGCCGAAGAAACGGCAAGCGCAAACGTTGCGTTCTCGAAGTTGTACCGTCCGCCGTCCTGCAATTTGAGCGTTGACATTTTTTTGCCGTCGCAAACCAATGCGCCGCTCGGGAACGCGTGCATCCTTTTTTGAGTGCCGTTTTGCACGCACACGCAAAATCCGTTGCGCTTTTTTCCTACGCTCGCGCCTATCAAATCGAGGTTGCTTTGCTCTACGATTTTGATTTTCGATTTTTCAAGAAACGCCGCAAAAGTTTCCTTCACGCTTTTTAGGCTGTCGTAGCAATCGGGATGATCGCACTCGGCGTTCAGCACCGCCGCAACGTCGGGCGAAAGCGCAAGCAAATTGCGCTTGTACTCGCAAGCCTCGCAAACGAATATGCAATCTTTCAAATCCGCAATTCTTTCTGCACCCGTATTATTGACGTAATTTGAAAAATCTATGCTTTCGCCGCCTATCATCGAGGCAAATTTCACACCGTTTTCAAAAAGAATTTGAGTGAGCATTGCCGTAGTCGTGGTTTTGCCGTGCGTGCCCGCAATCGCCACGACCTTGCCGAACAAATGCGAAACTTCCGCAAGAAATTCGTGCCGCTCGTACATAGGTATACCCGCTTTTTTTGCAAAAACGAGTTCTTGATTATCCTTCGGAATCGCCGACGAAAACACCAAAAAATCAGACTTTTCAAGCAACGAAAAGTCGGGATTTTTGCTTATTTTCGCACCGTTTTTTACAAGTTCTTTGCACAAATCGTTGATTTTTGCGTCGCTTCCGCAAACGTCGATTCCATAGTCCGCCGCGAATTTGGCAAGCGCGTTTACCCCAACGCCGCCTATACCCACGAAATATCCTCTTTTTACCGCCGAAAAATCCATATTTCATTATATGAAACCGCACCCGATTGCGCATACGTCTTTGAAAGAAAAGCCATCTGAACAGAATATTTATTGCAATCATATTCATACATTTGTGTGATTTTTGTGCTGTTTTGATACTAATTTGAGATTTTGTATTGTTATTTTTCTACTTTCGTGCTACAATAAGCAAAATCACCGAGGTGTGCATATGAAAATTTCAGACGTCAGAATCAGATTAATAGACCAAGAAGCAGGCAAATTGAAAGCGGTTGCGTCACTCGTCATAGACGATTGTTTTGCCGTCCACGACATAAAGATAGTTGATGGCGAAGGCGGCGCGTTTATCGCAATGCCGTCGAGAAAAACGCCGGACGGCAACTACAAGGACATCGTCCACCCAATCAACACTCAAACTCGCGAACTTTTCAAAGAAGCCGTTCTCGAAGCATACGAAAAAGCCCTTGCCGAACAATCCGTATAATCGATTTCGCATCGAAAAGTCTTTTTTGCACCGCTTATAATATAGTAAAAAAATCCATAATTTTTAGAAAAAACACTGCTTTTTAAGCGAAAAAACACTATGTTTTAGGCGAAATATCAATATATTTTAGATGAAAAATGCGTCGTATATTTAAGAAAAATCGCTCGTGCAGAGCGATTTTTTAGATGTTCACCGCCCCGAAAAAATAGAGTTAAAACCCACGCATATTTTCATATCGGCAATCGTGCATACGTTTGATTTGAACATGTGCATATTCGCAGTTTCGCATATGTTCATATAGGTTGAATTGTCAAAAAGCAAATAATTATAAGTGTTCATATAAAAATTAATGATTATAAAAACGACGCTTGCAAAGTTGTGCAAGCGTCGTTTTGAATTTTGATTTTTGCGATTCACTGCCCTACCGATTCGTCGCATAGACGAAAAGCAATCGGCAAATCGGACACTTAGTTGTTATGCGGATTAATTCGTTGCGCGAATTAACTCGTGCAGATTTGCTCGTTATGCAAATTAACTCGTTACGCGCATTTACGCTTTTTGTGCGTCGAATCAGAAATTGCTCGGGTGTTCGTCGAGAGCAAGCGTGCCGCCGGGATTGAGCGTGTTGTTGGGGTCGAAGTACGCTTTGAGTGCTTTGAACAATTTGAGTTGTTCGCTGCCTATCGAGCCTTCGAGGTACGGCGCAAAGAGTTTGCCGATGCCGTGATGGTGCGAAAGCGCCGCGCCCGACTTCATAATCGCTTCCAAAATGGAACTATGATACTTTTTAAACGCGTCGAGGTCGGTCGTCTTGATGATGAAGATGAAGTAAAGGTTTGCGCCTTGCGGATAACTGTGCGAGATATGGCAAGTGCAGATTGCGTTCGGCCACGCTTTGACAACCGCTCTCACCTCGTCGTGAACTTTGGGCATATTGTCCCAGTTGACCGCACATTCGAGAGTGTCGATGATGATGCCGTAGTCCTGAATGGTGTCGCGAAGATACGGGTCGGAAAATCTGCCGTGTTCCCAAGAGGTGGTGACGTAGCCGGTGAGATAAAGTCCGTGATACTTCCTTGCAATCTTGCGGATGTTGCGATACACGTTTCTTTGGAATCCGCTTTCGCCGTCGCAGAAACCTAGAAGCAAGCATCTGGAATGTTGTTTATACCCTTTTGCCGCAAGCAACGGTTCGAGCGGCGAACCGATGATTCCGTACATATGCGACATCATATCGGTTTCTTCCGCATCCGAAAGACGGAATGCCGACGGATGTCCGAACTCGCCTTGCATAACCTCTCTCATAACCGCCATACCGTCTTCCCATGTTGGGAACATAAACGAGAATTTCTTGTGTTTTTTCGACAGACGGAACACTTTGAGCGTAACCTCCGTGAGGATACCGAAGCAGCCTTCGCTTCCCATCATAATTTGGTCGACGTCGGGACCCGTAGCCTTTCTCGGCGCACCGTCGGACTTTATCGTGCCGATGGGCGTTGCATACTCTTGTTTAAGAACAATGTCCGCAGCGCAGCCGTAATACGTCGAATTTTGCCCCGAACCGCGCGTGACGACCCAACCGCCTACGCAAGAATACTCGAAAGATTGAGGAAAATGTCCGCAGGTGTAACGTAATGTCGTTCCGAAGTTTTCGGGAGCGTGGTTGAGGATGTCTTCGAGTTGCGGACCGCTGATACCGGGTTGCACGGTGATGGTTTGATTGACTTCGTTAAACGCAAGAACCTTGTTGAAGTTTTTGCTGATGTCAATCATAATATTGGGACTTATCATTGCTTCCGTGCCGCGCGTGACGGACGAGCCGCCTGCGTGAACGTACACTTTGATACCGTTGTTATCTGCGTATTTGATGAGGTTTTCGATTTGAGTTTTGTCGGTGGGATATACGACGATGTCGGGCACGTTTTCGACAATACCCTTTCTCAATCTCATAATGTCGATCATCGTTTTGCCGTATGCGAGGCGCACTCTTTCAAAATCGTCGGTGGTTGCGTTGTCGGGCCCGACGATGACGGTGATTGCTTCGATTTGCTCTTTCGTTAGCGCGCTTTCGACGTGTACGTCAACGAGTTGTTCACCCGTGTCGACCATAGTTTTGAAGTCGTCGTCGGTGAGCGAGAATATGCTCTTGATGAGTTTGTAAAGACCCTCTTTGGGCGCTTTGTATTTGTTGGGGTCGCCCCATTTCATAATGGAACGGAAGGATCTTGGATTCGGTGCGTCTTTGATCCACACGGGTTCGTAGTCTTTGTAGGGTTTTGACATAGTTTTCCTCCAAAATGCGAGTTTATCCGACGATTTCCGCCAAATAAAGTCGCGTTTTATTCATTTTTATATTTTCAAGTCATTTGTGTTCTTCCGCTTTCGAGGCGCGAAGAATTTGTTTCAAATCGTCGTAAAGTTTCTTATTGTTGGGATAAATGCGACGATAGATTCTGCTGTAAAGTTTGTGATAGAGTTCGTGCTCTTTCATATCGGGTTTGAACTCTTTAGAAACGTGTACCATATTCTTTGCCGCTTCCTCGAAGGATTTGTAGATTCCAAGACCCGTAAAAGCGGTGATTGCCGCGCCGAGCGACGACGTTTCGTAAGTTTGGGCGCGCCTTACGGGTATGCCCATAATGTTGGAAGTGATTTGACATATCTCGTCGCTCTCGCTTCCGCCGCCCGAAACGGATATAAATTCCACGTTGATTTTGGTCTTGCGCTGTATGGACAAAAGTCCGTCGTAAAGACCGTAGGCGATGCCTTCGATGATTGCCCTATATATGTGTATTCTCGTGTGGCAATCCGCAAATCCGAGAATCGCGCCTCTTGCCGACGGGTGCTTTATACCCGGCGTCCAGTACGGTTGAAGAATAAGCCCTTCGCAACCCGCGGGGACGTCTTTGAGATGTATGTTCAGAAGTTCTTCCGCAGATACGCCGAGTTCCTTTGCCTCTTTGACTTCCTTGTGCGCGAACTCGTTTTTGAACCACGAAATCATCCAGTAACCGCGATAAATCTCGATTTCGGGATTATACTTGCCGGGTAGCACCGCCGGATAGGTGGGAACGAACGGCTCGGTTTCGATATACTTGTCCGTCGTCATTTGCACCGTTGCCGTCGTGCCGAGCGAAAGGGACGCGCCCGTGCTGTCAACGCAACCCGAGCCGAGCGTTTCGCAACCTTTATCCGAGCCCGAAGCGATGACGGGCGTACCCTCTTTTATGCCGAGGTCGCGGCTCGCTTCTTTGGTGATGTAGCCGACTATCGTACCCGGTTCGATGAGTTCGCACATATCCTTTGCTTTGAGGTCGAATATGGGCGCGGTGATTGCCTTTGGCGATTGCCACGTTTTGTTTTTGTAATCGAACGGGATATGCCCGATTTGGTTTGCGACGGAATCCTTCATAACGCCCGTAAGACGGAAGGTTATCCAACCCGAAAACATCAAAAATTTGTACATTTTTGCCCAGACTTCGGGTTCGTACTCGTGCACCCAGTTGCAAGCGGAAGCCTTGCACTGCGCGGCGGCGAGGTCGTAAAGATTGAGCATACGAAGCAAGGACTTGAAGCCTTTGCCGAATCTCGTTTTGTCCGCGTCCTTGACTTCTCTTTGGTCGAGCCAAAGAATTATGTCGCGCAAGGGTTTGCCGTCCTTGTCCACGATGACCGCCGTGTCGCGAATGGTGGTGACCGCAACGCCCTTTACGTCGTCCCAAATATCGGCGCATTGCTCTTTGAGTCCGTTGGTCGCCTCTTTGAGCCTGTCCCAGTAAAACTCGGGCGTCTGTTCCGCCCAGCCGATGTCTTTTGAAAAATACGGTTCTATGAAATGCACTTTCATTTTGCCGTACTCTTTGCCGTGCTTGTCGAAAAGCATAGCGCGCACGCTCTGCGTGCCGAAATCAATGGTTAAAACAAGTGGTTCTCTCATAATTTTCCTTATCCTTCGCAATGCGGTTTCCCGTCCGCAATGCGATTTGTCTATTGTCAACAAATGCTCGCCGTCGCGATAAGATTTACGTCCGTACCGCAAACGCCTTTTGCTATCACGTCGCCGCGCTTAACCTTGCTCGTGACGACGATTGCGTTTATCTGTTTCATAAGTTCGTCGATTTTCGCTTTGGGAATCTCGCCGTCCGTTCTTACGGGAAGCACGGGATATTCGCCGAAAGTCGTTGCGACCGTCGAGCAAACCGAGCGCATAGGGCAAGTGGTTTCGCTCAGCGCAAACGCCTCGCCTCTCTTACAGCCGTTGCCGCTGACGATTCCGTTTTCTATGTTGATTCTACACCCGCGCGGGCATACGATACACACAAGTTCCATCATCTTTCCTCCACTCTGACTTCGACTTTGCTGCCCTCTTTGATTCCCATCGAGGCAAAGTCGAGTTCGATTCTTTGCATTTCGGGCGGACGAAGAAAAGCAAAATTCTTTTTGAACGCTTCGTTTCCGTCAATGCTGACGTAAAGGGTTGCTTTGTCCATATCCTTTGCGGCGCGGAAGAAGAATACAACCTTGTCGCAAGGCTTGCTTACGTCGATTCTGTGCGGCACGAAACTCAAAAGTCCTTTGCCTTTTTCTATGCGCACGCTCTTGCCCGAAGGCTTGTAGTCCACCGCGTTTGCGCCTGCGTCTTTTGCACATTCCGACACGTAATCTACCAAATCGAACACGTTAAGTGCGTTTCCTGCCGAAAACACACCGTCTATCGACGACATATACGTCTGGTCGCAATCCGCGCCTTTGGTGAACGGATTTATCTTTACGCCTATGGATTCGGCAAGTTCGTTTTCGGGAATAAGACCGACGGAAAGTATGAGCGCATCGCAATCGATACGTCTTTGAGTGCCCTCGATAGGGTTCATTTTGTCGTCGACTTTTGCAACTTCGACGCCTTCGAGTCTGTCCACGCCGAACACTCTCGTCACCGTGTGCGAAAGGTAAAGCGGTATGTCAAAATCGTGCAAGCACTGATGTATGTTTCTCGTAAGTCCGCTCGGCGTGGGCTTGACTTCGTACACGCCCTCGACCTTTGCGCCTTCGAGCGTAAGACGTCTTGCCATAATAAGTCCGATGTCGCCGCTTCCCAAAATCACGCATTTTTTGGTGGGAAGTTTGCCTTGCAAATTGACAAAATTCTGCGCCGTACCCGCAGTGAACACGCCTGCGGGGCGAGTGCCTTGAATAAGCACTTGCTTTGCCGTACGCTCTCTGCAACCCGTTGCCAAAACTATGGCTTTGGTGAAGAATTTTTGTATTCCGTCTTTGGACACTGCGGTGATTTCAAAGCCGCCGTCCTTCTTTTCTATCCTCGTGACGAACGTGAAAGCGAACGTGTCTATGTCGAGTTCTTTGACGAAATCTATGTATCTTTCGCTATATTCCGGACCTGCGAGTTTTTCGCCGAAACGTATGAGTCCGAAACCGTCGTGTACGCACTGTTTCAAGATTCCGCCGAGGCGAGCCTCTCTTTCGATGATAGCGACTTTACCGCCTTTAAGGCACGCGCTTTGAGCCGCCGCCAGACCTGCGGGTCCGCCGCCGATAACCACTACGTCGTAATTAAACATCTCGGTTCTCCCCCTTTGCATTGCCTTTTGTGTTGCCGTAAACTATGACGCTTCCCTCGTCGCCTTTGAGCACGTCCTCGACTTTTATGCCCTCGTGTTCGGCAATGATTTTTGCAACGAGCGGCGAGCAGAAACCGCCCTGACATCTGCCCATACCGGGACGAACTCTGCGCTTTACGCCGTCAACGGTTGCGACTTTGAGCGGACTTTCGAGCGCGTCGATAATCTCGCCCTTGCTCACTTCCTCGCAACGGCAAATCATTTCGCCGTATTCGGGATTTTTTGCGATATACTTCGCTCTTTCCTCGTCGGGAAGATTGGCAAGGCGCGGCGTGTGCTTGTATACGGGGTTAAAGTTGCTCTTTTCTTTTGCTTTCAAGTCCTCTTTTATCCAGTTTTTGATGTCAACCGCGATTGCGGGCGCGGCGGTGATTCCCGGGGATTGTATGCCCGCAGCCTCGTAAACGTTAGAGGTGAAAATGCCGCGTCTTACGACGAAATCTTCTTCGTACGTCGCGGCGCGCGTACCCGAAAAATACGTTATAATATCGCCCTTGTTGAGCATAGGTTGGGCGAGTTTTTGCTTTTTGATTATATTGTTAATGTCGGAAATGTTCGTGGAATAATCCTCTCGCGATGGGACTTCGTGCGCGTCCGGTCCTACGAGGATGTTGCCGTCAATGGTGCGCATAACGCCGCCGCCCTTGGTGTGTCCGACTTCCTCTTTCTTGTCGGGTTGTGCCTCTTTGGGAAGGGGCGCGAAGAAACTTCTCGCATAGGACGAAAGCGCATATCCGGCTTTCTTTTTGTCGAGTATGATGTCCGTACCTTTTCTCGGGTGAATCGTGAACGTTCTGTCACCCGCCATATCCGCGATTACGTCGCTGTAAACGCCTGCGCAGTTCACGATTGCGCGCGGATATACGTCGCCTCTGTTGGTATGCACGCAAACAACCTTGCCGCAGTCGAGTTCCATACCCTCGACGTAGGTGTTAAGCGAAACTCTCGCGCCGTTTTGTATGGCGTTGTCGCAAAGCGCAATCGTCGTTTTGTAGGGAGAAACCATACCCGCGCTTGCCATATACATACCACCCTTCGCCCACGACGGCGGATTGGGTTCGAGTTTTTTGATGTCCTCTTTTGTGACGTGCCTTACGCCCTCGACGCCGAGTTGTTTTGCTCTTAACAAAAAAAGCGGCAAAATCAACGCGTTTTCCCACGCCGTAGAGAATATGAGCATTTGCGCCCAACGCTTGAATGACAAGCCGAGTTCGTCGGCAAGTTTGGTGTACATTCTGTTGCCTTCGAGCACGTATTTGAGTTTGAGTTGTCCTTTGTGCAAGTCCATACCGGGATGAATACATCCGTCGTTGCGAGAGGACGCGCCGCACGCCACGTCGTTTGCCTTTTCAACGAGCAATACGTCGAGTTCGAGGCGAGAAAGTTCTCTTGCAACCGCGCAGCCAACTATGCCGCCGCCTATGACGAGAACGTCGGGTTTTTGTCCGTCGAGCGCACCGTCTTTAAGCGTCGGACGCTTTGGCTTTTCGCAAAAACCTTTGAGTTTTACGTCGTTCAGCACGCCCAGCGAGCCTTTGCTCACCGCCGCCTTGCCGCACTTGTAAATGTCCGCCCAGTTGTCGAGTTCGCCCGTGAGCCTTACGCAACCGCGATAGTTCTCGACCTTGACGGACGGGGCGATTTTATTGACCGCCCTGCGTATCTTTGCCAAATTCATAATTTAATCCCTCTATATTTATTTTCCCTATTTTAGTACGCGGAAATTTCTCGACGCATTGCACGACGCTCGGCTTATTCCAGTGCGACAGACGCTTTGCGATATGATTTATCACCGCTTGTTTTTGAGAGGCGGTAAGTTCCTCGCCCTCGACGAGCAACTTGATGTACGGCTTGCCGTTTACGCGATACTCTATGCAAGCGCACTCGTTAATGAACGGCAGTTCGCTCGCAACCCTCTCTATTTCGCTCGGAAATACGTTGATTCCCGAAATCTTTATCAATCTCTTTTTTCTGCCCATAAAGAACAGTTTTCCGCTCTCGTCGCGCTTGAAATAGTCGCCCGTTCTCACCCACGTTTTGCCGTCGAGCGTAATCAACGCTTTCTTGGTGGCTTCCCCGTCGTCTACGTATCCGCTCATAATCTGGTCGCCCGACACGAGCAATTCGCCGACCGTGCCGCCTTGAACTTCGCAAAGATTCTCGTCCACTACTCGCACTTCCACGCCGTTTATGGGCTTGCCGACCGACCCCGACTCGAAATCGCCTTTGGACACCGTGCACACGCTCGCCGTTTCGGTAAGTCCGTACCCGGGGGACAGCACGCCCTTGCCGCCGCACTCTTTCATAACCTTGTCGAATTTGTTTACGAGTTCCTCAGCAACGAGGTCGCCGCCGACGTATATATCCTCTATGCACGAAACGTTATCCCCCGAAAACTCGTCGAGAGCAAGCAGTTTTTGCACCATTCTCGGCACGGCTATCATAGTGGTTATGCGGTTTTTGGCAATGACTTTGACCGTCTTTTTCGCGTTGAAAATCGGAAGCAACACCGAGCGCATATTCGTTGATATGGACGCGTGCACGCCAACGCACAAGCCGAAGCCGTGAAACATCGGCAACGACGCGAGCATTGCGTTCTTTTCGGAAAATTTGTCGCCGAGATATTGCAAAAGGTTGCCCGCCATTGCGTTTGCCGCGCGAGAAGATATGGCAACCGTTTTAGGCTCGCCCGTAGTGCCGCCCGATTGCATATAAAACACGATTTCCTCGCCGTCGCCGACGAACGGCTCGAATTTCGTTTTGCGAGGAAGTCCTATATAATCGTAAATTCCGAAATGGCAAACAATGCGCCTTGCGCCCTTGGATCTGGGGAAATACGCGCATTGATTTATATCGCTCAAAAACACCGCTTTGGGTTGAAGTTTGTCAAACGCCGCGCCGAATTCGTCTGCGGAAAGTTTGGGGTGAATCATAGATGCAATCGCGCCTATTCTCGAACACGCGTACGTCGCCACGACCGCTTGTCTGATGTTGGGAAGCGCAATCATAACCACGTCGCCTTTGCCTATGCCGAGTTTGACGAGTCCGCCCGCCACCCTGTCTATCTCTTTGAAAAAGGTTGCAAAATTCATTTTTCGCGCGCCGTGAACGACGGCAATCTCGTCGCCGTGCTTTTCGCGATAGGTGCGCATAAAATCGTATAAACTTTTGTGTACGTCAACCATAATAAAAATTATACATTATCAAACACTTGTCGTCAATAACGGTTTTCCCTCGAAACGGCCGTTTTTGAGCGATTTTTTCAAAAATTTTCGCCTCATCGAAAAAAGTTTATCGATTTAGGTATAAACGCTATCGATTGCGGACATAATCGAGGCAACTTGGAGGTAAAACAATGAGCAAATTCACAGTTGCAATGAAGCGTTTTGGCGGTTTTCTCAAACGCAACGCAGTCTATTTTCTTATCATTTTGTGCATAGCCTCGGTTGCCACGGTCATCGCCCTCGCGGTCACTCGCAACTCTGCTTTGCAAAATCCCGACGCGTCTATCTCGGACAATAGGCAAGACGAGCCGACGATTAAACCCGACGACCCGAACGGTGATCCGATAGACAAGCCCGACGATCCCAACGACAATCCGAATCCGGTTGAAGAAAAACAAACATTCTACGCACCCGTCAACGACGGCACGGTGAGCAAAAACTATTCCGACACCGCGCTCGTGTGGAATCCCACTCTCAAACAGTACTCGACGCACCTTGCTCTCGACTTCACGTCCGAAGACAAAAACGTGTTTGCGTCTTGCGACGGTACGGTGAAAGAAACGGGCTACAACGCGCTCGACGGATACTACGTCATTCTCACCCACAAAGACGGATATGAAACGAGATACCTCTCTTTGGAAGCGGAAAGCACTCTCAAAAAGGGCGCGACCGTAAAACAAGGTCAACTTCTCGGCAAAGCGTCCACCACGCAAGGCAGCGAAAGTCTTGACGGCGACCACGTGCACTTTGAAGTCCTCAAAAATGGCGTAAACGTCAATCCGCTCGAAGTTATGGTATCGAGTGAAAAATAAGCAAAAATCATCGCAAAAAAACAAACCCTCGCCGCTGTGCGAGGGTTTGTTTTTTATGAATTAATAATTAATAATGAATAATTAATAATTGATGGTGGGCGTAGCCCACACCCAAATATTCAAATCTTCCATAACTGCACACAAAGTGTGCAATATAACTTGCGCATCGCGCAAATATCACTGTGACAAAGTCACAATATATCTGCCTAAAAGGTAATATCGCTTCATTTAACAAGCGGTACTATGTCCTTAACTTTGTCAAGAACGTAGTCGGGTTTGATTTTCGACGTAGGAAGCATATCCGCCGTCGTTTCGCCCGAAAGCACGAGTATGGACACGAATCCGCAATTCTTGCCGAAAGCGACGTCCGTGTACAATCTGTCGCCGACCATTGCGATTTTCTTTGCGGGAAGATTATATTTCATCGCAAGACGCTCGCCTGCCGTTTTGTGCGGTTTGCCCATAATGATGTCGGGGGTGCGCCCCACCGTCAGACGTATCGCTTCGATGAGCGCGCCGACGTCGGGCATCGGACATTCGGGTGCGGGACAGAAAAAGTCGGGATGCGTAGAGATGTACGGAAGCCCTTTGTTGAGGAATTTGCAGAATCTGTACAACTTGTCGTAGGTGAGCGACGTATCGAAGCCTATCACGCACAAGTCTGGATTTTCCTCGTCGAGTTCGATGCCGTAAAGCGCAAATTCGCTTTTGAGCCTATCGTTGCCGAGCAAAAATACCTTTTTGCCGCGATAGTTGTCCAAAAGGTATTCGCAAGTGACTTGTCCGCTCGTGTAAATCTCGTCCGCATAGGTGCGAAGTCCGAGATTGTTGAGCCTTGCGATGTAGTCGGTGTGCATTCTCGACGAATTGTTGGTGAAAAAGCAAATGCGCTTTCCCATCGCGCGCAACTCGTTGATTGCAGCAAAAGAGCCTTCGATTTCCTCGTCGCCGATGTACACCGTGCCGTCAAGGTCGAACACAAACAATTCTACGTCTTTGATGTTTTTCATTTTGTCCTCTGTATAATTTTACGCCGTAAAAACGCCGTGGTTGATTTTCGTTATGCGGCGATTCTGTCGAGAATACCGCTTGCAAACGCGTACCCCGCAAGCGAATCGCTCGTCGCGCCGGCAAGGCGCATACACTCGATAACTTCGCTCGCGCTGATTTCGCTTTTGAGCCAGTAGCCTGCGTCGAGATACAGCCGCCGCCAGAATCTTTGCATCGAGTGCACGTCCGCCCCCGCAAGTTTTTCGAGCAAGTCGAGCCTGTATTCGCCAAGTATATAACTGATTCTAAAATAACCGTTTATATCGAAAAAGTCAACGCATTTGGAATTATCCGTCACGCCGAGTTTGTCGAGTTTGTCCCACGCGTCGAATATGCAAGACGGCGGCGCGCAATCGATAGAGGGCGACGACAAAAACGCCGAGTAAAACGAGCAAAGAGCCGCGCTCGCCAAAAATCTGTATTCGCCGCAAAGGCGCGGTTTTCTGCCCTTCGATTTTGCAAGCGCGCACATGATTTCCGCCATACGCTCGGCGGTGTCTTTTTCATCTTTCACAGACGATACTTCAAGCAATTTGCACGCAAGTTCCGACGTCGATTCTGCCGTCGTTTCAGTCGTAAAATCCTTGACGCTTTTGCCGAGAACGGTCCTTTGAAAAGTCCTTTCAAACTCATTGAGTTTTTGCGAAAACAAAATCCCGTAACCTGCGGCAATTTGCTCGTTTCGGCATTTTACGAGTATTTTTTCGTCGATAAACACTTGATTCGGTGATTTTCCGCACAATATATCGTCGCTCGTCGGGGCGCAAAAAAGCATAGACCACCCCGTATCGGAGCGCTCTGCGATTTGCTTTGAAAGCCTTGCGCCGCTCTGTTGACCTACGCAAAAAACGTATCTTATATAATCGGGAACGTCGCAATTTGCGTCCTCGCAAACCGGCAACGCGAACGTGCGATAACCGCCCCTTTTCAACTCTTGCATAAGCAAATTCGCTTCGCTTTTCCATTCGTTTTCGTACACCACGACAAGCGCGCCGTCTTCAAACACGGAACGCAATCTCGGCAAAATTTGGGGGATAACGTCTTTGCCTATATATACGTCCGTGCGTCCGACGACGCGCCTTTCGATTGTCATATTTTCCATACCTGCCTCCGCCCTAAATTTATCACGGGCGCGATAGGAAATGCCGACAATTTTTGATTGTTTTTGACCTATATTGTCGTTTTATTTTTTAAGATAGGTTTTGCATTTGGTCGAGAACGCCGTGTCTCTGACGTCGATTTGCGCGTTTGCGCAAAGTCCGTTGTTGTTGAACGCACATTCTTCCGCCGAGCATTGCACAAGGCTTTCGAGATCTTTGTCGAATACGTCTTCGCCCGCTTCCACGTCCGCAAAATTTTGCGCGAGCGCGCCGCCGTCTCTCTTTATACGGCTAAGACACTTTGCGTTTTCGCCGATTGAAATTACGCCTGCAAGGCATACGCCCTTGATGTTATGTTCACAGTTTGATGTTGCACAGTTGATTTTTTCCATAATTGCCTCCGTTTCGAAGTTAGTATTCCCCGATTTTACGTTTTTACACAAAAAAAGGCGTATTGCTCTCATTCTTTTCGTTTCTATTGAAAATTCCGCAAGGGTGTGCTAATATATTGTCAATCAAAGTTTACAAGGAAGTTGAATATGAAAGTAATTCTTCTCAAAGACGTCAAAGGCACGGGCAAAAAAGGCGCAATCGTCGAAGTTAACGACGGATACGCCCGCAATTTCCTCATCAAAAAAGGTCTTGCGCAAGAAGGTACGCAACAAAATATCTACGTTGCCGAACAACGCAAAAAAGCGGTCGAAGCCAAAATCGCCGCCGAAAGAGCCGAAGCAAGAGAAATCGCAAACAAACTCAAAGACATAACCGTAAAAGTCAGCGCGAAAGGCGGCGAAAACAACGGCAAAATGTTCGGTTCTGTCACGAGCGAAATGATAAGCAACGCCCTCAAAGATTTGGGATTCGACGTCGATAAAAAGAAAATCGAAATCAAGGACAGTATTCGCGACTTCGGCGAATTTGAGGTCGTTTTGAGACTCTATTCCGAAGTTACGCAAACCTTGAAAATTCAAGTCGTGAGAGCATAATGGTCTACACCACCTCTCTCGACATCGAAGACTACGTTATTTTGCAAAACACCGACGACTATGCTTTTTCGCAGGACTCGGTGTTTTTGGCAAATACGGCAAAAATCGACAAAAAGGACAGGGTTTTGGATTTGGGGTGCGGTTCGGGTATTTTGGCAACGCTCGCGCTCGTCAAAAAGCACGCCGCCCTCGCCGTCGGAATCGAACTTCAACCCGACGTTGCGGATATTGCGCGCAGGAGCGCGCAAATCAACCGCCTCAACGACAAACTCACAATCGTTGACGGCGACGTGAAAGATATAAAGAATCTCGTAAAAGCCGAAAGTTTCGACGTGATTCTTTGCAATCCGCCCTACTTTCAAAGCGAGCAAAACACGAAGAAAAATCTGTCGAGGTCGGAAAGCACCGCAACTCTTGCCGACTTCGTGTACGCCGCAAGTTATGCGTTGAGATTCGGCGGCGACGCGTGGTTCGTGTCGAAAATCGACAGACTTTCACCTCTTATCTGCGAACTTTCAAAACGCAATCTCGAACCCAAAGAAATGACTATCGTCTATCCCAAACTTTCTACGGGCGCGGACATAGTGATTATAAAAGGTCGAAAAGGCGGAAAAGTCGGGCTTCGAACTCACACGCTGATTGTCGCGGACGAGAACGGAAACTACACGGAAGCATACAAGGAGATGTACGAATAATGGCAAAACTGTATATTGTCGGAACACCGATAGGAAATATGTCGGACATAACTTTGCGCGCCCTCGAAACGCTCAGAAGCGTTGACGTTATCGCGTGCGAAGACACTCGCCATTCCCTTCCTTTGCTTGCAAAATACGACGTGCACGCCAAACTCGTCGCCTATCACAAATTCAACGAACAAGACTGTTCCGACCGTCTTATCGAGATGATAAAGAACGGTCAAAACGTCGCAATCATAACCGACGCAGGTATGCCGTCCATAAGCGACCCCGGCGCGGAAGTAATTGCAAAATGCCACGCGCAAGGCGTGGAAGTCGAAACCGTCCCCGGTCCTACGGCACTTGCGACGGCAATCGCATTGAGCGGAATAAAAGCAAGCGGATTTACGTTTTTAGGGTTTTTACCCGAAAAAACGACGGATAAAACCTCGATTCTGTCAAAATGCGCAAATACCGGACTTCCCATCGTACTCTACGTCGCGCCGCACGATTTGACAAAAACGGCAAACACTTTGCTTGATGTACTCGGTGACAGAACGGTATACGTCGCGCGCGAACTTACCAAAATTCACGAGAGCGTAACCGTAACGTCGCTTGCAAATTTCGAGTGCGAGGAACGCGGTGAAATCGTTATGATAGTTGACGGAATCGCCTCGCAAAATCCGCTCAACTCTTTGTCCGTTGCCAAGCACATAAGCCATTACGTAAATTTGGGAATGGATAAAAAAGACGCCGTGAAGCAAGTCGCAAAGGATAGAGGGATTCCCAAGAACGAGGTCTATCAACAAGCCATAGAAATGTAAAAGGTCGCTATTTAGCGAATAACTGTGTCAACGCCCTTTTGCGCATCCGTCACGTACGATTTAGTACGCTGGGCGGATTTACAAAAGGGCGTTTCCTTGTTCTTAATCTAAATATCGACCTTTTATAATATTCATTTGCTAATATAATTCAAAATCACCGTTAAAGACATTAGCATATTTCTTTTTGTGTTTTTCTGCATATATAAGTGCTTTATATGCCCCACCGAAATGTGTTTTCACAAACATAAATATATAATCGGATTGCCGTATTATCCATTCGTTTCGTTTTGATATTGCATATCTTAAAGGCACATTTTCCAATTCGGGATAAATCGTTTCGTCATAATTCTCTCTAATATACTCTTTTCTACTGTCAAGCCATTCGTTTATATAAGGCGTAACAAACACAAGTTTTGAACCGATATGCTTTTGTTTATATTGATTAGCACAATGTTTTGCAAGAACATCAAAATCGCCATATCCGCCAAGATAAAAATCAACACTTTGCCCGTTTGCAACTTCTTCAATCATTTTTAGCAATCTATTCTCGTCTTCGATTGTGTAGACATACGACGAATGTCCAAAAAATGAAATTATCATAACGTGCCTCTTTTTAGGAAAGTATGCATACATATTTATATCATTTATTACGCATTATAGCAAGCAAATAAGAATGTATACATTCATAAGTAAATTTTATAAACAAATATAATGAATATGAAAGTATTCTTTCGTAATTTAATTCAGAGGTGCACAATGACTGTCAACGATGCCGTTGCAAAAAGAATAGCGAAATTGCTCGCCGAAAAAAATATGACTCAATATCGGTTAGAGCAACTTTCGGGTATTCAGCACGGTCATATGCAATGGATTATGAGCGGAAAAAGCAAAACCGTCACCCTCTCAACCGTAATGATGATTGCGCACGGCTTCGGTATGACAGTTTTGGAATTTTTGAACGACGATTCGTTTTTATACGAGAATCTCGACGTTGAATAATTAAAATTTTTCGAGAACGTTATCTTAAACTAAAGACAATAAATGCAGCCGCTCGCTGCATTTATTTTCTATAAGACTTCGCTAAAATCGATGAATAACGCGAAAGAGGCACGGCTTGAATCTGTTGGTAAGAGCGCAGTATTGAGATGAAGAACAAGGAAACACCCTTTTGCGAACCCGCCTAACGTACTGAACCGTACGTGACGGGTGAGCAAAAGGGTGTTGACACAGTTATTCCGCTCAATACTGCGCTCTTATTTGAAGTAGCGGTTAAGCAACCCCTCAAACGCCCTACCGTGACGCGCCTCGTCACGAGCCATTTCATGCACGGTGTCGTGAATAGCGTCAAGTCCTTCTTCTTTGGCGCGTTTGGCAAGTTCGAATTTGCCGCTGGTTGCGCCGTTTTCTGCTTCGACGCGCTTTTCAAGATTGACTTTGGTGGACGGACTTACGAGTTCACCGAGCATTTCGCAGAATTTGGCTGCGTGTTCCGCCTCTTCGAATGCCGCTTTCTCAAAATAAAGACCTATCTCGGGATAACCCTCTCGATGAGCCGCTCTTGCCATTGCAAGATACATACCGGCTTCGGTGCATTCGCCTTTGAAGTTTGCTTCAAGTCCTTCATAAATGTCTTGAGGAACGCCCTGTCCTATGCCAATGACGTGTTCTGCAGCCCAAACTTTTTCTGCCTCATCAATTCTTACGAATTTGCTGCCGGGGCATCCGCATTGAGGACACTTTACGGGCGGTTGCTCGCCCTCATAAACATAGCCGCATACCGGACATCTGAATTTTGCCATAGTTCTTTTCTCCTTTTATCTTATCTTTTTTATTTTTCCGCAATAAAATTGCGTTTTTTATTTTTTTCCCTTGCAGTCTTTGCAGATTCCTCTGAAAAACAACTGACTTTCAAGCACTTCGTTGTCATCAAAATCAACAATACTTTCGTCTATTTTGTCAAGATTGAATATTATATCGACAACTTTTCCGCACTTTACACATTGAAAGTGTCCATGCTCCATCGTCGTCTTATCAAATCGCGACGGCAAATCTTTGCAAGTCACTTCCCTTATCTCCCCTTCTTTTGACATATCGTTGAGAATGCGATACACCGTGCCTAAACTGAGATTCGGCAACTCTTTCTTCGCCTCGGCAAGAACCATATTCGCCGTCGGATGATTGCAAGCCTCTTTCACGATTCTCGCAACCACTTCTTTTTGTATCGTATTTCTCTTTGTCACTTTGTCCTTCCTCGAATCGTTATTCAATATTTCTTATCGATAATGATTCTTGTTAGTTATAATTTATACCAAACTAATTATATTGTCAATACTTTTTTTGATATTTTCAAAAAAAATTACAAACAACGTTTATCAAAAAACCATATTCCACGCGCACACGCATACACACATTTAGAATATATCAAAAAAATGGTTAAAAATTAATTGTCAAAATCAAAAAATGTGATATAATAACACAGCAAGGAACAAATCGAACGTTCCGAAAAGCGAATGTGGGGATATGGCTCAGTTGGTAGAGCGTCGCGTTCGCAATGCGAAGGCCAGGGGTTCGAATCCCCTTATCTCCACCACACTTTACCAATCCGCACCAGTGGCGGATTGGTTTTTTATTTTCTTGTATTTTTTTTGTGTAAAATATCAATGATTTTATTGTTTTAGGGCAAAAGCTAAATAATTGTTTATATTTTGAAGTCGTCACCCCACAATTCGAGTGTAAACAAAAGTATTAATTATATATCTCAATTGCTCCGAGTTTTTCGTTGCCTTTTGGCGTGGCGGTTTAGCACAGAGAAAAGCCTATATCAACGGCATAAAAATTTTGTTTTAGCACTCTCAAAAATTATCTCAATTTAATGTGCATTTTATGTGCTTTTTAGATGCTTGCCTGTTAGACGAGCCGTAGTCTTGATACAAGTGTGACGATTAGACGTGCCGTAGTCTTGATACAAGTATATGGATTTTCACACAACATTTTTATGCTGTTCGTTGACATAGGCATCTTGCAGTTTAAAGTGATATGTTCTTGAGTTTTCTCGGTGCTGCGCCGTCTTGTTGCCGAAAGGCAAATAAAACTCGGAGCGTATCTCAAAAATGAAAAACCACATCAAAAATTATGACGTTTTCAAAGAAACGATCTCTCAAAACAGCGTTCTTGCAATAGCAGAACAACTGGCTATGTATGAAACTCGCTTTCTCATAGGATATATGGGAAGTAGAATGCAAAAGATGTATGCAGACCTATGCGTTGATGTTAAGCGTAAAAACGACATTAACCACACTTACAGCGACAGTTATGATTTGGTGCAAGAATGTGCGTTATTCCTTTGTAATCATTATGGGAAGCGATTAAACGACGTTTTGACACACGATAAAAAGGGCAAGGCAATTACGGTCAAGATTGCGTGCATTAGAGCGATGTCTAAACTTATAACACGAAAAACAAGCGATTATTACCGCTCGGTGAGCCTTGATGCCTTAACGCCCGTCAGTGAACCGTCTTGCGAGATTGAAGAAGATATTGTCAAAGACTATACCGTCTATGATTCAATCGTTGACAGCCTTAATCTGACGAATAATATGAGAATTGCGCTCGAGTGTAGGCAAAACGGACTGAGTTATCCCGAAATCGCCGCCATACTTGAACGAGCGCAATCCACCGTGTTTGAATACTTTATCAAAATGCGACAAAGATTTATGGCGATTTACGGATAAGTAACATATCGCTTAATTAGTCGATGTCGTCTTTACCAATTTCTTCATATAATTATACGCTATTGTTTCTATATCATCGGCAGAAAGCGTATCAAGGATAGAGACAGCCCCGTAATGATTTATATATGAATCGCAACATGCTCTAAATATGGTGGTACACTTGTTGCCGTTTTCTTCTTGCATTGTTTTTAGAGCTGACAATAACCCCTTTACAATAGTTCGATTCATGCTAAAAGATTGATCAAACAAATCCTTTTGTATCTGCTGTGCTGAAAACAATGTTTCGGTTAAATGCCATGGATTTGTAGAAGCTCTGGCCTCATCATAAGTTAAATAACCAGACCACCATAAGCGCGAAATAGCATTGTAATATAACAGAGATGCACGGCCTTCCGTCGCAAAAAACCGTTGATCCAATCTAACCGTTCCGTCATCCTTTTTCCAACGTTGTAAGACATATTCCTTAAATGGTATATGGCACAAGGCTGACCATAATAAAGGATCCGATGCCTGAAGCGGCGTTATTTTATCTTTATAGTCGGAATACAAAAGTTTGATATTTAATAAATCATCGTTGTTTTTACTTTCAACATCATCGCCCGAACAACTTAACTGTAAATTGGAAACAACAATGGATGAAGTTTTATAAAATTCATCTAACCCGACTTTTTCGAAATAATCACTCAACCACGGATCGTCGCGATAATATTTGTCTTTATTTACATCCAAGTCTTTTTTTAACAATTTATAAGCATCTTTTGTGAAATATATTAAATTCAAAGTACATCATCCTCCTGTCTAATCGTAGACCACTCAGTCATTTTCTGCATAAGATTGTTTAAGGAATCCGCTGCGACATTCCCGAGAATTTTATTTGCCAATTCATAATCCGAGCTAGTACAATTAGCTAAATCGTCGATCCCTAAATTGTTTAAAGCCTTAAGAATCGAATCAGCCCATACAGTACCTTTATAAAGGGTTTCATAATCCTCATCTTCAAGGTTTTCGAGCAAATATTCTTCCATTCTTAATTTAGAAATTGCTTCCGTAATTGCCGGCAAAATCAATGTAGCCTGCAAAAAACGTTCAATGCCGTTCTTAAGATACTTTTTGGTCCTTAACTTTGCATAATTTGTATATTCTGTTTCAGGTAGAGTAATAACGATATAATCGGTTAATTTCGGATTTTCTTCTTTGACTGTAGCATAGTTTACCTTTATTTCATTTATATCGGGATCTACCGCCACAAGAACAACTCCCGCCATATCTTTTTCCAATAACGTGTCTAACTTTATCTTTATTCCGGGCTCATTCGCCATTACATAACCTTTACTCAAGTGAAACTGTTGTGAGCCAAAATAACGTTGGTTAAATTCAGATAAAGCATATGTACCGTAATCACCGTTAGAGACAATTATAGCTTGCAAATCAAGAACATCAACAACGAGATTTTTAGGAATATCCACGATAGTTGTATCATCTAATTTTAAGTCAAATATTTCTCTAAAAGATGTTCGAAAACAAGTTACTCTTAGAACGATTTTGGCGAACCCGTCTTTTATCATTTTAACAATGCCTTCGCACTGTAAGTCGCACTTAATTCCAAATGTCAAGGAATTTCCGTTATCGCTATGTGACACCTCTTTAATGGAAAATGCACACTCTTGAAAGTCGTTGGTATACTCGTTTAACACGGGATGAGGATATTCAATCGCTTTGTTTCTCATTGGTTACCTCCATAGTAAAAACCGGAACTAATGCCATAATCTCGCTATTTTCGAATTCTATGAATAATGTATTATCTCCTTGACGTAAAGAAATAGGTCCGATTTTTTGCGAATTTACATCAATCCTAGGTATGTTTTCTAATTTCACGTTTTTTACAACGACAGGATCGTTTTTTTCATCATCGCGCCCCGCATAAAACTGTAAAAATACACGTGAATAGTCTTGCGGCGAATTAACGTAAAACTGATATTTATTGGCAGCTCTATAGAAAATTCTTTGATCGATAATTTTTGGAGAAACAATTTTTACTTTCCCGTTTCCCGAAATAACACCTTTATTCTCTCCTTTTTTCGGTTCGACAACCAGAATTTGAACCGGTTTCTTTTTCTTTCTTTTTTTCTTTCCTGTTTTTATTCCCGATTTAGGAGTCTTAGCCCCTTCGCCGCTTTCAGCCGTTTCATACTGACGGTTATACAGAACTCTACCGTCATAGGTGGAAATTTCATTGATTTTTATATCGGTTTTTAATCCGTCGTTACCTTCATGCGAACCGCTTTCGTCTGTTGAATCTGGCAAATAATTACCGATTCCGGCATCCATTTTATCCGTTATATCGGCTTTTTCGAACTCATCCAAGATACGTTGAATTTCTTTTCCTATTTTCCGTAAATCTCTGGCTGCTCTATTTTTTAACGGAGCGTTGTCCGTTATGTTTTTAGCCTTCCATTCAGTATGCTGCGGCGGTTCTGCTTCACGCAGAGTTTTACTTAATCTCATTTCTCCAACATCATTAACTATAATTACTACGGAAAAATGGGGTAGCACATCGACGGTAGTGGTATTGATCA
Source organism: Christensenella sp. UBA6880 (assembly GCA_002449145.1). Classification (GTDB taxonomy): domain Bacteria; phylum Bacillota; class Clostridia; order Christensenellales; family CAG-917; genus CAG-475. The sequence continues at coordinate 63,042 of DKCG01000026.1, read as the reverse complement.
ACATTCCCGTTGATCTAAACCGCGATAACGATTGAGCATAAGCATCTTCATATTTCACATAAATACTCAAATCATCTTTTTCTTCTATTGTAACTTTTATAGGATCAACCTTGGTTAAAGTTTCATATATCTGACGAGTGTATTTCAGCTGAGGCTCATCAGAAAAATCTTTGAACAACAAACTTTCCACATTAGATTTCGATATAATATAAGTAATCTTCGGCGACTTTATTTCCACCTCAAGCTTACTGTTTAGAATCGCTAATACAAAATTTTTTATGATTGCAATTGCAATATTTCTTTCCCAATCTTCGTATTCGTTTGTCTTAAAACCAAAAACAGCTACATCCGTACCTATTTCTTTTCTATTAAAGATATCAAGTTGTGACAAGGTACAATTATCGGTAGGCAAAATTGGCCTTCCGGTATATTCATCTTCTAGATACAAATATTTACCGATTGGTTGTGTGGGGCGAAAGGTGCCGTTATATTCTTTCTGAGTGGTAACCAATCTTGCCACACCTTCAAAGCCACGCCCACCATCCTGAGCCAAAGTGTTGTAAAAGACAAGATTTAATGCTGAGTAGGCGAATGGAGCATTCTTGCCTATTCCAAAACTTCCAGCACTGTTTTCATCTTGCTTGTCAGAGAGACCTTCGACGTTAACCAAAAGATCCCAAAAAGATTTTTCTCCCCGTTCCGCATTTACGCCTTTTAATCCAACAGTATTATAATCGCTCATAATCAAAACGGGGATTTTCTCAAGATCTAGTGCCTTTTTTACATTACCTAAAAACTCCATTATTTTAGGCGTGCTTAAAGGACTTGTTGACCAATAATCGATACTGCTTTCTAATGCTTTTTGATACCCCTCAAACATAGAGTATTCTTTTTTCTCGATTTCAACAAGCTCGAATTTGACTTTAACGGGAGTATCTAGAGGAAGAGACTTGTCCTTTGCATCAAGCGAGTTTTGACATACTTCTCTCGCCAACCCATCCATTATACCGCTACCCTTAAACATAGTTATTGCAGCGATATTGTTTCCACTTTGATTTCCGGTTCCCAGCAAAGGGAAATCCCAGCACACCTCTTTCATTTTCTACCCCTCAATTTAACGTAAATCTTTCTTCCTTAGATTCGATACCCAAGAATTTATTTTTTGTGTTTTTAACCTCTTTCTCAATTGCGTTGAAGATTTTTTTTACGTCTTCGTCCGTGTACTCATAATTCCCTTTGCTCGAACAATTTCCAAGTAAGCGTAGCATATCAAGAATTTTGTTGGTACGCGCTTCAGCCAACCTTACAAAGCAATCTCTTTTTGATTCAGATCCTTTACTCATATATTAGTCTCCATAAGAATTATTTTTCAAATATATTATATATTCCAAAAATATGTTTGTCAATACACTTCGAAAATAATTTTTATACATTTTTAAAATATTTGAAAAATGTAGTGCAAATATATTCGTAGGTATCCTATGCGTGAATGTTTTATTTGTCAGTTAAATCTAAACGAGAAAAACATTCTAACATAAATTCCGCCATGGTTTTTATAACGGGAATTGTGACGGAATTTCCAAACTGTTTATACATTTGACCGTCTTTAGTTCCTTCAGGAAATGAAAATTTATCTATCCCGTTTTCCAAAAACGCATAATTAATAAAACCTTGTAATTTACCCCATTCGCGAGGCGTCATTACTCTTACGCAATCATCATTTATTGGGGAATGCTTTCCCCGTACAATCATTCCAGGAATACTCGGTTGCGGATCCAGTACCAAATTTCTCTCCTTTCCAGAACCACCGGTAGCTAAGAGAGTATTGGCTAAGGGTGATTTTATTTCCAGACGGTTTACTATGACATATCCGAATCCGTTTCCCTTTTTATGCTCACGCTCTTTATGCCTAACGAGGGTTTGGTAATAACCCGACGACATATAATACTTTGCAGGCGCATTCATTTCTAACAAATCGTTCAAATCTTTATATAAATGAAGATCGTTTTCCATCGGCAAAGAATTGTTTAACGAATTTACGGAGACGCCATAAAAGGTTCTGTCGAACCCAATGATATAGGTTCTTGGACGATTTTGGGGAACGCCGAAATTTTTTGAGTTTCTTATAAAGTCCTTTCCTGAATATTTTATATTGCCGTTCTCATCATAACTAACACCGATAATTTTATAATCTAACTGTTTTTCAAGTGTCGAAATTATTATATCAAATGTTTTTCCATTATCATGACGGACTAAATTATCTACGTTTTCTAAAAAAATTGCTTTAGGGCGAGTCCTTTTGATAATATCGGCTATATGGCTAAATATGACACCTTTCTCTTCATCGGCAAAACCTAACTCCAATCCTGCACGGCTAAATGTTTGACAGGGAAATCCTGCGAGCAACACATCATAATCAATAGCAGCTACTTTTGATTTGAACTCTTCCGATGTTAAATCATTCTTGGGATTTTCTTTATAAAGATGTTCGTATGTTTTGCATGCACTTGCATCGATTTCGGCAGAGAGGACATTATTAAATTGTCCTGTCATTTCAAACCCTTTCCGTATTCCACCGATACCGGCACATAAATCAATTGTTTTATATTTCAGCATTTCTTGTCCCACTTTTTGAATTATCCTTATAAATTTGTTCTATTTGATTGGCGCAAGCAACAACGTCTTTCTTAATTTCAAAATCCCAAAAGCGCAGCACTTGCCACCCTTGCTCGGTCAGCTTTTTATTAACTATTGAATCTCTCTTTATGTTTTGCTCTATCTTAGGAATCCAAAATTCGCGATGGCTTTTGAAGTCGTTTTTTTGATGCTCCCAATTATAACCGTGCCACATTTTACCGTCTATGAATACGGCTATCTTGGCTTTAAGGAAAACAATATCCGGTTTTCCGTAAACGCTTTTGTAGTTTTTGAGATACCGTAGTCCTCGTTTCCATAACTCTTTGCGAAGCAATAACTCCGGTTTTGTATCCTTACTTTTGTTATGCTTCATATTGCGGGATATCTGCTCTTTTGTATTAGCCATTTTTTTTCACCTATCGGCAAGCCTTTACGTTCGCATAAGTCACGAATTGCCTTCTTTGCTTTGATGCTCGGTTCAACTTTCCCAGTTTCCCATCTGCAAACGGTAATAGGTGTTACTCCAAGTTCGGCGGCCAGTTCTTCTTGCGTAACCAATAATGATTCTCGAACGGCTTTAATCTTTTCAGAATACGTCATACTTAAACTCCAATTAACATTAAATTATATTTATTTTAACAAATTATATGATCTCTGTCAAATGCGGACTTGCTATAATACACTTAAAAATCTCAACTCTATTCTAATCTTTGGCACTGGTGCGTGTGCTTGTCCTGATACGAGTTTCATTTCCTTTCGGCGTGACGTTTTAGCACCAACAAAAGCCTTTGTCAACGGCATAAAAATCTTGTTATATTACTATCAAAAATTATCTTGAATTTAATGCGCATTTTATGTGCTTTTTAGTCGTTTGCCTGTTAGACGAGCCGTAGTCTTGATACAAGTGCACACGCGTACGCGCGCGCAAGACTACGGCACGTCTTTGCATAAAGACAAACCCAATTCCGCAAAAGGCGGCACGGAGCGGAGCGAGGTTTCGCGCTAACCCGCTTGGCGAAATCCTCGCTTATCCGTCTTGCCGTTGCCGTCGCTTTTCTTGCGGAAATCCTTGGTGTTTTTGTATTGCAAAATACCGTTTGCCGTTTAGTCTTTTTGTGTCGCGTAAGCGTTGCGCCATTGTTCCGCAATCATATTTTTATTATCAAAATCGTGTTCAAATAGTGTTCCGTAATGTTTCAAAATTGTCCAAACTGCGCACGACACTGTCCTTGCTTTCTCACTCTCTTGCATTTACGCTATTTATAGTGCAAAGTACGGAAAAAGGTCGGGAAAAGTACGGCTAAGTCTTGGTTGATATCCGGAAATACTTGGTTTTGTACCCTGTGAGTATGTTACGCACACAAAAATTATTTGATATAACAAAACTGTCTTTCTCATAGGAAGCGTGAACGCAAACTTGGTATTGTCAAGGGTAAATGCATTGCCCCGGCAACCCTTGACAAAACCCATAAATACTCGGATATGAAATAATCCATATCGTTTTCGTTCTTTCCGTTTCCTGTCGAAAGACACGATAACCAAAAAACTTAGGAGGAAATACAACAATGAAAGGTGCTGTGATTTATGCGAGATACTCTTGCGAACGGCAAACGGAACAGTCCATCGAAGGACAGTTGCGAGAGTGTTATAAATACGCAGAACAAAACGGCTTAACCATTATCCACGAATATATAGACCGCGCTATGACAGGCACAAACGACAATCGTCCATCTTTTCAAAAGATGCTTGCGGACGCGGAACGCACAAGTGCTTGGGACATCGTGCTTGTATATGCTTTGGATAGGTTCGGCAGAAACTCAATAGAGATTGCATTGAACAAACAAAAACTCATAAAAAGCGGAAAGACGCTTATATCCGCAACGCAACGAACGTCAACCAATATAGACGGCTCGCGCAACTTGGACGGAATACTACTCGAAAATATGTATATCGGACTTGCGGAGTATTATTCGGCAGAGTTATCCCAAAAGATAAAGCGCGGACTTAGAGAAAGCAGGCTCAAAGGACAATTTGGCGGTGGCGGTGTTGCATACGGATATAAAGTCGTGAACAAAAAACTTGAAATAAATGAAGAACAAGCGCAAATCGTAAAATACATTTTTGAACGCTATCACGGTGGCAAAATCGTGCGCGAAATCATTGAAGAATTGACAGCGCGAGGCGTTTTATACAAAAACAAACCGTTCGTTCCGCAAACCGTATATAAAATACTTGCAAACGAAAAATACATAGGCATTACCAAATATAACGACGAGGTATATGACAACATCTATCCGCCGATTATTGACAAAGCGTTGTTCGATTCTATACAACAAAAACTATCGGTTAATAAGACGGGAAAACGTAGCGTGAATATAACATTCTTGTTGCGCAATAAAGTTGTGTGCGGATATTGCGGACGACATCTGCAAGGAGATAGCTCAACGGCAAGAAACGGCAAATTGCGTTTTTATTACAAGTGCGCAGGGCGTAAAAAACATAAAGATTGCAATTTACGCGTTATCCGCCAACAAGAGTTGGACGATTTCGTTTCGCAAGTCACGTATGAAGTGTTTTGCACAGACGAAAATATAACGCTTATTGCGAACAAAGTTCTCGAAGTTCAAGCACAACGTAACAAGAGCGACAGCGTATTGCAGATGTTACACAAACGATTGTACGATACGGACAAAGCATTGACCAACGTTATGAGCGCAATAGAGCAAGGAATAATAACAAAAACCACAAAGGAACGGCTTGCCGCTCTTGAAAACGAAAAGGAAGATATAGAAACAAAAATAGCGGTTGAAGAAACGCGTCGGCAAAGGACGTTCAACAAAGAAGAAATAGAGCGATTCTTACGCACGGAATTCAAAGACGATCCGCAACTATACTTACAGCACATACTCGACAAGGTTGTCGTCTATGACAACAAAATAGAAATATTCTACAAATACACAAACACCGTCCCCGATGATTCAAACAATGAACGTCGGGGATATTTTTCATCTCAATGCGAAATCAAAATTAACAAGGCAAAACGCTCAATGCAAGAGTTAGATATTACCATAGACCAAACAATTCATTTTGAGGTATTGTACGTTATAAACCGTCGACACAAACTGCGTTTTAACCTTGAAAAAACACCAACCACTCCTCACGGTGCGGATTAGTTCAAATTCTTTCCACCAGTCAGAATACAAGTTGAACCCCTCAACTTGTATTCTTTTTTTATGCTATTTTGGGGGAATTAAAGTTTCACAATGTAATAAAAAGGCTCGTTGACAAATATGACTGCATCAAGCGACTTTCTAATACAAAAGGACGAGTTGAACGCTCAACTCGTCTTTTTATAATTGGCTTTTGATAACGTCTAAAAGAATTTATAAATTATTCCGAAATGCGACCGTAACCGTTGTGCCGACGCCGAGTTTAGAGGTTAGAGACAAATCGGCGTTGTAGAGCGTGCAGACGTGCTTCACTATGGCAAGGCCGAGTCCCGTACCACCCGTTTCGCGAGAGCGGGATTTGTTGACGCGGTAGAATCTCTCGAATATGCGCTGTTGATGCTTATCTTCTATTCCTATTCCGTCGTCGGCGACCGTGAGCGTCGTATGCGACGCATCGGACGAAATCGTCACTTTCACGTATCCGCCGTTACGATTGTATTTCACGCCGTTTTCGACGAGATTTTTGACGAGTTCTATCGTGTGTTCCTTTTCCATTCTGACGATAGCGTCGCCGTCTACGGATATTTGCACGTTCTTCTCGGCGGCAACGGGCGCAAGGCTTTCTTTTACGCTTTCGGCAATTTGCGCAAGACTCACGTCTTCGGGATTGACGTCTTTTTGCGATTCGAGTTCGCTCAAATCGAGCATATCTTTGAGCAACGCGATTATTCTCGACACTTCTTTGTCGATTTTTTCGGAAAGCGCCTTCGTCTCTTGCTCGCTCGTTTGCAAGCCGATTATGTCGTTGAATCCTTTGATTGCGGTAAGCGGCGTTTTGAGTTCGTGCGAAGCGTTGGCGAAAAACTCGCTTCTCGTCTTTTCGCTCGTTTTGATTGCGGTTATATCGCTCAAAACCAAAACTTCCATTTCGTTTTCGAGCGCGCGTGCGGAAACCATATAGAATTTGCCGTCGCTTGCGTACTCGAAATCGCAACTCGTACCGTTTTCGAGGCAATCCGCAACGTGTGCGGAAAATCCTTTGTCTGCGGTGAGTACGGTGTGGTTTTTGCCGACGACGTCTTTAAGGCCGAACACCGTGCAGGCGTTTTTGTTTATGGAAACTATATTCCCGCTCTTGTTCAACACGACGATTCCGTCGGATATATTGTCGAGGATATAATCGAGTTTTTGCTTGTCATCGGACTCTCTGCGCATAGAATCGCGAAGTTTCTCGCTCACGTCGTTTATCTCTACGAGAATCGCATTGATTTCCTTGTCACTCGACGAGGGAATTGACGGAACGTACGAGTCGTTTTTGACCGCTTCGAGATTGTTTTTTACGTCTTTGAGCGGTTTGAGAATACTGTTGGACACGGCGACGCTCGCAAAATACGACAGTACGAGTACCGCTATAAGCACGCACACCATAACGACTATGCTCTTTTGAACGTAGCCTTGCACGCTTTCGACGGCGATTGCCGCACGCACGAAAACGTAACTGTCGCCGACATTCACTTTTACGGCGTAATATGCCATATCTTTTTTGAGCGTATCGCTGTATCTCGTGACGACCGCAGGCGTACCTTTTAGCGCGTTTTGGATTTCCTCTCTGTCGAGATGTTGAACGCCGATTGCGTCCGCGCTTTGACTGTCCTTTATTGCAACGCCCGTCGCATCAACGATTGTCAGACGAATATGCGCCGGAACGTTTTCGGTTATATTTTCGTCATAGTTTGCCGCATAAATATTTGCGACGTCGACGATTTCCTTTTTCGCTTCGTCAAAGCGTTCGTCGCGCGCTACCGACAATCCCGAAAAGAATATCGCCAAAATTGCGACCGTCAAAATGATGACGTTGAATAAAACGAGTTTGTTTTTCATTTCAGTACGTACCCCACGCCGCGCACGGTTTCGATTTGCGCCGTCGATTCGGCAAGCAGTTTTCTCAAATCCGCAATATGAATATCCAAAGTTCTCGTTTCGCCGTAGTTGTCGCCCCACACGCTGTCGAGAAGCGTATTACGAGAAAGCACGTTTTGCGAGTTTTGAACGAGCATTTTCAAAAGTTCGTATTGCTTCAACGTAAGTTTCTTTTCCTCACCCGAGATAATCACGCAATGGGTCGAATCGTCGATGCGAACGTCCTTATACGCAATCGCGCTCTTTTGCGATTTGCGAAGTTTTGCGTTGATTCTCGCAACGAGTTCCAACACACCGAACGGCTTTGCGAGATAGTCGTCCGCGCCCAAATCGAGCCCGCGTACCTTGTCGATTTCTGTGGATTTTGCAGAAACCATAATCACGGGAATATCGCTCGTTTGCGAGTTGCTTTTCATCGCTTTGAGGATCTCGTATCCGTCAAGACCGTCGAGCATTATATCCAAGATCGCGATGTCGCATTTCCTTGCCGAAAGTGCGCTCAAAAATTCCTCGCCGTTTTGAAAACACTCGATCTCAAAACCTGCGTTTTTAAGCGCATACGAGTATACTTCGCGTATGGATTGTTCGTCGTCAACTGCATAAATTAGGCGTTTATTTTCCATTTTGTCACCGTAAAGCGTCGATTGCGTGTTTTGTTTAACTTTGGCTGTGATACCCCGTCACCGCATATTCCGCCCACTCGCCTATGTTTACGGCGTGGTCGCCTATGCGTTCGAGATACTTTGCTATCATCATAAAAAGAATTGCCTGTTCGGCGTTTTCGGGGTCTTTTTTGATGAGTTCGACAAGGTCGGATTTGACGATTTCAAACAACTCGTCCACTCTGTCGTCGCGCTTGTCGAGCCCCCTTGCCATGTCCAAATCTCTGTTGATATAACTCGACACGCCGTCCTTGACCATACCTATTGCAAGTTTGGACATAAGTTCGATATGCTCGGGTTCTTTTATAAATTTATCGTCCTTGAATTGCAAACTTATCTCGGATATATCCGCGGCTTGGTCTGCTATGCGTTCAAGGTCGGTTATCATTTTCAGAGCCGCCGACACGTCTCGAAAATCGCTCGCAACGGGATGTTCCATAAGCAAAATTTTGAGGCAATCCTGCTCGATTTCTCTTTGCTCGTCGTCGATGTTTTTGTCCTCTTCGATAACTTCTCTGGCAAGGTCTTTGTCAAGGTGTTTGAGTGCCTTTATAGACTTTTCGATTGCGATTTGCGTGTCGTGGCACATCGCCACAAGTTTGTTGAAAACAAGGTTGAGTTCTTGTTCGTATTTATTTCTTATACTCATAGTTTATCTGTAAATCCTCCTTATATCAAGCGTTTTGTAAAATATATTTTTTATTTTGACGCAATCTCGATCAATCGCCTTATTCCGAGCGCCTTTTATTTTTTTCGGTATCAACCGAATCTTCCCGTAATATAATTTTCGGTACGCTTGTCGCAAGGCGACGAAAAGATCTGTTCGGTATCGCCGTATTCCACGAGTTCGCCGAGCAGGAAAAATGCCGTTTTGTCAGCAATTCTCGTTGCCTGTTGCATATTGTGCGTGACGATTACGATAGTCGTGGATTTGGCGAGTTCGTCGCATAGCTCCTCGATTTTACCCGTTGATATTGGGTCGAGCGCGCTTGTAGGTTCGTCCATAAGAAGAATCTTCGGCTTGACCGCAAGGGCGCGCGCAATGCAAAGTCGTTGCTGTTGTCCTCCGGAAAGTCCGAGAGCGGATTTGTCGAGGCGGTCTTTTAACTCGTCCCACATAGACGCGTCTTTGAGAGACTGTTCCACAATCTCGTCGAGTTGAGCCCTTTTGTGAATACCGATCGTTCTCGGTCCGTACGCCACGTTGTCGTACACGCTCATAGGAAACGGATTGGGCTTTTGAAAAACCATACCTACATTTCGACGAAGTTCGTTCACGTCGATTTTGCCGTAAATATCCACGTCTCCGACAAGAAACTTGCCCTCTATTTTACAGCCGTCCACGAGGTCGTTCATACGATTAAAACATTTGAGAAAAGTGGACTTACCGCAACCCGACGGACCTATAAACGCAGTGACCTGTCTTTCGGGAATTTCTATATTAACGTTTTTTAACGCTTGAAAGTCGCCATACCATAAGTTCGCGTTTTCGACGGAAATGTTTTGTCCAAATTCAAGCGTGTTTTGTTGTTTTTTTGCCATTTATTTTACCTCTTATTTTTGAGAATAAGCCTTGATTTGAGTTTGTCGTTCCGCCGAGTTTTCTCGACAGTTTGCCGCCTATGAGTTCGGCAAGTAAGTTGAGCGCAAGCACTATGACGATAAGCACGACCGCCGTCGCATACGCCTCGTTCATATACCACCCTTCGCCCGAGAGTTGATAGAGAGCGACCGCAAGCGTTGCGCCGCTGTCCGTCACGCCTTTTGGGATTCCGACTATGACCGAACCCATCGTATAAAGGAAAGGCGCGGACTCGCTTATCACTCTGCCCATCGTCAAAATTACCGCCGATATTATGCCCGGCATTGCAGAGGGAAGCACGACTTTGAATATCGTGCGCAGTTTACCTGCGCCCATCGCGAAACTTCCCTCTCGAAGCACATCGGGCACGGATTTCAGACTTTCTTCCGTCGAACTTACGATTGTGGGCAAAAGCATTATGCTCACCGTGCATACGCCTGCGATTATACTGCTCGTTCCCGTGAACCATTGCTTGAACGTAATCATGCCGAACAAACCGTAGACTATGGACGGAACGCCCGAAAGCACGTTTATGGCGGTGCGAATAGATTTGATAAAAAAGTTGCGCTTTTTGGTGTACTCGTTGAGGAAAATCGCAGTCATTATGCCTATGGGAACGGAAATCAAAAGACTCAAAGCAACCGTATAAAGCGTTGTGACTATTGCAGGCAGAATCGTGACTTTCCCGCCGAATTCATATTTGCCGTAAATAAGTTCGGGGTTTTTTATAAGTTCGGGAAAACCTTTGACGAATATAAATCCTATGACAAGCACAAGCACAACCGTTGCAATGATTCCTGCGCCGATTGCGAAAATCTTTGCGATATCCGCAGAATGAATCTTGTGCATAAAGCCGCTATATTCATACTTTAACTGCTTGAAAAATGCCGCTAAACGATTGTTTTTGTGCCACACACGATCGTTTTGACGATTTTCCCGTTTTTTTACTTTTTTCGAAGTGACGGTTTTCACAACTTGCTTCGATACGAGATTGAACACAAGGTTGACAATGAGAATGAAAACCAACAATACCGCACCCGTTGCAATCAATGCGCCTTCTTGAAGCTCGCCGGCATACCCCATTTCGAGAACAATATTTGCAGTAAGCACACGGAATGACGAAAATAATCCGTCGGGATAAGTCACCGAGTTTCCGGCAACCATAACGACAGCCATCGTTTCGCCGAGCGCACGTCCTATACCCAACACCAAAGACGCCGTTATTCCCGAACGAGCCGCAGGCGACATAATGTGAAACACCGTTTCGCTGTGCGTTGCGCCCATTGCGAGCGAGCCTTCGTAATAACTTTTAGGCACGGCTTCGAGACTGGTTCTTGACAGCGACACGACGGTCGGCAGAATCATTATGCCGAGTATAAGCGACGTTGCCAAAAGTCCGCTGCCGTTATTCGGGGCAATGTTTGACAGAAGCGGAAGAAGAAACACGATTCCGAAAAATCCGTATACGACGGACGGTATGCCCGCCAAAAGGTTAATGACCGAAGAGAGCGGTTTTTTGAGAAATTTCGGACAGTAAAACGCAAGAAAAATCGCCGTGAAATATCCGAGCGTTCCGCCGATTATCAGCGCGCCCACCGTTGCCGAAAGCGTGCCTACGATCATTGTAAAGATGCCGTAACTTCCTGACGCTCCCGCCCCGTACACATCGTCTTTGTCGGGCATCCATTTGTCGCCGAAAAGGAAGTTGAAAAAACCTATCTCTTGGAGTGCGGGAACGCTTTTTGCAATCAGAAAAGCGAAAATCGCAACGACGGAGATTGTACAAACAACCGCCGCCGATGCGAATAATACTTTTCCTATTTTGTCTATGAGTTTATTTGCAGTCATAATTATTTGAGTTGACTGAATTTGGTGATTTCACCGGTATAGATTTTGTAGAGTTGTTCAAGAGTCAGATCTTCAACGCTCGTATTGTCTTTGTTGACGATGACCGCAACTGCATCGAGGCAAACATTGAAACTGTCGATGCCTTCTTTGTCTACTGCCGCAGAGGAAAGACCGATTACGTTGCCGGTTGCATCTTGCTCAACCGCTTTACGACCGACAGACGAACCTTCGAGTTGAATGTCGAACAAATCGCTTGCGTTCGCACCGTAAAGACCTGCATACGCTTTTGCCGCCGCGTTGATAAGTTTTTCCATAGAGGTAGAGCCACGCACGACGATTTTGTCACCTGCGGGAAGAGTCGATTGTTTTTCGTAAGTGCCGACCGCTATTGCTTCCTTGCCCGCATTTGCTCTCTTTGTGCCGTCGGAAAGGAATATCGTTCCCACTTCCTCGCTGTCGCAAATCGCTTTGAGTGCGTCGCTCTTAAGATAAGAAAGGAAATCTGCCGCTCTTGCGCTCAATGCCGTTTTGTTTGTCGTCATAACAACGAACGGACGTTGGATTTTATAAGTACCGTCAAGCACGGTCTGCTTGCTCGGCGCAACGCCTGCAACCTTTACGACCTTGACCGAATCGTCAACCGAACCGAGAGAAACGTAGCCGATTGCTTGTTTGTCGGATTGCACAGCCGAAAGCACCGTGCCCGTTTTGCTTTGCACGTTTGCCGTTGCCGTCGTGCGATATACGGTTTTGCCGTTTTCGTCTTTTTCGTTGAGATAATGCGTACCGTCGGTGACGACCTTGTCAAAAGCCTCGCGAGTACCGCTGCTCTGCTCTCTTGCGATAACAGTTATGGCTTTGTCCGGATTAAAACCTGAGTTGCACGCAACGAGCGATACTGCCGTTATTGCAACGAGTGCGATTGCTATTGTAATGAAGATTGATTTTTTCATAAATTGCTCCTTGTTTTAAGTTTGCAAGCAGAGCATATCACTTTCTTGGCTTTCAAACAGCCCGATTTCGGTAAAGCTAACGTAAAGTCTTTGTAAAGTTGCAAAAATCATTCGACATTTGATTTGACAACCTATTTATAATAAATGATATTATATATGTGTTATATGTGTTCGCAAAGCGAACATAGTTAACATATAAAGGTGAAGCATGCAAACCAAAAGAATTCTAACCATACAAGACATATCTTGCGTCGGGCAATGCTCTCTGACCGTAGCCCTGCCAATAATTTCCGCTTGCGGAATAGAAACCGCAATTCTTCCCGCGGCAATACTGTCCACTCATACTTGCGGTTTTTCGGGCTATACCTGCCGAGATTTGACGGAAGATATACCGCCTATACGCAAGCATTGGCAAAAAGAACATATCCTTTTTGACGGCATATACACGGGCTATTTGGCAAGCGCAAAGCAAATCGAATACGTCAAAGACGTTATGCAAACATGCCTTAAACCCGACGCACCCAAAATCGTAGATCCCGCAATGGCGGACAACGGAAAACTTTACCCTGCCTTCGATATGGATTTTGTGTCCGCAATGAAAGATTTATGCTCGCAAGCGGACGTAATTCTGCCCAACGTAACCGAAGCGTGCTTCCTCACGGGTGCAGAATACAAATCCGCTTACGACGAAGCATATATCGATATGCTTTTGTCCGAACTCGCCGCACTCGGCGCAAAAACGATCGTCTTGACGGGCGTAAGTTACGACGATTCCACAACAGGCGTAGTCGTCTTTGAAAACGGCAACAAGCAATATTACAAACACAAAAAATTGAGCAGAAGTTGTCACGGCACGGGCGACGTTTTCGCGTCCGCATTTACAGGCGCGTATATAAACGGCAAATCGCTCTACGATTGTGCCAAACTCGCTGCCGACTTCACCGTCGAATGTATAGAAAAAACACCGTCGGAGCACTGGTACGGCGTTTGTTTCGAGCAATGCCTTCCGTCCTTGTTTGAGAAATTGAACTAGACTTAAACGACACAAATCTTAGCCGAACGAAATCACATTATTCGTATAACTTCATAAACCATATGTTATCCGATGACGTCCCCAAAATGCTTGTTTTTTGTTGATATCCGTACAATTAATCCTCGTACAATAAAAAAACGACTTGC
>DKCG01000026.1:39845-49072 GCA_002449145.1 Christensenella sp. UBA6880 | reverse complement strand
GCAAGTCGTTTTTTTATTGTAGGTGTAAAGATTACTTGAGTTCTGCGGTTGCGCCGACTTCTTTGAATTTTGCAACAAGTGCTTCTGCTGCATCTTTCGGCATTGCTTCTTTGACGGTCTTGGGTGCGCCATCGACAACTGCTTTTGCTTCGACGAGGCCGAGTCCGGTTGCGTCTTTGACGGTCTTGATAACTTGGACCTTGTTCGGACCAACTTCTTTAAGAACGACGTCAAATTCGGTCTTTTCTTCTTCTGCGGGTGCTGCTGCGACTGCGCCGACTGCTGCGACGGGTGCTGCTGCGCTTACGCCGAATTCCTCTTCGAGTGCTTTAACGAAATCGTTGAGTTCAAGGACTGTCATAGCCTTGATTTCTTCCATAAGTTTATTCAAATCTGCCATTTTAGTTTTCTCCGTTTAATTTATTTTTGTTTTGCAGTCACGCTACTGCTGCAATTACTCTGCCTTTGCCTCTGCGATTTTGTTCAAGCAAATAGCAAGTTTCGAGATGGGTGCTTGCAAAGAGCCAAGCATCTTTGAGAGCAAAATTTCCTTCGAAGGAATTTCTGCGATTTGTTTCAAGCCTGCTTCATCGAGGAATTCGCCTTCGACCATACCGCACTTTGTCTTCATCTTGTTGAAAGCCTTGATGTTTTTGACAACGTACTTAGCGGGAGCGACAGCGTCCGTGGATGAGAACGCAACAGCAGTCGGGCCATTGAGCGCTTCGTCGAACTGGGTGTAACCGAGTTCATTGAAAGCGATCTTGACGAGGCGGTTTTTCAAAACTGCGTAATCGACGCCGTTTTCTCTGAGTTCCTTACGGAAAGCCGTATCTTGAGCGACCGTAAGACCCATATAGTCAACGATGACGATGGACTTTGCAGAAGAAATTTTGGCCTTGATGTCTTCGACTTGTTGCTTTTTGGCTTCAAGAACTTCTTTGTTCATCTTTACCTCCTATAAAAGTTGGCGACTTATCGTCGCGAAAAATTAAAGCGTCATTCCAAAAGAGAATGACGCAATCATACAAATGAAAGTATTCAGCACATCCTCGGCAAGCGATAGAACTTACGGCATACGCCACTTGCTGTCTTTGGAACGCATATATAATACAATTTTTGGCGAGACGATGTCAACCGATTTTGCAAAATAGTTTTTAGATTTGAAAATTGTATTAAGGTATTATTTATTCTATTACCGCTCGCTTTTTAATAGAGATAGGACGTTAACTATTTAATAGTGTTAAACGGCAACTCATTAATGGTGATAAACGTCACTCTATTAATGGTGCTAAAACGGCGATATTTAGATGAATAACGAGAAAGAGCCACGCAATTGACAACCCTAATTTACTATGCGTAAATGAGTTGGCGATGCGTGGCTCTGACACAGTTATTCGCTATTTGGCTGTTTTAATTAATAGCGCAATATTGAGATGAAGAGCAAGGAAAAGCCCCTCGAATGGCAACCCTAATTTACTAATCGTAAATGAGTTGACAGCCGAGGGGCTTTGACGATGCTATTCGCTTAATAGTGCGCTATTAGCCCATACGATACAAGACCTTGATGGACGGTCCCATCGTCGTTGCAATGTAAATGGATCTGAAATATACGCCTTTTGCCGCTGCCGGTTTTGCTTTGACAAGTGCGTCCATAAGAGTGTTGAAGTTCTCGGTGAGTTTCTCAACACCGAAGGATGCTTTGCCGAAAGGAACGTGGCAGATTGCTTGCTTGTCTACTCTGTACTCGACTTTACCTGCTTTGATGTCGTGGATAGCGCGAGTGATGTCCATCGTGACGGTGCCGGATTTGGGGTTAGGCATCAATCCCTTAGGACCGAGAACTTTACCGAGACGACCGACAACGCCCATCATATCGGGGGTTGTGACGATAACGTCATAGTCGAACCAGTTTTCTTGTTGGATCTTTTGGATCATTTCCTCGCCGCCGACGAAATCTGCGCCGGCCGCTTGTGCTTCGTCCGCTTTTGCACCCTTGCAGATTGCGAGGACGCGGACGGTTTTACCTGTACCGTTGGGAAGAACCACAACGCCACGAACCTGTTGGTCAGCGTGACGGGGGTCGATACCGAGTTTGACGTGCAATTCTATCGTTTCATCGAATTTGGACTTTGCAGTTTGAACGGCAAGAGCGATTGCTTCTTGGCTTTCATAGAGTTTGGTGTTATCGATGAGTTTTTTCGAATCAATATAATGTTTACCGCGTTTCATACGAACCTCCTTATTCTTCCACGAGAACGCCCATACTGCGTGCGGTACCTGCGATCATACTCATAGCGGTATCGATGTTGGCTGCGTTAAGGTCGGGCATTTTTTGAGTAGCAATCTCGCGAAGTTGCTCTTTTGTGAGAGTAGCGACTTTGGTTTTGTTGGGGACTGCCGATGCGCTTTGCAAACCGCAAGCCTTCTTGATAAGAACGGGCGCGGGCGGTGTTTTAAGCACAAAAGTGAAAGAGTGGTCTTGATAGATGGTGATGATAACCGGGATAATCAAGCCGACGTCTTTGGAAGTTTTCTCGTTGAATTCCTTAGTAAAACCTGCAATGTTGATGCCGTGAGGACCGAGCGTAGAACCTACGGGCGGACCGGGGGTTGCTTTGCCGGCGGGCAATTGAAGTTTTACAACTGCTGTAATTTTCTTAGCCATAAATCCTCCTGACTAACGTGGTTTCGCGACGGTATGAAAGAGATTTGCCGTCTCCCACGAAGATTATAGTCCTGCGACTTGCGTCCTGTAGACGCGATTAAAGATAATGCACCTGAGTGCGAGTTTCAAAGTTTCTCAACCTGAGCAAAATCGAGTTCGACGGGTGTTTGACGTCCGAACATTGCCACGATAACTTTGACTTTTTGGCGTTCCGCGCTGATGGATTCGACAACGCCGATGAAGTTTTCGAGTGCGCCGTTGACGATTCTAACGTCGTCGCCGACTTTGATGTCGAAGTCTTCGATGCTGACGGTTTCAAGACCGATTCTTCTGATTTCGTCATCGGTAAGCGCAATAGGACGACCTGCCGAGCCAACAAAACTCGTAACTCCGCGCGCTCTGGTCACCATAAACCAAATGTGGTTGGTGTAGATCATTTTGATGAAAACGTAACTGGGGAATTTCTTGCGTTGAATGACTTTCTTTTTGCCGTTTCTTTCAACGATGTCGTCTTCAACGGGGATTTTTATATCGAAGATATAATCCTGCAAGTTGTTGTTTTCGATCATATTACGAAGGTCGGTTTCCACAGAGTTTTCGTAACCCGAATAAGTGTGGACGACGTACCATTTCGGTTGTTCCAAATTTTCCATACAGCCCTCTTATGAAATGAAAATGGTTGCCCATTTGCCGTCGGTGATAAGACCGAACAGACCGCCCAACACATAATCGAGAGCAAACAGAATGACGAAGAAAAGAACGACGACAGTCAAAACGACGGCAGTATTCTTCCCGACTTCTTTGCCCTTGGGCCAAGTAACCTTTTTAAGTTCGGAAACGATGCCTTTGATGCCCTTGCCCATTCTCTTGAAGATGTTGGGTTTATCGGACGATTTTTTGGCGTTTGCGGACTTTTTTGCTTTGGAAGACTCGTTTTTAGAATCAACGTTAACGGCAGCCTTTTGAACTTCTACTTGCGCTGCGTTGTTTGTCGTTTCTTGGGTTGAGGTTTGGTTTTTTGGCGTTTTCTTTGCCATATTGCCTCCTATCCTTAGACAGCCTTACTTAGTTTCTCTGTGCAAGGTGTGCTTTTTGCAAAATCTGCAATACTTTTGAAGCTCCATTCTATCGGGGTGCTTCTGTTTGTTTTTGGTAAGGTTGTAGTTGCGTTGTTTGCATTCGGTGCAAGCCAAAACAACCTTAACTCTTGCTCCTTTCTGAGCCATAGTAGCCTCCTTTTTGTTCAATCAATACGACACCCTACACGGCAAGCGTTTTGCCGTGTAGAGCATTGTTGTATATATTATTGAAAGAACAAATATTATTCGATGATCTTAGCAACGACGCCGGAACCAACTGTTCTACCGCCTTCACGAATAGCAAAACGGAGACCTTCTTCGATTGCGATCGGGGTGATAAGAGTGATTTCCATATCGATGTGGTCGCCGGGCATAACCATTTCAACGCCTTGCGGCAATTTGATGGAACCGGTGACGTCGGTCGTTCTGAAATAGAATTGAGGACGATAACCATCGAAGAACGGTGTGTGACGGCCACCCTCATCTTTTGTCAAAACGTACACTTGCGCTGTGAAGCGAGTGTGCGGATGGATCGAACCCGGTTTTGCAAGAACTTGACCACGTTCGATTTCGCTTCTTTGGATACCGCGGAGCAATGCGCCGATGTTGTCGCCGCCCTCTGCGTAGTCAAGAAGTTTACGGAACATTTCGATACCGGTGACGGTCGTTTCTTTCTTTTCGGTGGAAAGACCGACGATTTCGACCTTGTCGCCCATACGAAGGACACCACGTTCAACTCTACCGGTTGCAACGGTACCGCGACCGGTGATGGTGAAGACGTCTTCAACAGGCATCAAGAACGGCTTATCCGTGTCACGTTGAGGATCGGGGATATAGCTGTCAACTGCGTCGAGAAGTTCTTGGATGGGCTTGAATGCGGGATCGTCCCACCTGCCTGCAAGACCTGCTTCCATTGCTTTCAAAGCAGAACCGCGGATGATGGGGGTGTCGTCGCCGGGGAAGCCGTATTCGTTGAGAAGTTCGCGAACTTCCATTTCAACGAGTTCGAGAAGTTCTTCGTCGTCGACTTGGTCGCACTTGTTAAGGAAGACGAGGATGTAAGGAACACCAACCTGACGAGCAAGAAGGATGTGCTCACGAGTTTGAGGCATCGGGCCGTCGGAAGCAGCAACAACGAGGATTGCGCCGTCCATTTGAGCAGCACCGGTGATCATGTTTTTAACATAGTCCGCGTGGCCGGGGCAGTCAACGTGTGCATAGTGACGCTTCGGGGTTTCGTACTCGACGTGTGCGGTGTTGATCGTGATTCCTCTTGCTTTTTCTTCCGGAGCCTTATCGATCTCGTCGTACTTCATCGCTTGTGCTTCGCCCTTGGATGCGCAGTACATCGTGATTGCAGCGGTAAGAGTGGTTTTGCCGTGGTCAACGTGACCGATGGTACCAATGTTAACGTGCGGCTTTGTTCTTTCAAACTTTGCTTTTGCCATACTAGATTTCCTCCAATATTGTTTTTTTGGTTTTTTTTATTATTTATTATCCAAAGTATTTTATATATAAATATTAAATCTATATATGCTTACTTTTTGGAATCTCTTGCTTTCACTTCGCCGATGACCTTTTCCGCAACGCTCTTGGGAACGACTGCGTAGTGGTCAAACAACATCGTGAAGTTTGCTCTGCCTTGCGTAATGCTGCGAAGGCTGGTTGCGTAACCGAACATTTCAGAGAGCGGAACGTCGCAATCCACGACTTGTGCGCCGTTGCGAGGCTCGATACCCTTGACTTGTCCGCGTCTGGAATTGAGGTTGGACATAACGTCGCCGAGATAATCGTCCGGCGTTACGACCTCGACCTTCATAATCGGTTCGAGAAGCGTGGGGGCTGCTTTTGCCGCGCCTTCCTTGAACGCCATAGAACCTGCAATCTTGAACGCCATTTCCGAACTGTCGACTTCGTGCATACTGCCGTCTACGAGGCGAACTTTGAAGTCCACACATTCGTACCCCGCAATGATACCGCTTTGCGCCGCTTCCTTGATGCCTTCCCACGCCGCATTTGCAAATTCCTTGCTCACGACGCCGCCGACGATAGCGTTTTCCATTTCCAAACCTTTTTCGGGATTCGGTTCCATCTCTATGACGATGTGGCCGTATTGACCGTGACCGCCCGATTGACGTACGAACTTCCCTTCTGCCTTGACGGCTTTGGTGATGGTTTCGCGGTAACTGACCTGAGGTCTGCCGACGTTCGCTTCGACCTTGAACTCTCTGAACATTCTGTCCACGATGATGTCGAGGTGAAGTTCGCCCATACCTGCGATGATGGTTTGCCCCGTTTCCTTATCGGTGTACGCCTTGAAGGTGGGATCTTCCTCTTGCAGTTTGATGATTGCCATATTCATTCTCTCTTGGCTCGCTTTCGATTTAGGCTCGATCGCGACTTTGATAACAGGGTCCGGGAAGACCATATTTTCGAGAATGATTTGGTGGTTCTTGTCCGAAAGCGTGTCGCCCGTCGTGCTCTTTTTCAAGCCGATGACTGCGACTATATCGCCTGCATACGCTTCTTCGATGTCCTCGCGGTTGTCCGCGTTCATACGAAGGATACGACCGATTCTCTCGTTTTCGCCCTTAACCGTGTTGAACACCGTCGATCCCGTCGTAAGCGTTCCCGAATAGATACGAATGAAGGAAAGTTTTCCGACAAACTCATCCGTGAGAATCTTGAACACGAGTGCGCTGAAAGGTTCTTTTTCGCTTGGGTGACGAAGTTCGGGTTGTTGCGTTTTGGGATTGATACCCTCGATACTTGCAACGTCCGTAGGTGCGGGAAGGAAGTCAACGACCGCGTCGAGCATAAGTTGTACGCCCGTGTTCTTATACGAACTTCCGCAAAGCACTGGATTGAGTTTCATTTCGATCGTGCCTTTGCGAATTGCGGCTTTGAGTTCTTCCATCGTGATGGAATCGTAGTCTTCCATTATGACTTTTTCAAAGATATTTTCGTCAAAGTCAGCCGCCGCTTCGAGCATTTTGAGTCTGTATTCTTTTGCAAGGTCTTGATATTCCGCGGGGATTTCTTTTGCGTAGAACGTTACGCCCTTATCCTTTTGGTCATAGTAGAACGCTTGCATCGTGAGAAGGTCGATGACGCCTTCGAAATCGGACTCTTTGCCGATGGGCAGCGTAATGGGGACTGCGTTTGCGTTCAATCTTTCACGCATCATTTTGACTGCGTTGAAGAAGTCCGCGCCGTTTATGTCCATCTTGTTGACGAAAGCGATTCTCGGAACTTTGTAGGTGTCGGCTTGACGCCACACGTTTTCCGATTGAGGCTCGACGCCGCCTTTGGCGCAGAACACCGCAACCGCTCCGTCAAGGACTCTCAGACTGCGTTCGACCTCGACAGTGAAATCGACGTGTCCGGGGGTATCGATGATATTGATCTGATGTCCCTTCCACACGGCGGTAGTTGCCGCAGAAGTGATGGTGATACCTCTTTCGCGCTCTTGTTCCATATAGTCCATAGTCGCAGAGCCGTCGTGAGTTTCACCGAGTTTTCTGTTCACGCCCGTGTAGTAAAGAATACGCTCGGTTGTCGTGGTTTTGCCGGCATCGATGTGTGCCATTATGCCGATATTCCTCACCTTATCAAGAGCATATTTTCTAGGCATAAATTACCACCTGTAATGTGCAAACGCCTTGTTCGCTTCTGCCGCACGGTGCATTTCGTCTTTTCTCTTGACTGCGCCGCCCGTCATATTGAAAGCGTCCATAAGTTCGCCTGCGAGTCTTGCGTCCATAGTTTTTTCGCCTCTCTTTCTTGCGAAAGCGACGATCCAACGGATTGCAAGTGTTTGTCTGCGTTCGGGACGGATTTCCATAGGAACTTGGTAAGTGGAACCGCCCACACGTCTTGCTTTGACTTCGAGCATAGGCATTGCGTTTTCAAGCGCTTTGTTGAAGATGTCCATAGGCTCTTGTCCGAGTTTTGCTGCTGCTATATTGAGTGCCTCGTAAACGATTGCTTGCGCCGTTCCCTTCTTGCCGTCGAGCATAATTTGGTTGATGAGTTTGGTCACAACCTTGCTGTTGTAGATAGGATCGGGAAGTACGTCTCTTTTAGGCACGCCGCTTCTTCTTGGCATAGTAACCTCCTAATTTTAGTAATACATTCGAAAAAATTATTTCTTGGGGCGTTTCGCACCGTATTTGCTTCTTGCCTGACCGCGTTTTGCAACGCCTGCCGTATCAAGAGCACCACGGATAATGTGATAACGCACACCGGGCAAATCCTTGACTCTGCCGCCTCTGATGAGAACAACGCTGTGTTCTTGCAGATTGTGACCTTCGCCGGGGATGTAAACAGTACCTTCCATTCCGTTGACCAAACGCACTCTTGCGATTTTACGAAGTGCCGAGTTCGGCTTCTTGGGGGAAGTTGTCGTAACGCTGAGGCAAATACCGCGTTTTTGCGGGCATTGTTCCATAATAGGCGTAAGCGACTTTTTGACCTGTTTCTCTCTGCCTTTTCTGATAAGTTGATTGATGGTTGGCATTATTGTTCCTCCTGTAAGATTTTTCGAATGTACCTGCAACCCAACAGGTGCAATCAAGACTCTATGCCTTTGCTTCGACGATTCCGACAGCCGCCGCGCTCACTTCCACCCCCGCGCTTTCGCCCAGCCGCTTCTTGGAAGCAACATAAACGATTTCCACGCCGTAGGCTTTTGCTTGCGCCACGATTCTCTTCTTTATCTGAGCATCGGCGTCCGACGCTACGATCACACACCTGACGGTAGAATCGGATATTCCCTTCAAAACCTGTTTGGAACCGACAACTTTTGAAGAGGTGTTAAGCATTTGTTCAAGTTTTTCTTTGTCCATATTCTTTTTGTACACTAAAAAACTGCTTACGTTTTCGTAAGCTTCTATATCTTACCAACATTCAATATCAATGTCAAACATTTGGCACAACTTTTCATAAAAAATTTATATATAATATAAATAATACAAGATGTAGTACAAAACTCGATTTTAAGCACTAATAAAACAATAAACCTCGCGTGTCGCGTGCTTCGCCCGCAAGCGGATAAATGGAAACTTGTTCGTAGCCTACCTATAATCGAAATGTGTCAATTCGCAGACGAAATAAAAACCGCCGTCCGCGACCCATTGCTCAAACGGCGTTGCGGTGAAAGCAAAAAAACAAATGTTTATTGCTTGACACCGCATTTGTTCTCGCAATCACTAACCGCGCAAGCCCTCTTTACTCAAAAAAATAAGACGGGCAAAATTCAAACCGCAATTCCGTGCGAGTGCTTGCTTGGTGAGGGCGTGCTGCGCACGCAAGCGGTTAAACGCTCACTCATTCAAGGCGTACTTATACAACTACTCTGCCTTTTCGAAGACGGAACACGAGCCGCAAGGCGGCGAGAAAAGCGAGCGCCGAACTTGACGAATAGTACAAGCGACTGCGCCGTCCGTTGGCCACTGCCTGGCGCACAAAGCGCAGTGGCA
>DKCG01000026.1:0-39820 GCA_002449145.1 Christensenella sp. UBA6880 | reverse complement strand
CATAATGAGAGAACGATACCTTTCTATGTGAGTGCCGACTTCCCCTCTTGCGAACGATGTAAAGTTTTTTAGAGAAATGGCGCAAGTTTGAGCAATAGGGGAAAGCCCGAAGGGAAGGGGTGATGTGTTATTTAGAGTACACGCCGTCAAACTTTTGTAGAAAACAAAAAGCACCCCTCTCGACACTTCGAGAAGGGCGTTGACGACGTTATTCGCCCGTTTTCTTACCCTGCCCTCAGGTGATGATTGAGATGAAGAACAAGAAAGAGGCATTCGAATGGCAACCCTAATTTACAAAGCGTAAATGAGTTGACAGACGGATGCCTCTGCCGCAGTTATTCGCTCAATCATCACCTGAGGGGGACGGTGGCGCAGGCGTCAAGAGTCAAATCCGCACAATCAGCACCGCTCTTTATGAGGAAACAAGCGGCTGCGCCGATCATTGCGGCGTTGTCGGTGCAATATTTGAGTTTGGGATAATGAACGTTGCAACCTTTTGCGGCGAGTTCGTCGAAACGACGACGAAGTTCCTCGTTTGCGCTGACGCCGCCGGCGACGGCTACGTCTTTGATTCCGGTTGCTCGAATTACTTTTTCGAGGGTATCGACAAGTTGCGATACGGCGCATTTTTGGAAACTTGCGGCGATGTCCGCGCGGGGTATTTTCTCGCCTTTTTGTTCGAGGTTATGCACGAGATTTATAACGAAGGTTTTGAGTCCGCTATAACTGAAATACAGGTCATCTAACCCGCTCGATTTGGGTTCGGGCATATTGTAAACGGGCTTTCCTTCGCGCGCTAATTTTTGAATTTCGGGACCGCCGGGATAGGGCAATCCGAGCACTCTTGCAACCTTGTCGAATGCCTCGCCGCAAGCGTCGTCGCGACTCTGCGCAATGAGTTCGATATGCTCGTAATCGAGCACTTTTACGATTGCCGTATGTCCGCCGCTTGCAAGCAAACAAAGATACGGCGGATTAAGATTGCTGTCGATATAATTTGCGGCGATATGTCCTTTGACGTGCGATACGGCAAACAACGGCTTTTGCCACGCATAGGCGAGTCCTTTTGCAAAGTTTACGCCCACCAAAAGCGCACCCAAAAGCCCCGCGCCGTAAGTTACGGCAACGGCGTCTATATCGTCCTTCGTCATATGCGCTTGCTCGAGTGCTTCTTTTACGACGTTTTCGATTGCCAACGTGTGATTTCTGCTCGCGATTTCGGGAACGACGCCGCCGAATCGACGGTGTATTTCTATTTGCGTGGCAACCACGTTTGACACTACTTCTCTGCCGTCGCGCACAATCGCGCAAGCGGTTTCGTCGCAACTCGACTCGATGGCAAGCACCGTTAAACCTTGCTTATTCTGCAAATCGTTCATTGTTTAGAAAAAAATAATTTTATGTGGTTAGAATACCGCTTTCGCAAGGTTTTGCGCCTTGCAAAACGGCAACGGTACGCAAAATGCGCACCGTCGAAAATTGCTTGTTCGTATCTTATTTTTGTATTGACGAAAGTTTGAGATACTCGTTGATAAATCCGTCGAGGTCGCCGTCCATAACCGCTTGCACGTTGCCCGTTTCGTAGTTCGTGCGGTGGTCCTTTACCATCGTGTACGGACAGAAAACGTAACTGCGGATCTGGCTTCCCCACTCGATTTTTTTGAGTTGGCCGCTGATTTGCGCCGCTTCTTCTTCGCGTTCGCGCTCGCGCTTTTCGATGAGTTTAGAGCGAAGCATTTGCATTGCGACTTCACGGTTTTGAATCTGACTTCTTTCGTTTTGGCACGCAACTATAATGCCCGTGGGTATGTGCGTAATGCGGATTGCGGATTCGGTTTTGTTGACGTGTTGTCCGCCTGCGCCCGACGAGCGATAGGTGTCCACTTTCAAGTCTTCGGGGCGAATTTCGATTTCGGACGTATCGATGATTTCGGGCATAACTTCGAGGGATGCAAAGGACGTATGACGTCTTGCGTTTGCGTCGAACGGCGAGATACGCACGAGCCTGTGAACGCCTTTTTCCGCTTTGAGATAGCCGTATGCGTTTTCGCCTTCAACTCTGAACGTAACGGATTTTATGCCCGCTTCGTCGCCCGCGAGATAGTCGAGTTCGGTGCAAGCCCAGCCTCTGCGCTCGCAATAGCGAGTGTACATTCTGTAAAGCATACTGCACCAGTCTTGCGCTTCCGTTCCGCCTGCGCCCGCGTGCAAGGTAAGGATTGCGTTGAGCGAGTCGTACTTGCCGCTCAAGAGCGTTGCAAGCGACAAACTTTCCACCGCTTCGGAAAGGTCGTGAACGGTCGTGAGAATCTTCTCGTCTTCCGATTCGTCCCCTTCGAGTTCCGCGATGTCGATTGTGTCGAGAGCGTCGTCGATTTTCGCAATCATCTTTTCAAACTTCTCGATTTTGCTTTGCAACTGACTTATTTCTTTTGACACTTTCTTTGCGCTGTCGGGGTCGTCCCAAAACCCGTCGGCGTTTTGTATCGTTTCGAGTTCTTTGATTCTGTCGCGGATTTTAGCGGGGTTTATGCTTTCGTATGCGCGCACCATTTCCGCGCGCATTTCTTTTAGTTGGTTTCTCGGTTCGTTGTAATCTAACATATTGGTTTTCCTATTATAGCGTCACCGTATTTTGCACGATGCGATGTTTATATGCCTAAATTTGCTCTATAAAACATCGTTTTCGCTATTTATTCTTTCCGCAACAGTTCTTATATTTAAGACCGCTACCGCACGGACACGGGTCGTTTCTGCCCACTTTTTTGTCCGAACGCACGCTCTTTTGCGCCGCCGCAATGTTCTGTCTTACGGACGATGTAGAGCCGTCCTCTCTCTTCTCGACGTGGATTTTGAGAAGTATGGAAGCGGTTTCGGAATGAATCCTCGACACCATATCTTCAAACATATCCCAGCCCTCTTGGCGGTATGCGATGACGGGGTCGCGCTGACCGTAGCCGCGAAGTCCTATGCCTCGTCTTAGCGCGTCCATTGCGTCGATGTGGTCCATCCACTTCGAGTCGACCGTCTTCAAAAGCACCACTCTTTCGAGTTCGCCGAAGTCGAATCCGTCCGCTTTGGTCGCTTCGATTTTGTCGTTATAATCCTTGAGCGCGACTTTCAAAACCGCGTCTTTGAGTTTGTACACGTCGAAGCACGAGCAGAGTTCGGGGGTCATAAGATTCGTGCCTTGCGGAAGCATTTTTTGTTCGAGAGATTGGTTGAACGCCGCATAGTCCCACGTCTGATAATCGGTCTTGTAATCGGCGTAGTATCCGATGATTTCTTCTGCAAGGTCGTCTATCATATCGAGGATTTGCTCGTGTACGTCCATACCGTCAAGCACTTTTCCTCTCTCTTTGTATATGATTTCGCGTTGCGCGTTCATAACGTCGTCGTAACTCAAAACCTGCTTTCTTATCGAGTAGTTTCTGCCCTCGACGACTTTTTGCGCTCTTTCGATTTGCTTTGTGATTATGCCGTTAGAGATGGGCATATCGTCGGGCAAGTGCATAGTTTCGGCAATGGATTTCATTCTGTCGCCGCCGAAAATACGCGCGATGTCGTCTTCCATCGAGATGTAGAAAACCGTACTGCCTGGGTCGCCTTGACGTCCGCTACGGCCTCTCAACTGATTGTCGATACGTCTGCTTTCGTGGCGTTCAGTGCCGATGATGCGCAAACCGCCGAGCGCGACGACTTTTTCTTTTTCTTCGTCGCAGATTGCCTTGAACGCGTCGTAATGGTGCTTGTACACCTCTTTTGCGGCGATAATCGCGGGGTCGTTGCTTGCGTGCGGCGAGGACGCCATTTCGATGACTTCGAGCGGATAGCCGTCCTTTTCCATACGTTGTTTCGCTTGGAAGTCCGCGTTGCCGCCGAGCATAATATCCGTTCCGCGTCCCGCCATATTCGTCGCGATTGTGACTGAATTGAGTCTGCCCGCTTGTGCGATTATCTCGGATTCCTGCTTGTGGAACTTTGCGTTCAAAACGTTGTGCGGTATGCCCTTGCGCTTCAAAATATCGCTGAGTTGTTCGCTCTTTTCAACGCTTATCGTACCGACGAGAAGGGGCTGACCCGTCGCGTGATGGTCGATGATGTCTTGCACGATTGCGGTGATTTTTCCGCTGACTTTGGTGTAAATCTGGTCGTGTTCGTCAACTCGCTTCGAGGGTTTGTTTGGCGGAATGGTGACGACGTCGAGCGCATATATGCCCTCGAATTCGTCTTCTTCGGTCTTTGCAGTACCCGTCATACCCGCGAGTTTTTTGTACATACGGAAGAAGTTTTGGAATGTTATCGTCGCAAGCGTTTTGTTCTCGCTTCTGATTTGTACGTGCTCTTTTGCTTCTATCGCCTGATGCAAGCCGTCGTTGTAGCGACGACCTATCATAATACGGCCCGTAAATTCGTCCACGATCAACACTTCGCCGTCGCTGACGATGTAGTCGGTGTCGCGCTTCATAATGAAGTGCGCTTTGAGTGCGGCTTGAATGTGGTGATAAAGGTCGGTGTTTTCGAGGTCGGTGAGGTTTGCGACGCGGAAGAATCTTTCCGCTTTCTCGATTCCTTTATCGGTGAGCATTATAGTCTTTTCTTTTTCCTCGATAGTGAAATCGTCGCCCTCTCTGCACTGACGCGCGAAATTGTCCGCGCTCTTGTAAAGTTCGCTGGATTTTCCGCCTCTGCCCGAAATGATGAGCGGAGTTCTCGCCTCGTCGATGAGAATCGAGTCAACCTCGTCGATTATTGCGTAATTGAGTTCGCGCTGCACCTTGTCCGCTTTTCTCACGACCATATTGTCGCGCAAAAAGTCGAAGCCGAGTTCGTTGTTGGTGCAGTAGGTTATGTCGCTTTGATAAGCCTTTCTCTTTTCCTCTACGCTCATTTGCGGCACGACGACGCCGACGGTAAGTCCCAAAAATTTGTAGAGTTTGCCCATCCACGCCGCGTCACGCGTTGCGAGGTAGTCGTTGACCGTGACGACGTGAACGCCCTTGCCCGTGAGTGCGTTGAGGTACGCCGGAAGCGTTGCCACGAGCGTCTTGCCTTCGCCCGTACCCATTTCGGCGATACGTCCTTGATGAAGCGCGATACCGCCGATAAGTTGAACGTGGAAGTGGCGCATACCCAGCACTCTCTCGCCCGCTTCTCTCACCACCGCGTATGCGTCGGGAAGAATATGGTCGAGCGTTTCGCCGTCTGCGAGCCTCTTTTTGAGCACGTCCGTCTGACTTACGAGCGTATCGTCGTCCATCGCCGAGTATTTGGGTGCGAGAGCCTCGATTTTGTCGGCGATTTTATTGAGTTTTCTGACCTTAAATTTGTTTTCGTTAAAAAGTGCCATAGTTCACCTTTATTATATTTAAGCAAATTATACTATATAAATTTGCATATATCAATAATCTATATCATTCGTTTGGGATTTTAAGTTGCGTGACGGCAGCCGTCAGCACGCACACTTCCCTCGCTTTTGCTTTGAGCAACGTCTTTGCGCACTCGTTGGCGGTCGCGCCCGTAGTGAAAACGTCGTCTATAAGCAAAATCTTTCTTCCCTTGACTTGCTCGAACGCACAAGCAAACGCGCCGTCGAGGTTGTTTGCTCTGTCCTTACCTTTGAGTTCCTTTTGTTGCGAGGTGTCCTTCACCTTGACGAGCGCGGGAAGCACGGGGATATTAAGCCTGTTTCCCACCTCGTACGCCAATAGTTCGGCTTGATTGAATCCTCTTTTCTTCACTTCCTCGTCGGTCATCGGCACGAAGACGATGATTTCCGAATCGAAACCGCACTCGATAAACTTGTCCGCCATAAGCGCGCCGAGCGTTTGAGCGATATACGTTTTCTTTCCGAATTTCAGTTTGTATATCAACTTCTTCACTTCGCCGTCGTATACGAGCGGCGAGCGGTTCTTCACGAACGCGGACTTTTGATTTTGACAGCGATTGCAGTAGTCGCTCTCGTCTTTGAGCGGAACGCCGCAGTTAAGACAAATGTGCCCTTTGACGAACGGCAACTTCTCGATACATTCCGAGCAGAGTCGGTATCTCGTGTCATCGACAAGTTCCTCGCCGCATACGTCGCAAGTGCAATCGAGCGGAAACAGAGCAGAATCGAACTCGCCGAGCAATTTCTTGAAAAACGTCTTGACCTTTTGCATTACGACTTTTCTCTTACCGCCCTTTGCGTTCTTTCTTTTATCTTGCGAATCTTCGCTTTGAATTTCGTCCGTTTGCGTTTCCTCGGTTTGCGCTTTTTCGTCTTGCACCTCGTCCGCATTTACGATATTAGGCGATTCCTTTTCGGATTTGCCACTCAATTTATCTTCCGACTCAATCATACGCGCCGCCTTGCCATTCCTGCTCGATAAGTTCGATGAGAAGCGAGTATCGTCTTGCGGTTTCGTTGTTTTGAATCATACGTTGCACGGTCTTTTTACTGCCGCTTATCACGACGAGTTTCTTTGCTCTCGTAACCGCCGTATACAGCAAGTTTCTCGTTTGCAGCATATAGTTTGCGTCGAGTGCGATAACCACCGCGTCGAACTCGCAACCTTGCGATTTGTGTATAGTCACAGCGTACGCAAGCGTGAGTTGGTCCACGTCGCTATATTCGTAAATCGACACTTTATCGTCGTCAAAACGCACGGTAAACTGCATAATCTGCGTATTTATGCTTTCAATCACGCCTATATCACCGTTGAAAACGCCGCTTCCGCGCACGGTCTTGAAGCCGTCCGTTTGCGACCATTCTTGTTGATAATTGTTTTGAAGTTGCATAACCTTGTCACCCTCGCGGTAAATGCAATCCGCGCGTTTGACTTCTCGCTTGTGCGGCGAAGGCGGATTGATTATTTTTTGCAACTCTTTGTTTAGATTTATCGTGCCAGCAACGCCTCGTTTCATCGGGCAAAGCACTTGGATTTCGCTCGGCGCGACGTTGAGGTATTTGGGCAAACGGCGAGTGACGAGCGCAATGGTGTTTGCGCAAATTTCTTCGCTCGTGTTCTTTTCCTCAAAGAAAAAGTCACTGCTCTTATTGTCGATGTCGGGCATAACGCCGCTGTTGATTTTGTGCGCGTTGGTGACGATTTTGCTCTTTTCGCTTTGGCGGTAAATCTGCGTGAGATAACTCACGTTAAACTTTCCGCATTTGATTAGGTCGTTAAGCACGTTGCCCACGCCCACCGAAGCAAGTTGGTCCTTGTCGCCCACAAGCACGAGGCGCGAGCCCCTTTCGAGCGCGTTTATGAGTGCGGAAAAGACGTATTCATCCACCATACTCACCTCGTCCACGATTACGACGTCAACGGGCAAGCGGGTATTCTCGTTGTAGGTGAAATGTCCCTCGCCGTTTTTGTAGTCCAAGTCGAGCATACGGTGAATGGTTTTTGCTTCCTCGCCCGTTGCTTGCGAAAGTCGTTTTGCGGCTCTGCCCGTAGGCGCGCAAAGCGCGACTCTCTGTCCCAAATCTTTGAACAGTTTGAGTATACACTTGACTATCGTCGTTTTGCCCGTACCCGGTCCGCCCGTGACTATCTGCACGCCGTTTTCAATCGTTTCTCTGACTGCGGCGATTTGATTTTCGTGAAGGGAAAAACCTGCGTCCTTCTCGAACCTCGCAACTTCGTGAGCAACGTCCACTCTAAAATCGGAAGCCTCTTGCTTTAATTGCAAAAGTTTTCTCGCAATGCTCTTTTCGGTGTTGAAATTCTTTTTCAAGAGTATGGCGGTATGCTCTTTCGTTTCGTATCTCACGAGGTCGCCTAGCATAACCATATCCATCATATTGTCGCGCACTCTTTGCGCTATATCTTCCGAATCGATACTTAAAAGTGCGATTGCGTTTGCCAAAAGGTCGTTTTCTGGCAAATAGTTGTGTCCGCTTCTGGTCGCCGCTTCTTTGAGAAGATAGGTTATCGCGGCGCAAATGCGGTAGTCGCTGTCCTTTTCTATGCCGAGTTCGCCCGCGATTCTGTCCGCCGTGGCAAAGCCTATTCCGTCCACGTCGTCGACGAGCATATACGGATTTTTGCGCACGTTATCCACGGTTTTCACGTCGTATGTGCGGTAAATTTTGAGGGACATATTGACGCTGATTCCGAGATTTTGCAAGAACATCACCGCGTCTTGCATTTTCTGCACTTTGGCGTAATTCATACCGAATTCCGTCGCGCGCTTCAGCGATATGCCTCTCACCTTTGCAAGTTCCATCGGGTATTTCATCATTTCCAGCGAATCCACGCCGAACGTATCCACGATTGACTGTGCCGTCACCGGACCGAGTCCCGATATAAGACCGCTGCCCAAAAACTTCTTTATTCCTTCAAGTTTGGACGGCGCGGACACCCACACTTTATCGGCGCAAAACTGCTTTCCGTAGGTCGTGCGAGTTTGGAACTTGCCCTCGACTCTTATATTCATACCCTCGCTTACGGGCGGAAAAATGCCGACCACGGTAAAAACGGATTCCTCGCATTTCATATCGAGAACCGTATAGCCCGTGTCCGCGCTTGCGAATATAACGTCTTTTATTTCGCCTGCAAGTTGCATCCTTCTTCCCTTTTCGATGATATTATTTTCGATTTTAACGCCGATTTTACGGCGTTTTTAAGCCGTTTTTTATAACGTTTTTACGGCGTTTTTGAGAAAAAACGGTAGGGTTATCCTACCGTTTTTATCTCGCGTATTCAAAATTTGTATTTTTCTACTGCTTGTTTGACTTGCTCGACCATATCCGTTTCTTCCCAACTGAAACCTTCCTTGCCGAAATGTCCGTAGTTGGAAGTTTTGCGGTAAATGGGGCTTGCAAGGTGCAAATGGTCGATAATCGCCTTCGGGCGCAAATCGAACACTTCACGCACGACTTTTGCAAGCGAATCGTCGTCGATGATACCCGTGCCGTAGGTGTTGACGTACACGGAAACGGGGTGCGCCATACCGATTGCGTATGCAACTTGCAATTCCGCTCTCTTGCACACGCCTGCCGCAACGAGATTCTTGCAGATGTAACGAGCCATATAGGACGCGCTTCTGTCCACTTTCGTGGGGTCTTTGCCGCTGAACGCGCCGCCGCCGTGAGGACAGAATCCGCCGTACGTGTCGACGATAATCTTTCTTCCCGTAACGCCGCTGTCGCCCGCCGGTCCGCCGATTACGAATCTTCCCGTCGGATTGATGTAAATCTTCGTATCGTCGTCGATGTACTCTTGCGGAATCGCGTAAGAGATAACCTTGTCGATTATTTCTTCTTCGAGTTCGTCCATACTTACGTTTTCGGAATGTTGGCAACTCACAACGATAGTGTCCACTCTTTCGGGAACGTCGTCGATATATTCGACGGTGACTTGAGCTTTGCCGTCGGGACGAAGCCACGCAAGTTCGCCGCTCTTTCTGACGTCGGTAAGGCGTTTCGTGAGCGCGTGAGCAAGCGTGATGGGAAGCGGCATAAGCGACTCGGTTTCGTCGCAAGCGTATCCGAACATCATACCTTGGTCGCCTGCGCCCGTCTTGTCGTAATCGTCCTTGCCGTCGCCGTCGGTTGCGTCGTTGACGCCCATAGCGATGTCGGGCGATTGCTCGTCGATGGAACTGAGCACCGCGCACGTTTTGTAGTCGAATCCGAGCGAACTGTCGTTGTAGCCTACGTCTTTGACGACACCTCTTACGATTGTGGGAATGTCGCAGTAATGCTTGGTGCTGACTTCGCCGAACACCATAACCATACCCGTCGTGGCGCACACTTCAACGGCGACTCTCGCAGAGGTGTCCTCTGCGAAAATGTCGTCGAGAATTGCGTCTGCGATTTGGTCGCACACCTTGTCGGGATGTCCTTCCGTTACGCTTTCAGATGTAAAAAATCTTCTTTTCATTATTCTTCTTCGAGTTCGTCCTCGATGTGTTGGTCGAGGATGATGTCGGCGGGTTGGGTTTGATTTTCCGCAACCGTCGTGACGTTCTTATAGCACTTCATACCCGTGCCGGCAGGAATAAGTTTGCCGATGATGACGTTCTCTTTCAAGCCGAGAAGCGGGTCTTTTCTGTTGTTGATTGCAGCCTCTGCCAAGACTTTTGCTGTCTCTTGGAAGGACGCAGCCGAGAGGAAGGATTCCGTTGCGAGAGCGGCTTTGGTGATACCCAAAAGGGTACGTTTCGCCGTTGCGGGAACGCCGCCGTTTTCGATTGCTTTTTCGTTTTCTTCCTCGTAAGAGAGCAAGTCGACGAGAGTGCCGGGAAGCATATTCGTATCGCCTTGATTTTCGATACGGACTTTGCGAAGCATTTGTCTTACGATAACCTCAACGTGTTTGTCGTTGATTTCGACGCCTGCGGTGCGGTATGCGGATTGAACTTCCTTTGCGATGTATTCCTGAACGCCCTTTACGCCCTTTGCGCGAAGCATATCTTGCGGGTTGATTGAACCTTTGGTGAGCGGATCGCCCGCGCCGATGGTTTCGCCCTCGCCGACGAGAATGTTTGCGTTGTACGGGATAGCGTAGGATTTTGCCTCGCCGTCCGGGCCCGTAACCGTGATTTCACGGCGATCGTCGGAAATGTGGACGATACCGTTGTTCTCGGTGATGACCGCCTTACCTTTAGGATTGCGCGCTTCGAACAATTCTTCGACACGCGGCAAACCTTGCGTGATGTCGTCGTCGGTTGCGACGCCGCCCGAGTGGAAGGTACGCATCGTGAGCTGAGTGCCGGGTTCGCCGATTGACTGTGCGGCGATGATACCGACCGCTTCGCCGATCTTGACGGGGTTGCCCGAAGCCATATTCTTACCGTAGCATTTTGCGCACACGCCGTTTTTGGACTTACAAGTGAGAATCGAGCGGATAAGCACGCCGGGTTGATGGTGCATATCCGAACCGTTTGCTTCCCAGTAAGAAGTGAGTTTCTTGTCGATTTCTTTTGCTTTGTCGCTTGAAATGAGCGTGTCGCCTTCGCAGATGATTTCGCCCGTTGCGGGGTCAACCACGTTTCCGATGGTGTATCTGCCCGCGATACGGTCTGCAAGCGCTTCGATGACGCTCTTTTCGTCTCTGATTGCGGTGATGAACGTACCTTTGGTGTCGCCGCAGTCTTGTTCTCTGACGACGACCGAGTGCGATACGTCGACGAGACGTCTTGTGAGGTAGCCCGAGTCAGCCGTTTTAAGAGCGGTATCCGCAAGACCTTTTCTTCCGCCGTGCGATGAAATGAAGTATTCCAAAACGGACAAGCCTTCACGGAAGGACGAGCGAACAGGCAACTCGATAGTACGACCGGACGGGTCAGCCATCAAGCCACGCATACCTGCGAGTTGTCGGATTTGTCCCATACTACCACGCGCGCCGGAGTTTGCCATCATCCAAATCGGGTTGAAGTCGTCAAGACCTTTCTTGAGTTCGTTTTCGACCTTGTCTGCAGCGTCTTTCCAAATCTTGATGATTTCTTTGTAACGACCCTCGTCCGAAAGAACTCCTCTTGCGTGCAATTTTTCGATACGAACGACTTGTTCTTCCGCTTGGTGAACGATCATTTTCTTGTCGCCGGGGATGTGCATATCGAAGACGGAAGCGGTGATTGCGCCGATCGTCGAGTACTTGTAACCGAGCGATTTGATCTTGTCGAGCATTGCCGCCGTTTCGGTTGCGCCGTGATACTTGAAGCAATTGTCGACAATCATACTGAGTTGCTTCTTGCCGATAGCCATCGCTTTCTTGCCGAGCGCTTTTTGTATGCTTTCGCGAAGCGCGGTGATTTCACGAGAGAACACTTTGGGATTGTCGAGGTCGAGATCGCCCGCTTCCTTGACCGCCGTCGCGATTTGAGCGATTTGCTCGTCGGACGCGTTTCTCTTTAATATGGAACGCGCGCGCACGCACGAGTCTTGGTTGACGTCCTCGCTTCTAAACAAGTCAACGAGTTCGTGGAATTGATTTTCGTCCACGCAGGCGTTGATGCCCAAAATGCCTTCGACTTCGAGTTGACCCTTATTCTCTGCAATCGATCTGTCGACGAATTGCAAATCTTGCGGCAAGTTGTCGTTGAAGATGCAACGGCCGATCGTGGTGTGCAAAAGTTTGTTGTGAACGTAACCGTCCTCGTCTTGCACTTGAGTGCGAATGTAGCAGAGGGATTGAAGCGTAAGGTCCTTGTCTTGATACGCCATCATCGCCTCGTCGAAGGAACTATAGTAGTTGCCCTCGCCTTTCGCGCCCGGTTTGACTATCGTGAGGTAGTAAGAACCGATGACCATATCTTGCGTCGGCGAAACGATAGGTTTGCCGTCCGAAAGTTTGAGAATGTTGTTGGTGCAGAGCATCAATATTCTTGCTTCCGCTTGCGCCTCGATGGAAAGAGGAACGTGAACAGCCATTTGGTCGCCGTCGAAGTCCGCGTTGAACGCGCCGCAGGCGAGCGGGTGAAGTTTGATTGCTCTACCCTCTACGAGCACGGGCTCGAACGCTTGAATACCGAGTCTGTGAAGCGTCGGTGCACGGTTGAGAAGCACGGGGTGATCCTTGATGATTTCTTCGAGAATATCCCAAACTTGATTCTTGCCCGTATCGACGAAACGTTTTGCGCTCTTGATGTTGTGGCAAAGGTTGCGCTCGACGAGTTTGTTCATAATGAACGGTTTGAAGAGTTCCAGAGCCATTTCCTTTGGCAAACCGCATTGATAGAGTTTGAGTTCGGGACCGACGACGATAACCGAACGACCGGAATAGTCTACGCGCTTACCGAGCAAGTTTTGACGGAAACGACCTTGTTTGCCGCGAAGCATACCCGAGAGCGATTTGAGATCTCTGTTGCCGGGGCCCGAAACCGCTTTGCCTCTGCGGCCGTTGTCGATGAGAGCGTCGACGGCTTCTTGAAGCATACGTTTTTCGTTGCGCACGATGATGTCGGGCGCGCCGAGTTCTTTGAGTTTTTTGAGGCGGTTGTTGCGGTTGATGACTCTGCGATACAAATCGTTGAGGTCGCTGGTTGCAAATCTGCCGCCGTCGAGTTGAATCATCGGACGGAGTTCGGGCGGAAGCACGGGAAGCACGTCGAGAACCATCCATTCGGGTTTGTTGCCCGATTGACGGAACGCTTCGACGATTTCGAGACGCTTGACCGCTTTGAGACGTTTTTGTCCGACGGAATTATTGATGATGTTTTTGAGTTGTTCGCTTTCTTTTTCGAGGTCGACTTCCATAAGAAGTTCTTTGACTGCCTCTGCGCCCATACCCACTTTGAAGTCTTTTGCGTCGTACTTTTCGAGAAGTTCTCTGTACTCTTTGTCGCTGATGACTTGTTTTTTGCGAAGTTCGCCGACTTTGCCCGGATCGAGAACGATGAAGGACACGAAGTAAACGACTTGTTCGAGTTCCTTAGGCGAAACGTCCAAGAGGATACTGATTCTTGAAGGAACGCCTCTCAAATACCAAATGTGCGTGACGGGGCAAGCGAGTTCGATATGTCCCATTCTTTCACGACGGACTTTGGATTTGGTGACCTCGACGCCGCACTTTTCGCAGATAACGCCTTTATAGCGGATTCTCTTATATCTTCCGCAATGGCATTCCCAGTCGCGGGTAGGTCCAAAGATTTTCTCGCAGAAAAGGCCGTCTTTTTCGGGCTTTTGCGTGCGGTAGTTTATAGTTTCGGGTTTCGTGACTTCGCCGTGAGACCATTCTCTGATCTTTTCGGGCGAAGCGATACCGATTTGAATTGCATCGAAATTGCTGAGTTCGTACATATGTCGCCTCCTATTACTCTTCGTCGGAGTTTGTACCGAAGATGTCGCTCATATCGGGCGTGCCTTCGGTGAGTGCGCTGAAAATGCTTTCGTCGTCATCGTCGGTGTCGAACAAACTCGTATCCGTGTCGCTCTTGCTTTCGCCGAGATCGCCGAAGATGTTGTTGTCACCGAGAATATCGATTTCTTTGAGTTCCTCGTGTTTCTTGCCGATAGGCGTATCGAAGTCGATGTCCTCGTCGTATTCGCGCAACTTGACTTCGTCGTTGTCCTCGGTGAGAACTTTGACGTCGAGAGCGAGGGATTGAAGTTCCTTGACCAAAACCTTGAAGGATTCGGGAATACCGGGCTCGGAAATATTGCTGCCTTTGACGATGGATTCGTAAGTCTTGACACGACCGACGACGTCGTCCGATTTGACCGTCAAGATTTCTTGCAAGACGTTTGCCGCGCCGTACGCTTCGAGTGCCCAGACTTCCATTTCGCCGAAACGTTGTCCGCCGAATTGAGCCTTGCCGCCCAGCGGTTGTTGCGTGATGACGCTGTACGGGCCGGTGCTTCTTGCGTGAATCTTATCGTCTACGAGGTGATGCAGTTTGAGGTAGTACATATAACCTACCGTCGCGCGGTTTTCAAACGGTTCGCCCGTTCTTCCGTCGTAGAGTTGAATCTTGCCGTCCACTTCGCCGTCCTCGTTGACGAGTCCGCATTGTTGGAACAGTTGTTTGATGTCTTGCTCGTTTGCGCCGTCGAACACGGGGGTTGCGACTTTCCAGTCGAGCATATGAGCGATGAGTCCGAGGTGAACTTCGAGAACTTGTCCGATGTTCATACGGCTAGGAACGCCGAGCGGGTTAAGAACGATTTGAAGCGGCGTGCCGTCTGCAAGGAAAGGCATATCCTCTTTGGGAAGCACTCTCGAAACGACGCCCTTGTTTCCGTGACGACCCGCCATCTTGTCGCCGACCGAGATTTTTCTCTTTTGAGCGATGTACACGCGCACGAGTTTGTTTACGCCGGGTGCGAGTTCGTCTTTGTTCTTTCTCGTGAATATCTTGACGTCTACTACGATACCGCTCTCGCCGTTGGGAACACGCAAGGACGTATCGCGCACTTCTCTTGCCTTCTCGCCGAAGATTGCGCGAAGCAATCTTTCTTCGGGTGTGAGTTCGGTTTCGCCCTTCGGGGTGACTTTACCGACGAGGATGTCGCCGGGTTTGACCTCCGCACCCACCATAACGATACCGTCTTCGTCGAGGTTTTTGAGCACTTCGTCGCTGAGGTTCGGAATATCTCTGGTGATTTGCTCGTCGCCGAGTTTGGTGTCGCGGCATTCGATTTCGTATTCTTCGATGTGGATGGAAGTATACAAATCGTCGCGCACGAGTTCTTCGCTGATAAGTACTGCGTCCTCGTAGTTGTAACCTTCCCACGACATAAAGCCGATGAGCATATTTCTGCCCAGAGCGAGTTCGCCGTGATCGGTTGCGGGGCCGTCTGCAATGACCGTACCCTCTCTCGTGAGGTTGCCCTTATCGTCGTAGATCGGGCCGTACACTTTGTCGCCCTTGTTGACGATAGGATGTTGATTTATGCAAGTGGATTGGTTTGAACGCTCGAACTTGCTGAGAATGTAAGTATCCGTCGTGCCGTCGTTGCACTCGATGACGATCTTGTCGCTGTCGACGTATTTTACGAAACCGTCGTGTTTTGCGATCTTCAAAACGCCCGAGTCGTAAGCGATCTTATGTTCGACGCCCGTTGCGATCATAGGCGTTTGCGGCTTGAGAAGCGGAACTGCCTGACGTTGCATGTTCGAGCCCATAAGAGCGCGGTTGGTATCGTCGTTTTCGAGGAACGGGATAAGCGCGGTTGCAATCGAGATAAGTTGCTTGGGGTTGACGTCCATATAGTCCGCTCTTTCCTTTGGAACTTCTCGAATATCCTTTTGAATACGGCAGTTGACGCGGTTGCGCACGAATTTGCTTTCTTCGTCGAGCGGTTCGTTCGCTTGTGCGATGACGTATTTGTCTTCTTCGTCCGCCGCCATATAAACGACCTCGTCGGTTACGACGCCCGTCGCCTTGTCGATTTTGCGGTACGGCGTTTCGATAAATCCGTACTCGTTGACTTTCGCGTAAGAGGACAACGACGTGATAAGACCGATGTTTTGACCTTCAGGCGTTTCGATAGGACACATACGTCCGTAGTGCGAGTGGTGAACGTCGCGGACCTCGAAACTTGCGCGCTCTCTGTTCAAGCCGCCGGGGCCGAGTGCGGAAAGTTTACGTTTGTGCGTAAGTTCTGCAATCGGGTTGGGTTGGTCCATAAATTGCGACAACTGCGAAGATCCGAAGAACTCTTTGATTGCGCTCGTTACCGGACGAATGTTGATGAGCGTTTGAGGCGTGATTTCCGCATTCTCCTGTGCGGACGCCATTCTCTCTTTGATGACTCTTTCAAGGCGTGAGATTCCGATACGGAATTGATTTTGAAGCAACTCGCCTACCGCGCGAACGCGACGGTTTGCAAGGTGGTCGATGTCGTCGCAAGTGCCGAAGCCGTAGCGCAAGCCGAGGTTGTAGTCCTCGATTGCGACGATGTCGTCAAGCGTGATGTGCTTGTAAACGAGTTCGTCCACGGACGAGCGGATCGCAAGCAACAATTCGTCCTTGTTCGCACCGAATTCGTCCATAAGGGCTTTGAGGTTGGGATAGTAAACCTTTTCGGTGATGCCGAGGTCTCTGGGATTGCAATCGACGAACGCGTCGAGGTCGACGGTGTTGTTGCCGATGACTTTGAATTTCTTTTCTTTTCCGTCATGGTCGGTGTATGCAAGCCAGACCACGTTGACGGCGTTGTTTTGAATTTCTCTGCCCTTTGCCTCGTCGACGACTTCGCCCTTTTGTGCGAGGATTTCGCCCGTGACGTTGCTTACGACGTCTTCTGCGAGGGTGTAGCCCGCAATACGCGTTGCAAGTGCGAGTTTCTTGTTGTATTTATAGCGGCCGACCTTTGCCAAGTCGTAACGCTTGTAATCGTAGAACGTGTTGTGAATGAGGATGTTCGCACCTTCGACCGTGGGAACTTCGCCCGGACGCAAACGACGGAACAAATCGATTTTGCCTTGTTCCTCGCTCTTGCATTGAGCGTCTTTTTCGCAAGTCTTTACG
Source organism: Christensenella sp. UBA6880 (assembly GCA_002449145.1). Classification (GTDB taxonomy): domain Bacteria; phylum Bacillota; class Clostridia; order Christensenellales; family CAG-917; genus CAG-475. Next base: position 22,915 of record DKCG01000026.1, on the reverse strand, counting down.
ATCATCTCGTCCCCGCCGAACAAGTCGATGATTTGCTCGTCCGTGCCGTAGCCGAGTGCTCTCAAAAGCGTAGTCGCGGTGATTTTTCTCGTTCTGTCGACGTGCACCCATTGCACTTCGTTGGAATCTTGTTCGTATTCCAGCCACGCGCCTCTGTTGGGGATGACGGTCGTCGCATAACGAGGTACGCCGTTCTTGTCAAGCACCTTATCGTTGTAAACGCCGGGGCTTCTGACAAGTTGTGACACGATAACGCGCTCTGCACCGTTGATAACGAAAGAACCTGCGTCCGTCATAAGCGGGAAGTCGCCCATAAACACTTCTTGTTCGACCACTTCGCCGGTTTCGTTGTTGGTGAGGCGTGCCTTCACCTTGAGAGGAATAGCATACGTTGCGTCGCGATCTTTGCACTCTTTGACGGTGTACTTGGGTTCGCCGTCGAATCTGTGTGACAAAAATTCGAGTTTCAATCTGCCGGAGAAGTCAACGATCGGAGAATAATCTTTGAACACTTCCGTGATGCCGGCGTCAATGAAATTTGCGTAGGAATTCTTTTGCACCTCAATGAGATACGGAATGGGAATGACTTCTTTAATTTGCGAAAAATCGCGTCTTTCCGTCGTTCCGTACATGTGATTGTGAATTCTTTGGGACATATATTCACTCCTTAAAAAAATTGCCGAATTTTCGACTTTTCAAAAAATCTCAAACTTCCCCGAAAAAATTTTTTTCTTTGCCTGAAATTTTTTTCAAAATCTACGCTTTACGTGCGAATCGCTATCAATACAAGATGTATTTATAACCCCCTACCCCCAAAAACACGACGTTTTAGGGGTAGGAATCCGCATTATTGCGCAGTTTTTTATTATATATTGAAAAATCAAGGCTGTCAAGCGTCGCGCGCATATAATTTTAATAAATTTTGGATAATTTTATATAAGTTTCCTCTTGATTTAATGGCGCGTTTTTCTTATAATATTTTTTATGAGAATAGACAAATTTTTGAAGGTATCAAGAGTGATAAAACGTCGCACCGTAGCGCAAGAGGCTTGCGACGGCGGACGTATCGAAATCAACGGCAAAGTCGTCAAACCCTCAAAAGACGTAAAAGTCGGCGACGTGGTGACGGTGACTTTCGGCAACAATTCGATGTCGTTTGAAGTGTTGAACGTGGACGAACATCAAACCAAGCAAAGCGCCGAAACGATGTACAGAATTATTAATTAATAATTAATAATGAATAATTGCGGGTGGGGCTTCACCCCACACCCGAAAATTGCGGCAACGCCGCAATATCACTCTCGCGAAGCGAGAATATCACTGCACGAAGTGTAATATCACTCTCGCGAAGCGAGAATATCGCTGCACGAAGTGCAATATCACTCTCGCGAAGCGAGAATATCACTGCACGAAGTGCAATATCACTCTCGCGTAGCGAGAATATCCCTGCGCAAAGCGCAATACCACTGCACCGTAGGTGCAATATAACCGTGCCCACGGCACGACAAAGGTGAACTATGAAAATCAACGTTATTATAACTGCCGGCGGCACGTCGCAGAGATACGGCGCAGAAAACAAACTCTTTGCGCCCTGCAACGACTCTTGCGTCGTCGTCGAAGCAATCAAACCTTTTTTGACTTTCGAGCAAGTTTCGAAAATCATCGTGGCGATTCACCCCTCTTACAGCGACGAATTGCTCAACGCGCTCGAAAACGCGCATATCGAGGACAACAGAATCGCGCTTACGCAAGGCGGTTTGTCTCGCACCCAAACCGTGAAACACGGACTTAATGCGGTCGAGGACGATTGCGACTACGTAATTATTCACGACGGTGCGCGCCCCTACGTCACCGCGACGTTGATAAACAGCGTGATTGCCGGCGCACTCGAAAACGGCGTTGCGCTTCCCCTTCTTCCTCTCACCGACTCTCTCGTTTGCATAAAATTCGGCGTAGACCCCGTTGACAGAGCGGACTATCGCAGAGTGCAAACGCCGATTTGCGCAAGAACGGACATTTTGCTCAAAGCGTACGCAAAGTGCGACGGCGAATATCTCGACGACATTGCGGTCATTCAAAAGCACGCCGCTTGCGACGTAAAAATTATCGAGGGCGACCCCGATAATATAAAAATCACGACCAAAGAAGATTTGCACACGCCGCTTTGCGGAATCGGCTACGACATACACCGCTTCAAAGCGGGCAACGGAATCAAACTTATGGGAACGCTTATTCCCTGCGAATTTTCTTTCGTTGCGCACAGCGACGGCGACGTTGCGGTGCACGCCCTTATGGACGCGATTTTGTCCGCAATCGGCGAAAAGGACATCGGACATCTTTTCCCCGTGGACGATTCTCGCTACGACGATGCGGACAGCCTCGAACTTTTGCAAACCGTGCTTAAAAAAGCAACCGAAAAAGGTCGCGCTCTCAAAAACGTCAGCGTTGCGATCATTGCCGAACGTCCTATGCTTGCGCCATATATCGACCAAATGCGCAACAATATGTCGAAAGCGTTGAATATTCCTTGCGAAAGAATAGGTATAACCGCGACGACGAACGAGCAAGTGGGCGATTTGGGCAACTCGAAATCGATTGCCTGCTTTGCGACCGCGCTTTTGCTGTAAAACAAGAAAAATATCGTAAAAAAACGTAAAAAAATGCGATTTTTTGCAAAATGCAACCAAAAGTTGCGGAATTGACAATTAAAATCGGTGGCAGCAACCGACCTCAATCTGCCACAATATAGGCACAAAAACAAGCGAGGTTTCATTATGGACATCACAACTGCAAACAGGTTATATGAATTAAGAAAACAACACGGATATTCGCAAGACGAACTTGCAGACAAACTCAACGTGTCCCGTCAGGCAATATCCAAATGGGAAAGATCGGAAAGTTCGCCCGACACGGACAATCTCATTGCACTTGCGCGACTTTACGGCGTGAGCCTTGACGAACTTTTGAATTACACCCCGACGAGCGCAAGCGCGGATACCAAAGAAAACAACAAAGTCGACAATGCCGAAAACGACGGCGAAAAAGCACAATCGACGGTTAACGACGACAAAAACGACGCAAAAACATTCGTTTATGCAAACAAAGGCGACCAAGTACATATCGACGAAAACGGAATCCGCGTTCACGACAAGGACGGTTCGGACGTCGTGATAAACGGCGGTATCGCAAAACTCGTCAACAAGGCCGTGGGCACGATTCACATCGAGGACGGCAAGAAAACCACGATAAACGGAAAAGACGTAAACGACGGCGAACACGTCGCGAACGGAAGCGCGGTGCATATCAAAGACGGGCATATCACCTTTGACAACCAAAAGTCAAAAAATATCGCAATCGCTTCGAGCATAGTCAACGGCGTGACGTTTTTGCTCTGCACTCTTGCCTATCTTCTCATCGGTTCCCTTTGCAACTTGTGGCACCCGGGTTGGATATTGTTCTTCCTTCCCCTCATCGTAGGCGGCATTTTCGATACGATTGCAAAGCGCAATCCGTCAAAGTTCCCAATCGCTCTTATCGTCACCGCAGTATATCTGCTTTTGGGTTGCGGCTTCAATATGTGGCATCCCTACTGGGCAATATTCTGCGCAATTCCTGCCTACTACATAGTCGTCGTGCCTATCAAAGCGGCAGTCGCAAAGAATAAAAAACCGATGATCGACATTGAGATAAAGGACGATGAACGCACGGACGAAGACTCGGACGACGAGTCGGAAAACGACTGATTATAGACTGATTATAGGCGGTTCAAAGCAACGAATACTGTCATAAAAACGACGAAAAAAGCGACAAATAATCGCTAAAAACCGCCGAACAACCGCAAAAAAGCGGCAAAAAACCGCCAAAAAATTGCAAAATAAGCAGCAAAAAATCATCAAAAAACGGCAGGAAAACCGTTAAAAAACGTCCAAAAATTGCAAAAAAACAATTTGAAAATCCAACGAATCATCGAGAGAACGACCGAGGTCGTTCTCTTTTCGTTTTCATAAAGCCGAGTTTTCAAAAAAGCGTTTGACAATTCATATTACTCTGTTATAAAATTCTATTAATCGAATACAACATCTCATCGCCGGGTGAGCGCGTCAGCGTCGTGTCGTTAGGCCTTTTGAAGACACGAAAGCGTGACGCTTTTTTGTTGGGAAAGCACTCAAAGAGGTCATCGAAAAACTTATGAAAACCATGAAGGACACAAGCGTTTTGAAAGAGTTTGCAAAATACGTTTCCGCAAACGTCATAGCAATGATAGGACTCAGTTGCTATATTTTGGCGGACACGTTTTTTATTTCTCTCAAAATGGGGCAAACAGGACTTGCCGCACTCAACTTGTCGAGCCCGTCTTTCAACATAGTTTTTTCAATCGGTATGATGTTTGCCGTCGGTGGCGGAACGAGATTTGCAATACTGAAAGGCGCAAAAAACGACGACGAAGCAAACAAAGCGTTCACCCACACCATTCTTATCGTTGCGCTGTTTGCGGTGATTTTCGTCATTTTGGGCATATTTGCGTCCCGTCCCATAGCGCAATTTCTCGGCGCGGAAGGCGACACGCTAGAATACAGCAACACGTACGTGCAAATCATTCTTTGCTTTGCGCCCTTCTTTATGTTCAGCAACGTGTTTCAAAACTTCATTCGCAACGACGGCGCGCCGAGACTTGCGATGATTGCTTCCCTTTCGGGAAACTTGTTCAACATCTTATTCGACTACGTTCTCGTGTTCCCTTGCAACCTCGATATGCTCGGAGCGGCTCTCGCAACGGGATTTTCGCCCATCGTGAGCATACTCATTCTATCCTCGCACGTCATACGCAAAAAGAACACTTTTCACCTCAGAAAAACCAAACTTTCCGCAAGAACGTACGGCAGAATCTGCTCGCTCGGATTTGCGCCGTTCATCACCGAAATTTCGTTTGCAATCGTTCTCACGGTGTTCAACGGTCTGTTCAAAAAACTCGGCGGCGACACCGCAATTGCGGCTTACACAATCGTCATCAACGTTTTCTATGTTACAAATTCCATATTCAACGGCGTTGCCAACGGCACGCAACCGATGATAAGTTTCAGTTACGGCGAAAGCGACCACAAAAAGATACGGCAAATTCTCAAATACGCCCTCGTCACCGTTTCGTCGATAGCGATTTTGATGTACGTCGCAATTTTCTTCGGCGCGGACGGAATCGCAAGCGTATTCAACACGCAAGGCGTGGAAGCGTTACAAGAAGCCGCCACGCACGGTATGCGTTTGTTCTTCATATCCTCGCTGTTTTCGGGATTCAATCTGTTGTTTTCCTACTACTTCTCGGCGTCGAATCGCGGCGGATACGCGCAGTTGATAACCTTGCTTCGCGGACTCGTGACGATAATCCCCATTGCGTACTTGTTTGCGTATCTGTGGAAAATGACTGGGCTTTGGCTCGCCACCCCCGCGGCGGAATTGCTGACCCTTGGCGTTACGCTGTGCATATTCTTCCTCACCCGCGCAAAGAAAGAGGAACTTATCCCCTGCCCCGAATACCTAAAAGAAGCCTGAAAACGCCCATAAAACGCATATAAAAAATCACTCAAAAAACACTCAAAATCGCAAAAAAATTCACTCAAAAACCGAAAGAATAACTCAAATAATATAACAACATAAAAACGTCAAAATATCGCAAAAAATCAGCATTTTTTGCACGAAAAAGCACGGTAATGCCGTGCTTTTGTTGTTGCCATTTGAATTTGGAATGTTATCTCTTGTAAAACGTTGACCAAACGCGAAGCAAGGCGCACAAGTCGTGAAAGGCGAGAACGAGGCGCGGAACGTTTGGTAAAGAGATAAGTCAGACGCAGAGCAAACGCCGAAAATCGCGAAAAGTGAGCACGTGTAGCGCAGTGTACACGGACGTACACGAGCAACACGTGCGCAACTTGACAAAGAAGAAGCCGAAGTTGTGCTTTGTTTTTCGACGTCTGAATTTGACAAGTTATCTCTTGTAAAACGTTGACCAAACGCGAAGCAAGGCGAACAAGTCGCGGAAGGCGAGAACGAGGCGCGGAACGTACAAGACGTACGTGAGCACCTCGCCCGCAGCCTGACAAAGAAAAAGCACGGCAAATATGCCGTGCTTGTTTGTGCGTCTTGAACGCGATTGGTTAACGTTTTGAGAATTGAGGTGCTTTACGTGCCTTGTGCAAACCGTATTTCTTACGTTCTTTCGCACGCGGGTCACGAGTGAGGTAACCTTCTTTCTTGAGGATTGCTCTGTATGCTTCGCTGTCTGCGACGCAGAGCGCTCTTGCAATACCGTGACGGATTGCGCCTGCTTGACCGGTGTAACCGCCGCCGTACACGTTGACGTAAACGTCGAACTTGTCGGTCGTGCCCGTTGCAACGAGGGGTTGATTGACGATGAGTTTCATCGTGTCAAGAGGGAAATACTCGTCGAGAGTACGTTTGTTGATGACGATGCTGCCTTCGCCGCCGGGGATAAGACGAACTCTTGCGATTGCCGTCTTTCTTCTGCCGGTGCCGAGATATTGAACTTTCTTGGTTTTCTTAGTAGCCATATTTCACCTCTCAATCAGTTGAGTTTCAACTCAACGGGGCATTGTGCCTGATGATCGTGCTCTGCACCGACGTAAACGCGGAGTTTTTTGAGCATCTTTGCGCCGAGAGTATTCTTGGGAAGCATACCCTTGACTGCCTTGTACACGACAAATTCGGGTTTTTCAGCCATCAATTTCTTGTACTGAATTTCCTTCAAGCCGCCGATGTAACCGGTGTGATAACGATAGTATTTGTCTTCGAGTTTTTTGCCTGTGAGAACGACCTTTTCGCAGTTGATGATTATAACGTGGTCGCCGCAGTCGACGTTGGGTGTATATTCGGGTTTGTTCTTACCTTTAAGGATAGAAGCAACCTGAGATGCAAGGCGGCCGAGAACCATATCGGTTGCATCGACAACGTACCACTTGCTTTCAACTTCGCCGGGCTTTGCCATATAAGACTTATTGTTTTTTGCCATTGTTGACAAATCCTTAGCCATTGTGCTAACCTCCAAAATTTGTTTTCGCAAGAGCAAGGCTTAGATCGGAGGGGCTAGTTCTTCTCGCGCCATACGTCTTTCAAAAATATGCTTGATAATAATATTAAATATAACGAAATAAGTCAAGCGTTTTTGTCAAAAAACGGATATTTTTTGCAATCGCCTTCCGTTATTCTCGTCAAGAGTGCTTTTACCGCACGCTTTCAGCCCTCGTTAAGGGCGTAGTTATCGTGCGTTTCCACACCTCGTTAAGGGTATAATCAGCGTGCGTTTTCAATGCGGATTTTCATAGGTTTGCAAGGCATATTTTCAAGCGATTTCAAATCCGTTTGTTGTCCGTTCAACTCGACGTTCGCTTCTTCGATATTTGCAAAAGACACGGTTAGACGCTCGGTTTTCACGTTTTCGGGAATAATTATCAAATCGTAACCCTTCTCGTCCTTTTTCATTGCGACGGATATTTTGCCTTGCTCGTCGAACATCGTGTAGACGTTGTTGCCGAGATAAATTTTGAGTTCTATATCCTTAAACTCGGTCGAGTTTTTGTCTTGATTTAGTAGCGGTATAATCGCGCCCTCTTTGACGAACACGGGGTATCTTGCGAGCGGATATTCTCTTTGATATTCCTTTCCGCCCTCGAATCTTTCGCCCGTGAAAAAGTCGAACCATACGCCGCTCGGAAGCCAAAACTTTTGCTTCGCTACGCCGTTTTTGCCCTTGTGCGTGACGGGACAAACGTACATTTGCGCGCCGAAATAGTATTGATTGCGCCACTTTTTGTCGTATGCGCGGTCGTCTTGCGAATAGTAATACGTCGGGCAAACGAGCGGAACGCCCTCTGTTGCAGTCTTCACGTTCGCCGTGTACAAGTACGGCAAAAGTCTGTGGCGCAAGCGCAAAAAGTCCTCTGCAATCGTTTCTACTTGCGCGTAATTCCACGGCTCTTTGCTCATCGCCTTGTTGTTGGAATGTAGGCGATTTATCGGCGAGAATACGCCGTATTGCAACCACCTTAAATACAGTTCGTTATCGCCCTTGCCGAAAAGGTGTCCGCCTATGTCGTGCGACCACCACGTGTAGCCCGCGTTGGACGCGAGCGCGGTGAAATAGGGTTGGAATTTCAAACTGTTCCAACACACGATAGTATCCCCCGAAAAACCGAGCGGATAGCGGTGCGAGCCGAGTCCCGCGTATCTTGAAAGAATCACACTGCCCTTGCCGTCGCGATTTATGTCGAGCGTATGATAGTGGTTGAGAAGCCAAAGCGGATCGAGATTTTTCATTTTGGACTTTGTGCCTTGTTGCCAGTCAATCCACCAAAAATCAACGCCCATTTTTTCGTACGGATGGTGCAAAATATCGAAGTACGCATTGCGGAATTTCTCGTCGGTGAGGTCAAATTCGAGCGTGCGCTTGGTTTGCGGGTCTACGCCGAGAGCGCGGCACATTTCGGGGTATTGTTCCTCGAAATAGCGAACGCCGTCGCGAGGGTGCAAGTTCATCGTGACCGCCAGATTGCGGCCTTTGAGGTTCTTCAAAAATCCTTCGGGGTCGGGGAACAATTCCTTTTCAAACGTATACCCCGTCCACCCTGCGCCTTGAAAAGATTTGTATTCGGCGTCCTTGGGCACGTTGTTTACGATGTGCCAGTCCATATCTATCGTGGCGACGGTCAAAGGCACGTTCTTTTGCTCGAATTTGTCCATAAGTTCGAGATATTCTTTGTCGGTGTAGGCGTGATAGCGCGACCACCAGTTGCCCAGAACGTACTTTGGCAAAAGCGGAGTGAATCCCGAAAGTGAATAAAACTCTTTGAGTCCGCCGAGATAGTCCTTGCCGAACGCGAAAACGTACTTGTCTTTCGTCGCCGCGGGACGAGGCGAAACGCTGCCGTCAACGTTGAGAATAACCGACGACGAATCGTCGATTTCGCTCACGCCGTTCAAAGCGAATATGCCTTTTCTTATATGCGCAATACAAAACCGGTCTTTCTTTTCTCTCTTGCCTTTCCAGCCGCCCAGCACCCCGAACGTGCCGTCCAACGTCCTTGCAGTGCCGCCGAGATTGAACGCGTTTGAGGGCGTCGCACTCTCGCCGTTTTTGAAAGTCACAGACGTAGAAAGCGTCTTTGTGTTTACGTTGAAAAAACAAGTTTCCGTCTCAATTGACACTTCATTGCCGTTTTTCGCATACTTAAACTGTGGGTTTGCGTAATCTCTGCAAAATGCGAACTGCGTGCGATTGTCCGTGAAACTGCCCTTTTCTATACGCAACGTTCTTGGCGAAAGCACGCTTATGCGCACGTCGCCGACGATAATCGTATTCTCTTTTTTGCACGGTGCGAGTTCTTGCGAAAACCTCATATTTCCTCCGTCCTGCCCTTATTCGGCATAGGATATTATTCTTCTAAAATATGATACCAAGCAAGCGGCAAAGTGTCAATACCAAAGGCGATTTATACGTCGTTTTTTGCGACGTTTTTTGTATTATTTTGTATCGTTTTTATATCGTTTTTGCATTGTTTTTAAGCCGTTTAATGCGGCGATTAATATGCGTTTCGTCGTCGATTGCAATAGTTTTATACTCGGTTATATATAAACGAACCGCCCCGATAGCACCTCGCTTAGGCGCATTGCATATACATATGATATGTGCGGAATTATTGGCTACGTCGGCTTTCAAAACGCCGAGAAAATCGTGCTTGACGGATTGAAAACTCTTGAATACCGAGGCTATGACAGCGCGGGTATCGCCGTTTCGGACGAGAAAATCAAGGTGTTCAAAGCAGTCGGGCGCGTCGAACTGCTAAAAAAGAAAGTCCCCGCCCTTTCCGCGCAAGTGGGAATCGGGCATACGAGATGGGCAACTCACGGCAAGGTATGCGAGAAAAACGCACATCCGCATTTGTCGTTTGACGGCAAAATCGCCGTTGCGCACAACGGCGTGATTAGCAACGCCGAAGAACTCAAAGCCGAACTGTCCGAAAAAGGAATAACGTTTTCGTCGGATACAGACAGCGAAATTATCGCGCATATGCTTGCGCTCGAAACTTGCGATATGTCGGCGGCAATCGAAAACGTCGGAAAACGCCTTGAAGGCGCAACGACTTTTCTCGCCATAAAAGAGGGCGAAAATGCGATTTATCTGAGACGGTGCGGCGCGTCGCTTGCGGTGGGGCTCGGCAAAGGCGAAAACTTCGTTGCGAGCGATACGCTCGCGCTTGGCAAATACACGCAGAATATCGTTGTTTTGAGCGACGGCGAGTGCGCCAAAATCACCGCCGATTCCGTAGAGTTTTTCAAGGACGGCGAAAAACAAATCAAAAAGCCTATCAAAGTCAAGCGCACCGTCCCGAAAGAATGTTCTTGTCATATGCGCTCGGAAATCGACGAAATTCCGCGCGCGCTAATCAGAACGTACAAAAGTATCGTCAAAAACGTTGACGAAAAATTGATAAAAGACTTGAAAAACGCCGAAAAAATCGTGTTTTGCGGTTGCGGCACGGCGTATCACGCCGGATTGTACGGAAAGGACGTTTTCGAGCGACTTTTGGGTATTCCGTGCGTATGCGAAGTGGCAAGCGAGTTTTCGGGCGTAAGGTTTTTAACGAAAAACACCGCCTGTGTTTTCATAACGCAAAGCGGCGAAACGGCGGACACAATTCTCGCGCTCAAGCGCTGCAAAGAGTCGGGCGCAAAAACGATTGCGCTGACGAACGTCGAGGCAAGCAGCATAACCTTCGAGGCGGACAAAACGCTATACCTCAACGCGGACGCGGAAGTTGCCGTGGCGGCGACGAAATCCTACGTTTGCCAACTGCTTGCGCTGTACGTCATCGCAAAAACCTGCCTCGGTCAAACGCCGTCGCAAAGCGAAATAACCTCGCTCGTGCAAGACGTTCGCATTGCGAGCGCGCAGTCGCTGTACGAAGAAAAAATCAAGAAAGCGAATCTGTTTTTTATCGGCAAAGGACTCGACTTCGTGACGGCGAGAGAGGGCGCGTTGAAGTTTAAGGAAATCACCTACAAAATGACGGACGCATATCAGTCGGGCGAACTCAAACACGGCACGATTGCCCTAATTGATTCAAAGAGCGTAGTCACCGTGATTGCGACGAATCCACAAGACAAAGAGCGCACGGCGGCAAGCGTGAGCGAATTGAAATCGAGGGGCGCGTACGTCATTGCGCTCACGTCGATAGGCGACGTCGGCGCAAGCAAGACGTTCGTTTTGCCCGATTGCAAAGACGAATTGCTGTACCCGATTTTGTCGGTTATTCCCCTTCAATCGCTTGCGCTGACAACCTCGCTTTGTATGGGACTTAACCCCGACAAACCGAGAAATCTCGCAAAGAGCGTAACCGTAATATAACAAAAAAGCATCGGTACGGCACAGACAAAAAGAGGCAATATATTTATAGAAAAAGGCAACTGATAACGTTGCAAAAACATACAAAAACGGCACTTTATGTGCCGTTTTTGTATATATAAACATCGGTTATAGCGTTATAGATTCAGATTCTTATCGAGCCATTCTGCAACTTTCTGACAATCCTCGTTAAGCAAAATATCCGCTTGCGAATCGAAATAAGTGCTTGACTTGTTTATCACCGCCGTGACGTCGCCCGTGAAATATCCCACGAGTCCCGCGGCGGGATACACGACCAAAGACGTGCCGACGACGATGAGCATATCCGCTCGCTGAATGGCTCTGATTGCGCCGCGCAAAACTCGCTCGTCGAGGTTCTCGCCGTACAAAACGACTTCGGGTTTTATTATGCCGCCGCACTCGTCGCAATGCGGCACGCCCTCGTGCGATACTATATAATCCAAATCGAAAAACTTGTGGCAACGCTCACACCTGTTGCGCTCAATCGAGCCGTGCAATTCAAACACCTTTTCACTGCCTGCCGCTTGGTGCAAACCGTCGATGTTTTGCGTGACTATACCCTCGATTTTGCCTTCCTTTTCAAGCCTTGCCAAAAGCAAGTGCATTGCGTTGGGCTTTGCGTTTTTATATATCATTTTGCTCTTGTAAAAATCGTAAAACTCTTTGGGGTGCGAGATGAAAAAGTCGTGCGAAATTACGGTTTCGGCAGGATAGTTGCCAAACGGCGTGGAATACAGTCCGTGCGCACTGCGAAAGTCGGGTATGCCGCTCGGAACGGACGCGCCCGCGCCCGTCAATACGGCTATACGTCGTGATTTTTCGATTGCCGCTTTCAAATCGTTCAACGCGGCGATTGTTCTGTCGCTAAACTCGTTTGCCATATGCACCACCTTCCACACTTAAATTATATCACTTGAAAAACGGCAATACAAGTGGTATAATTTCATAATTGCGAGGTGAGTTTATGTTCAACAAAGATATGTATGCGCTTGGAAGCAAACGCTCGTCGATAAGAGAATTGTTTGAATACGGCAAACAACGCGCCGAAAAGGTCGGTAAGGAAAATGTGTTCGACTTTTCGCTCGGCAATCCCAACACACCGCCCCCCGATTGCGTGAAAGAGGCGATTTTGTCGCTTACAAACGAAAATCCCGTTGCGCTTCACAGCTACACGACGGCGCAAGGCGGCAAAGGCGTGAGAGAGGCGATTGCAAACAACATACGCCGTCGTTTCGGCGTTGACGCAAGTGCGGATTATATCTATATGACTTGCGGCGCGGCGGCTTCCCTTTGCATAACCCTTCGCGCGCTCAACGAACGTAGCGACGAATTTGTAATCATCGCCCCGTACTTTCCCGAATACGAAGTTTTCATAAAAGCGGCAGGCGGAACGCCGGTTGTCGTACCTTTTGACGAAAAGGACTTCACCCCGAATCTCGCCGCGCTCGAAAACGCCATAAACGAAAGGACGAAAGCAGTTATCGTCAATTCACCCAACAACCCGAGCGGCGTCGTGTATTCAGCCGAAACGATTGCGAAAATATCCGAGATTTTGAGCAAGAAAAGCGCGCTTTTCTCTCACCCGATTTTCATAATCTCGGACGAGCCGTATCGCGAACTTGCCTACGACGTCGAAGTGCCGTATATAATGAATTTTTACGACAACGCAATCGTGTGCTACAGTTATTCAAAGAGTTTTTCCTTGCCGGGTGAGCGCATAGGCTATATTGCGGTAAATCCGAAAGCGAGCGGCGCAAAAGATTTGTATCTTGCAATATGCGGCGCGGGCCGCGCACTCGGTTACGTTTGCGCCCCGAGCACCTATCAGCGAGTGGTCGAAAAGTGCGTGGACGCTCTGCCCGACCTCGATTTTTACCGCACGAATCGCGACTTGCTTTATAACTCTTTGACGAAAATCGGCTATACTTGCGTACGCCCCGACGGTGCGTTTTATCTTCTCGTCAAAGCACTAGAAGACGACGCAAACGTCTTTGCAGACAATGCAAAGCAACTCGGATTGCTGCTCGTTCCGTGCGACGATTTCGGCGCGAAAGGCTACGTTCGAATTGCGTATTGCGTAAGCCTCGACGTCATAAAACGCTCGCTTCCCGCATTTGAAAAGTTGTATAACGAATACAAATAAAACCGGTTGTAACGGTATAAACAAAAGCCCGACGGTATCAGGGTTTTTGTCGGGCTTTCGAAAAAGGAATAAACGTGGACAAACCACTATGTCGTCGAGCAAACGCTCGGTTGAAAACGTCAGGACGCTTTGCGCATAAGGCTTATACGCACGAACACGATTTTGCCGTCTTTGGTTGCGATTTGCGAATTGTTGACTCTCGATTGATTGTTGATATGCGTCATATAAAATTTCATTTTCTTTTTCCTTTGCAAGCGTCGTATATTTCGTTTTCTCTCTTGCTTGCAAGCATATGATATGCTATACTGTGTACCGAAATCGGTACATCAAACGATTTTTATAAAAAATTTTACGAAAAAGGAAAAATTATGGCACTCGAAGCGAAAAAGACTCTGATTATGCGGATATATCAAATTCTCGACGAATACAGCGACGATGAACATCCCTTGACGCAACAAAACATAATCGACATATTAGAGCGCGACTACGACATACCCTGCGAGAGAAAGGCGGTTGGCAGAAACGTGTCTTATCTCAAAGAAATGGGATTCGACATCGAATCAACCGCAAACGGAACGTATCTTGCCTCGCGCAAACTCGAAAACGCCGAACTTCGACTTCTCATCGACAGCGTGCTTTCGTCGAGGAACGTCAATTCCGTCCACTCTGAACAGTTGATAAACAAACTTATCGCGCTGGGCGGTCGCAACTTCAAGTCGCACGTCAAGCACGTGTATTCCGTCAAAGATTGGGATAAGTCGGACAACAAGGCGTTTTTCTACAACATCGACGTCATAGACGAGGCTATCGAGCAAGGCAAGAAAATCAGTTTCAACTACAACAAAATCGGGCTCGACAAAAAGTTGCACGTTTCAAAGCCGCACGTCGGCTCGCCATATCAAATGCTTCTGCACAATCAACGCTACTATCTTATGATGTTCGACGAGATGTTCGACGAAGTGGGATTCTACCGTATGGACAAAATCACCGACATCAAAGTGCTTGACGACGACGCAAAACCATTGCGCGAGAACGTCGGGTTCGAAAAAGGCATAGACTACAAGCGTATCGCAACGTCTTTGCCGTATATGTACAACGACGCGCCCGTCGCGATAACCCTCAAATGCTGGATAGGTATGGCGGACACGCTCTACGACTGGTTCGGCACGAATTTCACCGCAAAGAAACTCGACGACAAATATTTCGTCGCGACAATCGTCGCAAGCGAGAAGGCTATGCTCTACTGGGTGCTGCAATACAACCGCAACGTCGAGGTGCTGTCCCCCCTCTCTTTGCGCGAAAACGTGGTCGCAAAACTCAAGAAAACGCTCGCTTTGTATGAAAACGATTGATTTTTAATGTTTGAATAATTCGCTTTTCGGTTGCTTTTCTTAGCCAACGCAACTATAATGCAAGCGGATTTAAAACAAACGGTACACGATTATGAACAAAAACATTTTGTCAAGATTGTATAGGCACGGCGTTCAACTTATGGCGGTGGGTATCGTAACCGGCATTTTTTCGGGTATCGTCGTGACGTTTTTCAATATCGCGGCGGATTTGTTCTCGAAGTATTCAAAGGACGTCTACGCTCTTGTGCGCGAAAACCCCGCTTTCGTGCCCTTGCTTTTCGCCGCGCTTGCAATAATCGCTTTTGCAATCGCTACGGTTTCAAAATTCGTTCCTATGGTTCGCGGAAGCGGTATTCCCCAAACGGAAGGCGCGGCAAGAGGTTTGCTCGAACTCAAATGGTACAAATCCCTGCCCGCTATGGCGGCTTCCTGCCTCGTGTGCATACTGTCCGGCTTGACTGCCGGTGCGGAAGGTCCGAGTATGTTTATCGGCGCGACTTGCGGCGATGGCACGAGCAAACTTTTGCGCTGTACGGATATGGAAAAACGCTATCAAATCACGGGCGGCGCGTGCGCAGGTCTTGCGGTTGCTTTCAATGCGCCGCTTACGGGAATCACGTTCGCCTTCGAAGAAGCGCACAGACGTTTTACGCCCGCTATCTTCATTTGTGCATTCTCGTCTGTGCTTAGCGCAATCATAACAAGAAACGCCCTTTACGGATGGATGAATATGCCCGTCGAAGGCACTCTTTCCTCGTTCAACCTCATTCAGATTCCCCTCAAAAGTTACGGATTCGTTGCGCTTGCCGCCGTGGTGAGCGGGATTTGCGGATTCGGATTTTACAATCTTTGCTTGTTGTCGAAAAAACTTTTCGCGAAAATTCAAACGAAAAACGCTCTTACGACAACCTATCTCAAACTGCTGTTCCCGTTTATATTCGCAGGCGTTTTCGGGCTCATCACCTCTTCAGTTATGGGCGGCGGCCACTCGTTTATCGAGTCGTTGGGAACACACGGAGGAACGACAGAGCAAAGCGTTGCGATCATATTCTCGTCACCCGTCGTTGTTACGCTTATTCTCGTACTCGTAATGCGAGTTATCGCCACTGCGCTCAATCTCGGCGCGGGCGTGCCTTGCGGAATATTCATTCCTATGCTCGCAATAGGCGCGTGTATCGGCACTCTCGTCGCAAAACTCGGCGTCGCGTGGGGTATGCCCGCAGAATACGCCGATTGCATAGTTATGATTTGTATGGCAACGTTCTTTGCCACAATCGTCAAAGCGCCGCTTACGGCAATAATTATGGTCGTGGAACTCACGTGGCAATTCACTCTGCTCGTGCCCGTCGTCTTGGGCGTGTCCTTCGGATATATGGTGAGCGAAGTGTGCGGCGCAAGGTCCATTTACGACGAACTGCTCGACAGTATTCTCGACGAGCAGCACGTTCACCTCACCAAACAAACGTACGTCGCAACCGTCGAGGACGGCTCGATTGCTATGCACAAACCCATTCGCGACGTGCTTTGGCCGAGCAACTTGCTCATACGTTCGATAAAGCGCGACGGCGTTTCAATCGTTCCCTCGTCGGATACGGTCTTGCAAGTCGGCGACGAATTGAGCATACAAGCCGAATGTGTGGACTACGACAACTTCAAAGTGTCCGTGGACGAAATCGTAAAACCGAGGAAACACCTTTTTTCGAACAAAAAGCATAAATCAGAATCGAAAAAATCGGATGATTCATCAATATCGTAAGTTTATTGCATTGTTTTCTCAATAGATAACCATGTCTTTGCTCAAAAGCAGCCTTAAAAGAGGCTGTTTATTTTTAGAATTTGGCTTATTGTTTAAGTTCATATTGCTTTATTTACTTAACAAAACGGTTTGGAAAAGATAGTAAAGACATATCAACTATGCATAGGGTTTATTGATTTGCGAAACGCATTAGGTGTCATAGATGTATATCTTTTGAAAATACGATGAAAATACGCAGGATCTTCAAAACCTACTATTTCGGCAACTTTGCCGACCTTTAAATCTGTTTGCAACAAATAATTTTTTGCTTTTTCAATACGATACGCAGCAATGTAATCGCCGACATTTGTTTTCATAATGCGCATGAATAACTTTGAAAAATAGTTTTCGCTCACGCAAGACAACTTGGCAAGTTGTGCGGAAGTAATTTTTTTCGAATAATTGTTGTGGATATAATCAACCGCTTTTTTCACTCTGTCGTCAACTTTGTTAGATTCAACACTTGCAGTTGCGATTTTGAGCATGATGTCCAGACTCGACAAATTGTTGACCATCATCTCGACGAGTTTTGTCGCCGAATAGTATCTTTCTTTCTCAACGACTTTAATTTCGCCGTATAGTTCCGTCAACCTATCATCGAACTTTTCCTTGGGATAAACATAATCCACATGATCGTTAATATCGACGCACACTTCTCCGCCGCAAACGGCTGCGACATATTCTCCGTTTATAAAAATCGGCACGACGAATTCCAAAATGTCGTACTGGCATTTGAAAAAATGCGTCCTCTTGCTCTTTGCTGCCGCTATTGCGGAATGGACGATGCAGTCTACGCATGTGAACGCAACTTGATGGTCTTTTCTTGCCTCTTTGCAAAACTCCGCTTCGTTCATCGGACTTATTATGACTTTTCCGAGCGGGTCAAGCACCGAAAAAGCCAATCCTGTTGCCTGTGCGGCATAATTCAGTGCCTTTTTAAATTTTTCTATATCGATAAATTCTTCGAATCTACTTGCCATAAACACCTATAAATTGCATTTTCTCATCTTTTATTACATTTTGTTGTCTATTTTTTACAATTTAATTTTACACCAATTGAGCAAGATTGTCAATTGTAATTATTTTTTACAAATTGTATATTTAAATCGACAACACCGTCGTAAAGCAGAAGCTGACGGTTAAAAATTAAAAAAATAAAATTTATATAAGGAGAAAAATTATGGACTACGTAAAAAACAGCATCGTTACTTTCTGCAAAAAAAACAAGGTCAACCTTATTTTTCTTGCAGTATGTTTGCTTGTTATTCTCGTAAGCAGTTTCTGTGCGTCTTGCGTTCAATCGGACGGCTTCACCGTAACGGTAACCGATTTGAGAGACGCAACCAACACAGGAAGTATCACGACCACCAAAACGAATGAGGACGGAAGCACAGCGGAAGTCGAAACCGAAGTTAAAGGTAAAGTCGTTTCGGGCATTTTGTTTGTTCCCAAAAACGCAAGCAAAGATAATCCGCTTCCCGCAGTCGTACTCACGCACGGCTATCTAAACAACCGCGAAATGCAACTGCAAAACGCAATCGAGCTTGCACGTCGCGGGTTTATCGTGCTTACCGTCGACCGCAAAGGACACGGCAATTACAACAACAACGACAATAAAAATGCCATGATGGCGACCGACGGATTGTATGACTCTGCCAAATACCTTTATAACCTTGACATCGTAGATAAGTCCAAAATAGGCATTTCGGGTCACTCTATGGGCGGATATACAACAGCCGCAACTCTCGCTGCCGACAAGGATATCGGAATTGTTTCTGCGGGATTGATGCAGGCATGGAGTTCGTTTATGGGCGCCGGTGCCGATGTTTCCGTCGGTTTTCTCAAAGCCAAAGACGATGAATTCTTCTTCACTACAAAAGAAAACGGCGGAACGATTTCGCGAGACTACCTCAACACGGCAACCGCGAAAAAATTCCTGGGGCTTACAGCGGAAGACACCATCGTGAACAAAGGCATCTATAAGCAGACCGCAGAAGGCGGCGTACTTGTCACCACGCAAGGAGGGCAGGCTGTCGACGGAACATTCAGAGCAATTTATGAAATTCCCGGCGTTCACCCTCAAAACCATGAATCCGTCGACGGCGCAAGTGCTGTTGTAAATTTCTTCTACAACGCATTCGGCACTCCGTCGGGGCACAAATATCTTGCCGAAAGTCATCAGACATGGTGGGTTAAGGAGATGTTCTCTCTTCTCGGTCTCATCGCTGTCATTGCCATGATCTTCCCGCTCGTAGGGCTTCTTCTTAAAACAAGATTTTTCAAAACCATCGCCGGAGGGCAACAAGTCGTCAACGAAAACGGCGAAATGGTGTGGGTCGGCAACAAACCGATCGATCCGACTCCGTTGCGCGGCGTACAAAAGAATCTGACCTACTGGATAGGCGCAATAGCTGTCGCAATCTTTTCGGGACTTACAATTCGCCCGATATGCACGGAATTCGGCGAAAAATTCTTCCCTAATACGCAACTTTATCCGCAAGATACAACCAACTGGGTCTGCATATGGGCAGTATGCACCGCACTCTTTGCTCTTGCCGTGGTGTTGTTCCTTTGGGCTGTCAACGGCGTAGTAAACCGTTTCAGATACAAAGAAAACGCACCTCGCTTCACAGAAAATCCGTTTGCGGCAGGCAGAATTCCGACAGGTTTTGTTGGTCTTGCAAAAACATTCCTTCTCGGCATAATCGCAGTGGCAAGCGTTTATATCGTCACTTACATAAATTGGCAGATATGGACGGTCGATTTCAGAATTTGGACTCTGGCAATCAAAGTTTTCAACATCGAAATGTTGCCTACAATGATGAGATATGCTCTTTTCTTCGGCATATTCTTCAGCGTCAGCGCACTCTTCAACGAAGGCTTCAGAGCAAAGAATATCCCTGAATGGGCGACGATCCTGATCAATATATTCTTCAACATCATCGGCGTGCTTTTGATGATATCGATCCAATACGGCGTATTCACGACATCCGGCGTCTTGTGGCAAAAAGACATGGCACTCGGCTATATAGTGCTCATCCCGATGGTTCCTATTCTTGCAGTCGCAACGGTGATCTCGAGAAGAATAACGGCAAAAACAGGAAATATTTGGCTCGGTGCAATCATCAACACGCTTTTGTTCACGATGATGACCTGCGCAAATACTGCGGCGTCGTTTGCATATGTGCTTGGATAAACTGTACTTCCCCCCCCTTTAGCACATATAATGTGCAAGAGTATCGGCACTTAAAGTGCCGATACTCTTTTTGTAAGGGGTGAATTATACTTTCAAGTGCAACACCTGCAAAAATAAAAAACAGTTCATACGAATCGCTGGTAACCACCGCGAATGGCAAATAAAATCGAGTAAAATATGGCAATGGGTTCGAATCTCACTTAGCCGTGCAATGAGATTAGAACCCGTAAAATGACGAAAAAAATGAGTTTGTGGATTCGAATCCCACTCGGTGACGCAATGAGATTTGAACCCGTAATTTCATTGTTCCGCGTTGGAAACTTCAAATACAAGTATGGCTTTTGCCGAAAGAGTAACGGAAAACGTTATGAGTTTCCATCCTTTTTCGGCATATTCGTTTGCAACCTTTTCAACTTCTTCTGCCATCTTGTTAGCGCATGGGTTGTATTTTAATACGACCGTTTTATATTTCATAAAAAACTCCTTTTTCTTATTATTATTCTTTTGCAAGTTTATGCTGAAAAGTTAATGTGTACAATCAATAATCAACCTATCCTTAAACCGAAATTTATTGAATCGCCTCTGCAATTTGATTCAGAGAATCGTAATCGACAAAATCAACTTTTTTGTTGTAGGTTTCTATAAACGCCTTATCTTCTTGCGTAAGACTTTCGGTTGGCTTGCTTTTAACGGAACGATATACCATTTTCATCATAATCTTGTGATTGAAATGCAATTTACCGTAATCTATGCCGCCTCTTAAGTGAAAAACGGATAAAGATTTTAACAAATGCTTCGGCACTTGTTTTATTACGGAATTTCTGATATTCTTTATATTTTCTTTATCGGATACATCCGCCAATCCCACCGTCACGACAATCAACTTTGTATTCGGAGATAAGTCTTTAACCGTACCCTTTAACCCTTTAATGCCGCTTGCGTATAAAGCACCGAAATAGATTATTCTCTCATAATCCGCTAAAGTTTTTATATCCTCATAGCCGATAACGGGGAAATGCGTCATTTCCGCAAATTTTTCCGCATATCGCTTTGTTGTGCCATACTGACTGCCGTATATAATCAAAGTGTTCATATATTATTTCTTGCAATTTTCGGTTTATTTGCCCATAGAATTCGATTTATTCGCTTTTTGCTCTATTCGTAAATTCACCCGTCATTTTCGTAGGGCAATATATCCGACGGCTTCTAACGTTTAAGATTCCCGTTCAGCCAAAATTCCTCCATGACCGAATTAAATTTTTGAGGTGCGTCCATATTCACACAATGTCCCGCGTTTTCAAAAACAATCACACTGCATTGCGGCTCGTTTTTCTTCCATGTTTCTATGGCTGATAATTCCATAGGAATATCGTGCTTTCCGCAGCCGATCAGCAAAGGATATTTTCTTCGTTTTGATTGATGAACATTTACCATACTGCTTAAAGACGATAAATACCTGAACGATTTCTTCGGGAATTGAACATTCATCTCATAAAAATTCCGCTGAGCCTGCAAAGTATAGGCAGATATTTTCATATTCGACTTCGCAAACCATTTGATTGAAAATAAGGCTTTGATCATCATAAGCATCTGTGATTTACCGTTTTTCTTTTGCATTTCGACATCGAAATTATTTATATCGTAACCGCCGAAGCAGGCAAGCGACTGTACGACTTCCGGATACCGATTAGCAAAGTCTTGAGCCAATATAGCCCCTAACGAAATCCCGACAATATGTATTTTTTTAATATTTTCCGCCTTCAGAATTTCGTATATCCACGCCGACATATTGCATATGCCGTCGCCTTTTCGGGTTTTCGTCGATTTACCGTGACCGATAATGTCAAGAGTAAGAATATTATACTTATCTTGAAAATAGTCGACTTGTGTTCGATACATATTGTGATTTACAAAGGCAGCGTGTATAAAAAGCACCCACTCTGCATTTTCTCTGCTGCTGATGTAATAGACAACAGGCGCTTTATCTAAGCGGTATTGTTCCATATTTCATTATTCCTCACTTTTCTTAAACAAACGACCAAAGCCGGTCGGCAAGAAAATCCGATTTTCGAGCGCTCTCCGCAATATGTTCGGCGGACAGTTCATCGGGCAGTCCGGCACGTCGGACGCCATTGGTATATTTTGCGTCAATGGGCGCGAAGCCGGAGAAAGATAAAAGATAATGTGAGCATATCGTCGGATTTTACATTCTTTCATTTTATTGTTTCGACAGCCGAACCGCCGCACAACCCTAATGCGACCATTTTATATCTCATATCGGCACTTTCACATTTTTCTTAAATTATACGGTTTTTTTGTATAATGCGCTACCTGCTTTTTTGTAATTTATTTGTAATTTTTATGCAAAGTCAGCATATAAAAATTAGTTTTTATTGCTTTTCGACATTATTACCGTCATTTGCCTGTAATTGTTTTTCGGGTGCAGACTGCTTGGCGAGAATGACATTAACTTTATCGTACAATGCCTCTTTTGGTTTTCAGATTGACTTTATAGTCGTTTTCTACTCTCCTGCGACTTTTTCTTCCTGACGGTTTTGGCTCATCATACTCCTTTAATTATTTAGGGAACAATTTATAGCGGAATTATATCATTTTGCCCCCTAAAATACAAAAAATATGTCATTTACCTTTCTGTTTAATTAGTAAGATAAGAAACAATTAGATTGTTATGCGACGATAACCACCACGAAGGGCAAATAAAAATGAGTTTATTATGGAAACGGGTTCGAATCTAACTTAGCCGTGTAATGAGATTAGAACCCGTAAAATGATGAAAAATTGAGTTTGTGGATTCGAATCCCACTCGGTGACGTAATGAGATTTGAACCCGTAATTGTAAAAAAAAGCACCCAACCGAACTTTTGTGGGGTTCAGTTGGGTACAACTTGGCGGAAGCGGTGGGATTCGAACCCACGAACGAGTTACCCCGTTACCGCATTTCGAGTGCGGGCCGTTATGACCACTTCGATACACTTCC
>DKCG01000023.1:64400-90734 GCA_002449145.1 Christensenella sp. UBA6880 | reverse complement strand
AATTTATTTTTCAAGTTCGCTTGCCTTGTACAATGCCCACTGCAAAGCGTTGTGAGCGGCAAGATGTTGTAAGTTGTCTATCTTTGCATATTCTCGCTCTCGGTCGGTCTTTGCTGTGGCATATCGGTCGAGAGCCTGCTGTGCGAGGAAGATGTGTTCCATGCACGCATCGTATAGTTGTTGTTTGTACTCTTGAATTGTCATACTTTTTTCACGGCGTAGGTTGCCGAATACCCTTTCCCATTGTGCGTTTCAAGCGCATATCCTTTCGATTCGAGTGCCTTTGCAACTTTTTGCAAAACGTGTTTGTCGTCTCTTTTGCAGTTTATTTCTCGGCACATTGCCGAAATCGATATTTCATAGCGGGTTGCCTCGACAAACTTCGGACACTTCGTCACTTTGAAAGAGTGTGTTACGAAACCGCCGTCGTTATAGGCTGTCGGTGTCGCTTCCCACCCTTTCACGGGACGACCCAATGCCCATTCGCATTTAGAGCCGTCCGTGCAGTTGGCGCACTGCCAACAAAGGGTTGCGTCGTCAATCTTTCTGCTCATCGCCGCTTTCCTCTTGCTCATCGTCAAGTTTCAATTCTTTGAGCATACCTGCCGCCTTTTTGAGTTTGTACAAGCCGTACGCCGAAGCGATTTGTTTGTCCTTTCTGCAAAGGTCGTCCGTTATGTCGTCAAGTGCCACAAGCAGTGCAACAATGTCGGCTTTATTCGCCTCATCATACCCCGAAAGAATGTGCGTCTGTTTGTCGTCGCATTGATAGACACAAATAAACGCGTTCGTGCTATCTTTGTCCAGTTCTTCTCTGATTTGGCTGTCTTTCTTTGCTTTCTTGTAAATTTCGATTTCAAACATTCTCTTTTCCTCTCTGTGTTTTTATATTTCCGCGTATTTGAGCAACGCGTGGTGCTTGATTTTCTTGATTCCGTCAACGCTGTAATTCATAGCGTTGGCGATTTGCAATAGCGTTCGTGCCTCTATGTAGTACTTGAAAAGCACGGTTTGCTCTCGTTCGGTCAGTTTGCCGAGTTTGTATTCAATCATCAGCAATTCTTGTTCATTTTGGTGGATTAGGTCGTCAATCTGTTTTTCGATGTCTGCCCACTGCACCGCGGTTTCAACCATAGCGTTGAACGGTGCGCCGCCTTGAACTCTCAACTTGCTGTAATCGATACATCGGATTGCCGCATAGTTTGTTTCAATCTCTCGCCGACGGTCTTTCAATCGCATTATCTGCGCAACCCTCGCGCGGTATCCGTTCAACTCGGCTTCCGCTTTTAGCGACTGCTCGTTTCGGCTCGGTTTTCGTCTTTGATATTCCATATCGCACCCCCTTACTCGTCGTTTTGCTCGTCCTCGTCAACTTCGTCTATCACTTTAAGCATTGTGCCTATAAGCACTATGTCGCCGACGATGAACGCTATGAACGGTATCCATATCTTGTCTTTCGGTATGATTCCGATGACTGCAAGCACCCCGCTCACCACAACGCCGATAAGCAAGATTGCGGCGAATGCCAGTAAGATATTTGCTTTCACGTTGTTTTTCATTCACTCTCACCTATCCCGAAACACTCTGCCAACATACATTGAATGTACTTTTCTCGGTTTTGTATTTCGCCTTTTCGCTGTAAAAGCCTGTTTGCCACTTTCGCAACTTGGTCGACCGTCAAATGGTCTGCTATTCTTCTAAAAGATTCCGCGCCGTATTTCGTTCCGTTCAGCGTGATTTCATCTTCGAGTTCCGTACCGGCAACAAGTGCTTCCAAAATCTCGTCAATCAAATCGTCAAAAACCCCTACATACGCGCCTGCGCTTGATAATTTATTTTTTAATTTCTTTAGCAAGCTTTCTAACTCTAACTCTTTCTCTGGGTGACAATTGTCGCCGTTTTGTCGTTCAAGCAATTTTTCGGCTTGATTTTGACGTTGTATTTGTCGTCTTTCAGCACCTGCCGTTTGACTTCCAATCAACGCTTTTACCTCTTTCAGATAGAGCGTTTGGTCGTCCAAAACCTCAACGATTCCAAGTTCTGTCAGCAACTTGATTGCGCTTCTTACGATGTCAATGTTCGTGTTTGTTACCACCGAGAGCATTTGCTCGTTGTACGGTATCGTGTCGCTAAATCGAAGTTCGCCCTCGTGGTCTATGCTTTCGACCATCAATTTGAGGTAGAACAGCACATAGTCTTTCCCGTTCGGCATAGATTCGATGATTTGTATATCGTGTCGCTTGAAAAAGTCACGTTTGAGTTTGAGCCAATAGAACCGCTCTTTGTTATAATCTGCCATTGCCCACCTCACGTTTTTTCTCTGCCTTTTCACAGAAGCGGATTAGCGGTTGCATACGGCGTTCGAGTTCGATTTGCCGTGACGATTGTTCTGCCCACGTCTGCCTTACGTCTTCGAGGTCGCTCATTCGTCTTGCGAGTTTATAGCCGCTGTGCTTGCTGTTGGCGATTATCGGATAATACAGCGCAACGTATGCTATCACGTCACGCACCGTGCGCTCGTTTGAGCAACCGATAACGGCTCGCAATTCTTCTTTTTCGACAAAGCGTTCGTTGGCTTTGAGATAGTCCACAACCGCCCTCGCCTTTTGCTTCATATTCTCAGTCAAAGGTTTCTTAAAATCCATAATTCACCCCGTTAGATTGTCGATAATATGTCAATTATCCTTTGCGCCGTTTTGTCTTTTGTGATGAACTCAAAGCGCACGCCGTAGCGTTCCGACATCGTCGCCATTGCCTTTTTAAGCACCGAGCCTTTCACCATTGTGAGTGGCTTTCCGCTCTTGGTTTTCGGTGACTGCCAGTTGTCCAAATCACCCTTTGGCGGCACTTCTTCGATGAGTACAATCAGTTGAATCCCGCACTTTCTTGCGAGTTCGCACTCTGCCCTGAAACGCTCGTGTTGTCCGCCGCATATATTGCCCGAAATTTCGACGATGTCTTTCTTCGTGTCAATGCTCACGGTTTGGTTGTCTAACCGCGCGTAATCGCCTACAATCAATTTTGAGCGCACGCTCGGTTGGTTTATCGACTGAAAGTGTTTCTCGATGTTTTTGTGCTTTGTGGTTTGTTGTCGTGTATCTTCAACGATTATCATTGCTTTTCCTTTTGCCCCCAAAGTGATAAGAGTTCTTGCAGTTGTTCGGGCGTTCTCGTTTCTATGCCGAGTTGTTGCGCCTCTTGAACGGTTCCCTCGATAAGCCTTGACATCTCTTTCGTATCGAGCGTGTGTGTCGGCTTGAATATGTACCAGTCGTTGCACGGCTCTTTCGTGCCTTTGCTCTCACCGATAAGCCTTGAATACTTATAGATGTCGTCGAGATTTGCGCTTGCCGGGATTCGCGCAACAAATGCGACCGTTCCGTAGTCACAAACGAGTTGTCGTTTCACGTCGTCAATGCTCTGATAGTCCATTTCGGCAATCTTGCTGACGAGGACGTGAAAGTATGCGTTTGCGTCAAGCGAGCGTTGTTCCCGATACTGCTTAACTTCAAGGCTCAACGGCTTTGTCCTATCCTGCGTTTTGAGTTGCAAGACGGCGTTCTTGTCGTACGTTGTGAACGTCACTTCGTGCGCGCCGAACTCGCCCTGCAATGCTCTTGTGAATGTTGCTTTGATTTTCATCTGTTACCTCTTAATCCCACGGCAAACCTTCTTCGTCTTCCAACGGCATTAAATCTTCCGATGTCTTCCTATCGTCGAGAATCATCTGCGCCGCCTTTCTGCTCATTGCGTTTTTGCTGTTTTCAACGAGCCATTGAAGTTGGTCGTCGGTGAGTTCGCCGTACATCTTCCCTTTTGTGGTTGTGAGCGCATAAGCCTTGTCAAGCGTGAGTTCGTCGTTCTTCTCGACTGGTTGTTCGGTTTTTGCCTTGCGTTCGTTATTTGGCGTTTGAGAGCCTCGTTTGCCGTATGTAAATATCGGTTGTCCGTCACCCAAAATGACAAGTTGCGTTATCTTACCATCTTCGTATTCGATTTCGCTGACTTCCATACGCTTAAACGTCGGTACGGGATTGTTCTTCGAGTTCCTTTCGGTGTTCCCTTTGACGTAAATAAACGGTGCTGTATAGAGTTCTCTGCCGATACCCCAGTTGAAGCACGCACGCTTGAAACTGTCCGAAGCCTCGCCTTTCTCTTTCTCGGTGTTGCTTTCAACGCCGCAATCCCATTTGGTAATCCATTGCTTTTTGTTCTCGTCCCAAATCGACACGCCGCAAAACAGATTGCCCTTTACCTCTTTGTGGTCTCGTTGCCAGTTATCTGCGCCGACGGTCTCGTCTAAAATGCTTTGGTCGCACCTCGCGTCTTTGTACAAAAGCAGTGAAAAGCCT
This sequence comes from Christensenella sp. UBA6880, assembly GCA_002449145.1. Taxonomy (GTDB): domain Bacteria; phylum Bacillota; class Clostridia; order Christensenellales; family CAG-917; genus CAG-475. Next base: position 86,382 of record DKCG01000023.1, on the reverse strand, counting down.
TTATCGTTGCAAGTTCCTACGCGGCAATCCAACTCGTCCGCTCTTAAAGTTCTAAATTTGTTCATCTTTTATATCCCTCATCTATCTGCCGAGCCTGTCCTTTGGTCGAGGCGCGACGTTATTTTTCCAACGCCCCACGGTTCAAGAATGCTGTCCGATTCTGCCGTGTAACGGTGTACAACTCTCTTTGGTGGTTCTTTTGGGTGTTTTGCCTGTTCGGCTTCCCTTTCCGCTAACCGCATATCGTCGATTTGTTCTTCACAAAGTTTTTTCTTAATCCAGTTTTCTGCGTCTTCCCTGTGCCAAAAGTCTGTAACTTTTACCCAGTCCATTAAGTGAAAACCGTTTTTCAAAAACGTGTATTTTTCAACGATGTACTCTTTGCGAATAAACTTGCCGCTCCAAAGCGTGAAATCGCGTTCTACAATTCGGTATTTGTTCATTTTGCAAGTCCTTTCGTGAACGGCGCGAGTGCTTGTGTCATACTCGGGTGTAAATTGCTTTTTCTTTCTTGTTCCGCACTTTTTTTGGCAATAACGACCATCACCTTGCAAGTGTCGCCGTGCTCAAATATCATCTTTGAAAGTTCGTTCATACATTTGTCGATTCTCATTAGTAATTCACCGCCTCTTGTCTGTTTATAAAAAAGTGAATGCCTGTCGAACATTCGTTCCAACGGTTTTCGTCAAAGTCATCAACTGTGACTATCTCGCCACCCTTATATATGAACTTTGAATCTCTATCGCTTGCAACGCTTGTAAAAATGCTCGGTGTTCCATCTATGTTTTGAATTGAAAGCACTTTTGCTTTGTCGCACCGACACTTTCTTCCTGTTGCCGATACACGTTTTGCGTCGCTCAATATTTCGAGTTCCACAATCAAGTTTTGTGCTTTTTTGTAACCTATGAACGAGCCGAAGTCCGGGCAAGCGTATGGAATAAACGGAACGTTTTCCGCATCGCGCAAGTCCGCATCGCGCAAGTTCGCACCCGACAAGTCCGCACGCGACAAGTTCGCACCCGACAAGTCCGCACGCGACAAGTACGCACCCGACAAGTTCGCACACGACAAGTACGCACCCGACAAGTCCGCACACGACAAGTTCGCACCCGACAAGTCCGCACACGACAAGTACGCACACGACAAGTACGCACACGACAAGTTCGCACGCGACAAGTCCGCACACGACAAGTCCGCACGTTCTGCGTCTTGTTGGTCGCTGTCTTCCAACCAAAGTTTGTGTTTCCTCAAAATCTCTTTAAGTTCTTGCTCTGTAAAAGTTTTCATCGTTATCCCTCGCTCAAAATCTTTTGATGTTGTAGTAATCGCAGTAATCCTGCGTGTGCAGTTTCCCTCGCTGGTCGATACGCGGCTTGCCACCCCGTAATCTGATGACGTCCTTGATATCGGTGAGGATTCGGCTTGCTTGGGTTGGATTGCACCCCTGCAACTTCTGAATATCCGCGCCCGTCATAACGTCTTTGCTCATAATTGCTTCGCGTTCGGTGTAGGTCATATCACTTATCCTCAAACGATTCGACGAGTGTTTTCACCGACACGCCGAGCACTTTTGCTATCTTTATCAAATGCCGCGTTCTCGGCTGCGTAATGCCGATTGACCAGTAAGATATGGTTGCCTGCGTAACGCCGATAGCAACGGCAAGTTCTTCCTGTGTTACGTTCTTTTTCTTCAAAAGTTCTCTAAACGTCATAGCCTCTCCTCTATTGTCAATTTGTAACCAAGTGCTTGAAGCACTGCGATTGTGTTTTCGATTGACGGAACTTTGTTTGTATACAACCAGTTCTCAATCGTGTGTTGTGGCACGCCGCTTTCGAGCGAAATAACGCGAAGCGATTTTTTAGATGATTTGATAATGCGTATCAAAATTTCTTTCGTGAAAATGCAACTCATTGACATTCCCCCTATAAAGTGTTATAATGCTTATATTTATTAAATAAAGAGGTGAACATCGTGAAGAGAATCCCAGTGAGTTCAACAAACGTTGCTTCGGTGGGTTATGAAAACCAAGTGCTTGAAGTAGAGTTCCTAAACGGAAACGTCTATCAATACTTCTATGTCCCTGAAAGTATCTATCAACGCTTGGTTTCATTCCCTCACCCCGGTACATACCTTGCAGCCGCTGTGAAAGGTAGATACCCCTATCAAAGAATTTACTAATCGCCGATTTCGGCAAACGGCTCAAATTCTTCTTCTCGTACAATCCTCGCGCCATTGCTATCAATGACAATCACTTGATGAATATCAAGCACGCCATTCTTAAACAACGGTTCTGCGAGGTTGTTGAGTTTTTTCAACAGTTCGGAATTACTCACTATCCTCACCTCCATATTTAATTTTCAAAGTTCGTTTGTTTTATAAACTGGACTGCTCACGAGGGGATAATCCCGTGATTCATAAGAAGTGCTACTACCGAAAGCACAACACCGATAATCGATAAGACAATTGCTCCAATTTTGAAAAAATCTTCCATCTTTCTTCCCTCCGTTTTTGATAAATGAAATGTGATTTGCTTTGTTGCTGTTTTATCAATCGTAATGATATTTTAATTGATATTTTTATCAATGTCAAGGATTTTATCAATAATTTATCAATAAAAAATATTCCCCCTTGCGTGATTATCATTTTTGTTTATAATAAAAATCAAAAGAGGTGATATATGTTGAGATTAAAAGAGGTACGAAAATCGAAAGGTTTGACACAGCAAGATGTGGCTAAATATGTTGGTATTTCTCAAAACAATTATTCATATTGGGAAAATGGGAAAGTAAAAATAGATAATGATAGCATTAAAAAACTTGCCGATTTATTCAATGTTTCAGTTGACTATCTTCTTGGACGTGATACCCCCACGCACACATTAGATAACGCGTACACGCCCGACGCTATCGTTCCATTCCCCGTCATCGGCACTATCAAAGCGGGTTATGACGGAACGGTTGAAGAATTAAGCACAGGCGACCTTATTTCGATACCTATTGAAATGCTTTGCGGTCGTCCTGCAAGCGATTATTTCGTGTTGCAAGTGCGGGGCAACTCAATGTATCCGAAGATACTTGACGGCGACCGCGTGCTTGTTCTACGCACCGACAGCGTAGACAGCGGAACGACGGCGATTGTTCTGTACAACGGCGACGAAGCGACGATAAAAAAAGTAGTGTATTCCGTCGGCGAAAACTGGGTTGACCTTGTTCCAAACAACCCAGAATATGACACGAAGCGAATCTTTGCCAACGAATTTGACCAGTTCCGCATACTCGGCAAGGCAGTAAAACTGATTCGAGATATTTGATTCTCAACCCGAATATGGGTTACGTGAGGTATTAAAAAATAAAAAAAGGGGAAATGCTGGCATAATTTCTTGAATTTTATTCATCTAATGGAATAAATTTGTGTTGACAAGCATAAAATAATTTTGTATCATACAGTTGATGGTCGGTATATCCACTCCATCACTTCGTGGTATGTACTGTGCGCTATATGTAGCACAGCCAACAAATGTGAAAAGAGTCAGCACAATGTGTTGGCTCTTTTTGCTTATGACAAAACCATTCAAAACTTACGACGAACAAATTGAAATTCTAAAATCACGCAATCTCATAATAGAAGACGAAATGAGTGCAAAACGTTTTTTAGAAAAAGAAAACTATTATAACGTAATCAACGGATACAAAGACGCATTCTTAATCGATGGAAGTGATAATTTTGTTGAGAATACCAAATTTGAGTATTTATCTACCCTATACCTTTTTGATAAAGAATTGCGACACAATACACTTGCTTTGCTTTTAGACGTTGAAAACACTCTAAAATCTATAATTGCTTATGAATTTTCGCAAAACTATAATGGTTATGCCTATTTAGATATTAATTCATACAATAGATATAATCAAAAATTGGAAAATTCAGCAAATACTCTTATTCAAAGGCTAAAAGACCAAATCAAAAATTGCTACGATAACCCTGATAAATCAAATGAAAATGTACGCCATTATATGGACGTTTATGGCGAAATACCAATTTGGGTTTTTGTATCGCATATGACACTGACCGATTTGAAAAACTTTTTCTTCTGTCTAAAAATGCCATTAAAGAACAAAATTTGCACACACATAACATCTATTTACGGAAAACCCATAACCGCCGATGACCTTTTCAACTTTTTGTGTATAATGTCGAACATAAGAAACTTGTGCGCTCACAATTTAAGGTTGTATAATTTCAAAACGAAATTCGCTATCAGTTCTACAAATCCGTTTGTTTCGTTTTTGAAACAAAACTACGGAAAGTCGTTAAGATATAACAACATAATATCAATCGCAATCATATTCTATCATTTGACAACAAAAGAACGATTTGATTTCTTTATAAGTAGTTTCTATGAGGAATTAAAACAGTTGTTAGCCATACCTGCTGAATTTGCAGTTGTTTTATATAAACAGCAAAATTACAGCCTATTTGATTTTATATCAATACTAATAAAGGTGTCAGAAAAAATCTAAAACCCCCACGTTGACTACAAACCGCTCACGGACAGCGCAAGCATTCGACAACAGTAGAGGCTTATATAAGGATTATATCATAAAATATAAACTATGCCAAACACATTTAAGTACAACATTCAAGAACGCGAAACCAAGAAGAACGGCACTCTGTACGACATATATTTTTATGTCAATACTGGTGACGGGCGTAAGCAAAAGAAACTTTCGGGATTTAAGACAAAAAAACTCGCAAAAATGGCGTACGAAAAGTTTATGGAAGAATACCTTGTCGCACCTCAAAAGTACGACGGAAAGGTTGTAGTTCGCTATGAACTCGCACGCCGAGAATATCTCGGGTATGCCCAAAACAACGTCAAGGAAAGTTCTTTGTATGATTTTATTCATACCGCAAAATTACATTATGATGATTTTTTTTGCGGGCGTGATATGAAAATGATAACCAAGCAAGACATAATCGAGTGGCAAGACCAACTGTGGGCAAAAACATACAGAGGCAAACTCTACACTCAAAAAACACTGTCGAAGATATACGGGCAATTCACCGTCTTTTATTCTTGGTGCGTTGAGCATTATGGTCTTGAAAACGCTCTTAACGGCGTTAAAATGCCGAAACGCAAAGATAATAAAGAACCTCGCCAAATTTGGACAGAAGCGGAATTTGAGCAATTCATAGCGTCGGTTGGCAAAATAAAATACAAAGCACTATTCACCACTCTGTTTTATTGTGGCTGTCGTGTTGGCGAGTTACAAGCGTTGCGTGCAGAAGACTATGATGGACAGCAACTATATATACACGGTACTTTCACGCGCAAAACAATGGACAATTCGCCGTATCGGATTACCGAAACAAAAAATTATAAGTCGCGTTTCGTTCCGTTGCCTCAAAAAGCAATCGACGTTCTCAATGAATGGCTGGCATACAAAAAAGCGCATTACATAAAAAACGTCTACATTTTTGGTGAAAAGAATCCAATATCGCTTAATGCCATTCAAGAAGCCTATACAAATGGTATAGAGAAATCTGGCGTAAAAAAAATACGAATACACGATTTACGACATTCATATGTTTCTTTGCTGATGTCAAAAGGCGCAAATTTCGGTGTTATCGCCGCGCTAATCGGCGACACTTTGGAACAAGTTGTAAAGACCTATGCACACCACACCGAAGAAGACAAGTTAAAAGTCGTTTCTTTGTTGTGATTTCTTTGTAAAATTTGGTAATACTTTTGGTAATAAAACCCACGAAAACCCCCGCAAATCCGCGCAATTCCACGCAAAAAACAGAGATGTAAAAAATGAAAAACCCTACTGTTTAGTAGGGTTTTGGCGTTTTTGGTGGAGAGGGGTGGATTCGAACCACCGAAGTCACTGACAACAGATTTACAGTCTGCTCCCTTTGGCCACTCGGGAACCTCTCCGTATGGAGCTGGTGATCGGAATCGAACCAACAACCTACTGATTACAAATCAGTTGCTCTGCCTGTTGAGCTACACCAGCGTATTGAGTTGTTGGTGCCTCGGGGCGGACTCGAACCACCGACACAGGGATTTTCAGTCCCTTGCTCTACCACCTGAGCTACCGAGGCATTTGGGATTTCAATCCCCTATTTTAGTTTTATGGCAGTGACGGTTGTCACTGCCACAAACTTTGATGGCGACCCGGAGGGGGCTCGAACCCCTGACCTCCAGCGTGACAGGCTGGCGTACTAACCAACTGTACTACCGGGCCAAATGATTTTAAATTTTGGTGGGCCTTCACGGACTCGAACCGCGGACCGATCGGTTATGAGCCGACTGCTCTAACCAACTGAGCTAAAGGCCCGAATCACATCGGTGAAGTTTGTGCTGGTCGGGGTGAAGAGATTCGAACTCCCGACCTTCTGAACCCAAATCAGACGCGCTAGCCAAACTGCGCTACACCCCGAAAGATTTTCGCGTCGTTCTTTGCGACTACAACACTATACAATAAATCAAAAAAGTTGTCAATGATTTTTTTGATAGATTTGAAGAAATTTTTGACATAAAATTTTAGGAATTTTTCAAAATTCGCAAAAGCCGCCAAAATGTTCGATTAGATACTGTTTATTCTATTTGTCGGAGGCAATATGGAAGTTGAATTTATATCCGACAAAGACAGTATTCGGGTTGTGCTTTCGGGCGAAATCGACGAGTACGGCGCAAAAATGGTGCGAGCGGACATCGACGACGTGATTGAAAACACGCGCGATTTGCGTTCGATGATATTCGATATGAAGAACGTCACGTTCATTGACAGCACCGGACTCGGATTCGTACTGGGAAGATACAAGAAACTGAGAAACAGGCACGCAGAACTTTTGCTTGCCAACGTACCGCGCCAAGTGGACAAAGTTTTTTGCGCGAGCGGCGTGTATCGTTTCGTGCCGATTGTGGAATAAGGAGAATATATGAATTATTTTGATATGAAATTGCTTGCGACAAGCAAGAACGAAGCATTTGCCCGCAACGCGGTGGCGTCGTTTGCAATCGAGTGTTGCCCCACTCTCGAAGAAATCAACGACATAAAAACCGCCGTCAGCGAAGCGGTGACGAACGTCGTCGTACACGCGTACGACCAAAAAGATACGGGCGTTATGCAAATCGAATGTTGCGTACCCGACGACAAAAAATCAATTGAAATCGTCGTGCGCGACTTCGGCAAAGGTATAAAAGACGTCAAAGAAGCCGTCGAACCCTTCTTCACCACCGCCCAAGACGACGAGCGCAGCGGAATGGGATTCACCATCATCGACACGTTTATGGACGAAATGGACGTTGCGTCGGTCGTTGACGAAGGTACGGTCGTAAAAATGAAAAAGGTGATGAAAGGATGTTAGATCACCAAACCACGCTCGAGTTGTTGAAAAACGCTCAGGCGGGTGACGACGGCGCGAAAGAGAAACTCATAGAAGAAAATATACCGCTCATAAAATCCATTGTAAAACGCTTCAAAGGCAGGCTCGAATACGACGACCTTATGCAATTGGGCGCAATGGGGTTTGTCAAGGCTATGCAAAATTTCGATGTCGAATACGGCGTTAGGTTTTCGACGTACGCAGTGCCTATGATAAGCGGCGAAATAAAGCGATTTTTGCGCGACGACGGCGCGATAAAAGTGTCGAGATGGACGAAAACTCTCGCACAGAAAATCACGGCGTATATCGACGAAAAACTCAAAAACGGCGAGAGCGAACCCACCGTCGAGCAACTTGCCAAAGCGTTCGACGTAGAGGCGCAGGAAATCGTGTACGCAATGGACGCACAGCATTATTTGCTATCCTTGTCGGCAACGGTGGGCGACGACGACCTCGAACTCGGCGACAAAATCGCAACCGACGAGTGCGAAGACGAAAACATCGACAAACTGCTTTTGAAAGATTTGATTGCAGACCTACCCCAACGCGAGAAAAAAGTTATAATTCTTCGCTATTTCCGCGATAAAACGCAAAGCGAGATTGCGCAAGAACTGGGCGTATCGCAAGTTCAAGTGAGCCGCATAGAAAACAAAGTTCTGCAAAAACTCAAAGATGGTATGATTGATTAAACGCTCGGCAAAATGCCGAGCGCTTGTCAATTCACTCTTAATTTGCGTTACAAATAATATCGTTTTTTGATCTGTTTATCGTTTGTAGCGAATCAGTCGTTTAGCGCAGGTCTGCGCATAGCAACGTGGGTAATTCCCTTCCATTTGACGATTTCGCACACCTCGAAGCCGAGTTTTTTGTAGATTGCAACGTCGTTTTCGTCTTGCGTTTCAAGATATATCGGCATATCGCCGCAAAACTCTTTGAGCATACCTTTGAGTTTGCCTTGACCTCTGAACTCTTTTCTTACGCCGATATTTTTTATGTAGCAATCGGTTTGAGGATTGTAATACTTGCTTGCCACCTTGTCCGCCATATCGACGTACTCTTTTGCGATTTTTGCTTGCTTAAATCCTACGTTCAAAAAGAACGCAATATCGAAAAACGGATTCTTGAAAGCGGATTTCAATTCGATTTCCTTATCGCTCGGCGTTTTTATGGAACACAAAGCGCAAAAATCGTCGTCTTTGTAGGTGAAATTTTGAGCGCAATACACTTCCGCCCTAAAAAGATAGTACATTCTGTTCAGTCTGTTTTTTCTGCCGAAAAGAACGTCGTAAGCCTCGTAGTCCTTGAAAATTTCGGTAAAAACTTTCGACGCTTTTTTGATTTCGTTTTTCTTGATTTTTTCCATACCGACATCATATCACGTTTCAAAAAACTTTTCAATCGCAAATACCCTCGTGCGAGCGCGTGCATATGCGCACATTATATTGACATTTTACGCATAGTTTGCTAAAATTTCGTTATATAAAAACAAAAGTCAAGGGGATTAAATTCTATGGCAAATTATTTCAGCGAACGCGACAAAAACATCACCAACAGACTTCGCGCATTGCGAGATCAACTGCCCGAATGTTGCGAGGAATTTTTCGTGGGAATCGAGCCGCAAACGACCACCCTTACGAGGCTGAATTACGCCTACGATTTGCGCATATTTTTCGACTATCTGCTCAAAAACGTGCGCGCATTTCGCGGCTATAAAGACGTTTACGACTTCACCGCCGAGGATCTTAACAAAATCACGCTCGGCAATCTCGAAGCGTATATGGAATATCTGTCCTACTATTCCTTCGACGGCAAGGAAAAAACCAACGCGGAAAAAGGAAAAGCGCGCAAAATTTCAACCGTCCGCACGTTTTTCAAGTATATGTACAATCACGACAGAATCAATCAGAACGTGTCGGCAAAACTCACTATGCCAAAAAATCACGACAAAGACATTATTAGACTTGAAAAAAAGGAAGTCGAGCGTATTCTCGACGCTGCGGAAACCGGCGCGGGAATGAGCGAACATCAGCGCAAAGTGCAACGCAACACGCACGCACGCGATTTTGCGATAGTTTCCCTTCTTTTGGGCACGGGAATCCGTGTGAGCGAGTGCGTGGGACTCAACCTTTCGGACATAGATTTTGAAACAAATGCGTTTACCGTCACGAGAAAAGGCGGCAATCAAGCCATTTTGTACTTCGGCGACGAGGTTGCCGACGCACTCAAAACCTACATCGACACCGAGCGCAAATCCCTTGTGGAAAGGTGTCAAAAGTTGAATCCCGGCGACACTGACGCAGTGTTTTTGTCCTTGCAGGTTTCGAGGCTTTCGGTCAGAGCCGTGCAAAATATCGTCAAGAAGTACGCTCAAACCGCCGCGCCTCTCAAAAAAATATCCCCTCACAAGTTGCGCAGTACGTTCGGCACAAACCTATATAGAGCGACGGGCGACATATATCTCGTTGCCGACGTTCTCGGTCACCGCGACGTGAACACCACCAAAAAGCACTACGCCGCAATCGAGGAAGACCACAGAAAACTCGCCGCGCAGGTCGTCAAACTGCGCCCCGACAAAAACGATTGACAAAAAAGGCGCAAAATCATTGCAAATACCGTCTTTTACTATTATATAATATTGACTATTTTATAATAGTTTGCTAAAATTATAATATCAATTTTCGGAGCGATATATGGATATATCTTCTGTCAACAGCGACCTTATCCGCGGCAACGTGACGACTATCATTCTCGGTTGTCTGCTCAGCGACGATAAGTACGGCTACGAAATCCTCAAAGAAATCGAGGACAAAAGCAATTCGCAGTACGTTTTGAAGCAAGCAACCCTCTACAATCAACTCAAAAGACTTGAAAAGCAAGGGCTCGTTTCATCGTACGACGGCGACCCCGACGACACCGGCGGCGGGAAACGTCGCTATTATACGCTCACAAAAGAAGGCAGAGCCTATCTCACAAAAGAAAAGAGCGAATACGAGTATTCTCGCACCATTCTCGACAAACTCGTTTCGAGCGACGAGTACGACTTCACCGTTCCCGTTCCCTTCGAGGCAAGCGACCTTCGTCCCTATTCCAAACGCGACACGGAAGACAAACCCAAAGTCGTTTATAAGGACAAAATCGTTGAGAAAAAGGTGTTTTTTGACCGCTACGGAAACGAAGTGAACGAAGACGACGCCGCTTCCCTGCGCGAAAAAGCAGAGCAAGAGGACGAACAAGCACGCCTTAAAGACGAGCAACTCAAAAAGCAAGAGGAAGAAACTCAAAAGGTCAGCGAGCAACTTCGTTTAAGCGAGGAAGAAGCGAAAAAGGCTAACGAGCAACTCAAACTTTCCGAAGAAGAAGCGCGTCAAAAAGAGGAACAACTCAGACTGCACGTCGAAGAAGTGCGCAGGCGCGACGAGCAACTTCGCAAAACCGAAGACCAACTCAAAAAAAGCGAAGAGGACCGCGAACTCGTCAAATCCATGCTTCGCCATATGGAAGAAGAAAAGTTGCGCGCCGAAGAAGAAAAACGTCTTGCGGATGAAGAGGAAAAACGCCGCGCCGAAGAAGAAGCCGAGCGTAAACGCCAAGAACAAGCAAAACCCTCTCAAACCCTCGAAGAAATGTTCGCAAAACTCGACGCCGAGAGCGAGTACAAAAAGCAGGAGGAAATGCGCACGTACGAGTTTAACTCGCACGCCCAACCGCAAGAACACACTTACATAAACGGCTATACCAATCAAGTCGAACAAACCCAACGCTCGCAAACGTCGCTTAAAGACATTTTCAAGCAACTCGACGAGCGCGAAGCGCAAATCGACGACAAACTCGCAAAAGAGCAAGAACAGCAAATAGCATTGCAAGAAGCGGAAGCCGCACAAGCGCAGTCACAGCAAGCGCAACAAGAACGACAAACCGTTCAATACTATGCGCAAACTGCGCAAACGCCCGCTCAAGAGCAATTCTACCCCGCCGAACTCGAAAGCAAGAATCAAGTCGACTCGAAAGGTCACTTCGTCACCTCTGCCGTCGTATCGAGACAAGAAGGCGGATTCGACTACGAAAAAGACGACGTGAATTATCGCGATTTCTTCGTTTCGTTGCAAGACAATAAATCAGACGCACAGCAGCAACAACAAGAAAAACCGCAACAGAACAACGACTATTCGGACAGCGACATAAAGACGAGATTGTACGCAAAAGGCTTTAAGATTCGCCCCTACGACAGAGGAAACACGTCAGAGTACTACACGTTCAACTTCATTCAGTCCAACAGACTCAACCGCGACACGTTCCTCATCATTCTTGCGTTTTTCGTAGCGGAAGTCGCAATTATGTGGGCTTCGCTCGCAACGAGAGTGAGTTACGCCTACTTCTTGCCCATACTTTTGGTGGGTAGCGCACTCTGCCTCGTGCCGACCGTCATCTATCTTTTGAACCCGACGAGGCGAACGCGAGCAAACTTCAACTTCAAACTGTCGATACTCAATCGCGGTATGTTGTTTATCGAATTGACCGTCGTTTGCATTCTCATCGGATTCTTCGGACTCGGTGCAAACGTCAACGACATCGACCTTATTCTCGAATCGATAATACTTCCTATGGTTCTGCTCACCAACCTGCCGTTGAGTTCGCTCATTTACTGGTTGCTGTATAGAACGAGGAAGTATCATACGGCATAAGAGCAAAAATCATCGCCGAGGCAACGGCAACACGCAAAATTTGCGTATTGCCGAGAGCCTCGCTTGATTTATTGCTCTACTAACCGCGCAACCGTTCTTCACTCTCAAATCACATAGGGACAAATTCCCTGCCGCAATTCCGTGCGAACGCTTGCTTGGTGACGTGCCTATCGGCACGTTTTTTATTTACCATTACAAAGGCTGTGACAACACACATTTATGTGTATTGTCACAGCCTTGTTAGGTTTTTGCTCTGCTACCGCGCAGAGAATCTTTGCTATCAAAATCAGACGGACAACAACTCAAACCGCAGTTTCGCAAGATTATCTGCTTGCTGGCGTGCCTATCGGCACGTTTTTTATTTACCGTTGCTAAGGCTGTGACAACACACATTTATGTGTATTGTCAGTAGCCTTGTTAGGTTTTTGCTCTGCTACCGCGCACATTGCTCAAACGGCGTTGCGGTGATGTCAATCGCCCACATCGTCATTCGGAGCGTAAGCGTGGGAATCCCCTAAATAGAAACGAACCTTTGGGGCGATTGAACAAAACACCGCACTTGTTCTCGCAATTACTAACCGCGCAAGCCCTCTCTGCTCTCAAATTTAGACGGATAAAAACTCATACCGCAATTCCGCGTGAGTGCTTGCTTGGTGAACGTGCCTTCGGCACTCTTTTTTTAATTAATAATGAATAATTGTCGGTGGGTATTACCCCACATCCCAAATAAATTTCGTTAGAACATTCAAATATTCCGCAACTGCGACAAAGTCGCAATATCACTTGCGCACTGCGCAAATTTCATTGTGACAAATGTCACAATTTCACGCACGCTTGCGTGCATTTCACTACATTGCTCAAACGGCGTTGCGGTGATGTCAATCGCCCACATCGTCATTCAGAGCGTAAGCATGGGAATCCCCTAAACAGAAACGAATACTTATTGGGCGATTGTCAAAAACCGCACTTGTTCTCGCAATTACTAACCGCGCAAGCCCTCTCTGCTCTCAAATTTAGACGGATAAAAACTCATACCGCAATTCCGTGCGAACGCTTGCTTGGTGACGTGCCTTCGGCACGTTTTTTTATTTTATAAGGAAATTCAACTACAAAGAAAAAGAAGTCCTAAAAGGACTTCTCTTGGCAGGGGAGACGCGACTCGTGAAAGCGCAAAGCGGCTAAAATAACGAAGCATAGCAAATTTATTTGCGCCGCGTAGTGTCAGATGCAACCTCAAGCGCAAGGAACATCGTTCCGCCGCGATTGCGTTGCGTGTTCGCGTCGCGGAAAAACTGCAAAGAAAAAGAAGTCCTTTTAGGACTTCTTCTCTTGGCAGGGGAGACGCGACTCGAACACGCAACCGACGGTTTTGGAGACCGTTGCTCTACCATTGAGCCACTCCCCTATGCAAATTTAATGCTTAATTATTATAGCAAGCACTTCGTTTTTAGTCAATGATTTGAGTTGAAATTCACCGCAATTATTAATTATTCATTATTAGTCGGCAAATAAATTCTTTGTCTTGCAAACAAATTCAAAATTGTGTACAATGAAATTATGAAAAAACAAGTTGAAATCTACACAGACGGTGCGTGTTCGGGCAACCCGGGCGTTGGCGGCTGGGGCGTCGTTATGCTCTACAAAGGTCACAAAAAAGAAGCGAGCGGCGCGGAAAAATCTACGACAAACAACCGTATGGAACTCACCGCAATAATACAAGGTTTGAAAATGCTCAAAGAGCCGTGCGTCGTCACGATATACAGCGACAGCGCGTATTCTGTCGAGCCTTTCCTCAAAGGTTGGATAAACGGCTGGATTATGAAGGGCTGGCGCACTTCGAGCAAGGACGAAGTGAAAAACGTCGATTTGTGGAAAGAACTTCTCTCTCTTATGCAAATTCACGAAGTATCTTACATCAAAGTCAAAGGACACGCCGACAACGAACTGAACAATCGTTGCGACGCTCTCGCACGCGGCGCAATCAAAGAATTGCAAAAAACGCTTCCCGCCGAACTTCCGCCCATTCCCGACGGAATTTGACGAACGGCAAGTAATATCAAGTGATATTGCAATAAACAAACACTAACGAGGTGAGATATGAAACAAATCAACAAAAAGCACCTGCTTTTCTTGATTCCCATCGGCATTTTGGAAATCGTAATGCTCGTTTTGGAATGTCTGCCCAACGGCGTTGCAATGGTATTCACGTTTCCCGATAGCGCAAGCGGAAACTTCATTAGCAAAGTCGAATATTATCCATATTTCAGCGATATGCCGTACGGATACGGAAACTTCTGCCCCGTCTTTATCGGAATTTTGACGATTGCGGTGATAATTCTTTGGATTGTCAACCTATTCGTAGACAAAAGAGGAATTGACAATGCAATATTCGTAATGACGATTCTCAAATTTATTTTCGGCGCGGTGGAACTTATATTCTCGCAAACGGCAATCAACTGGGCGATGTTTGCGTTGTCATTCGTTTTGGCAATATACTGTATCGCAAAAGCGGTTATCAACAAAGAATTTGCAAAAACGAAGAAACCGCAAGGACCTCTCGAGGAAACCGAAAACGAATAATCGACAACTTATGCACCGTTTGAACATATAAAATTAAAAAGCAAATCGACAACAAACGCAACGTAAAATTTTACGATAAAAATAACCCTAAATAAACACAATTAATTTGCAAACAAAAAAACCGCGATAAGCGGTTTTTTTGATGTTCTATTGCGGTATTTTTCAATAAAGCGCAATCAGTCGAAGTAATCGATTTGCATAGAATGGCGCACTTTTGCAAGCGTTCCCGCCGCTTTTGCTTTCGCTTTTTGCGTACCGTTTTTGAGGATTTCGTAAACAGCGTCGGGATTCTTTGCAAGTTCGAGTCGCCTGTCGTATATCGGTTTAAGTTCGGATTGCAAGACGTTGATGAGGAATCTTTTGATTTTCACGTCGCCCAAACCGCCGCGTCTGTAATGCGCTTTGAGTTCGTCGAGATTTTTGTAATCGGGCAAAAACTCGGCAAAATGCTCGTCGGTTGCAAATGCGTCGAGATACGTGAACACAGTGTTCCCTTCCACTTTGCCTTTGTCTTCGATACGAAGGTGATTGGGGTCGGTAAACATCGACATAACTTTCGTTTTTATCTCGTCGGGCGTGTCCGAAAGATAAATGCAGTTGCCGAGCGATTTGCTCATCTTTGCTTTTCCGTCGATACCGGGAAGTCTGCAACATTGCTTGTTGTTCGGCAAAAGTATTTCTGGTTCGACAAGAGTGTCACCGTAAATAGAGTTGAACTTGCGCACGATTTCTTTGCACTGTTCCAACATCGGTTCTTGGTCCTCGCCGACGGGAACGGTCGTCGCCTCGAATGCCGTGATGTCTGCGGCTTGGCTGATAGGATAAGTCAAGAATCCTACGGGAATACTCTTTTCAAAGTCGCGCATTTTTATCTCGGCTTTTACGGTCGGATTGCGTTGCAATCTCGAAAGCGTGACGAGATTCATATAGTAAAACGAAAGTTCCGTAAGTTCAGGCACTGACGATTGAACGAAAATCGTAGATTTTGCGGGGTCGATTCCGCACGCAAGATAATCGAGAGCAACTTCGATGATGTTGCTACGCACTTTTTCGGGATGTTCGGCGTTGTCGGTGAGTGCTTGCGCGTCGGCAATCATAATGTAAATCTCATCGAAATTTCCGCTGTTTTGAAGTTTTACTCTTTCACGCAGAGAGCCGACGTAATGTCCGATATGCAATCTTCCCGTCGGTCTGTCGCCTGTCAAAATAATCTTTGCCATAATGCACCTATTATTTATAAATATATACTATATATAATATATCACTACAATAGAAAGGCTGTCAAACTACTTGTGTACGCCTTTTTCAAAAAAATAAACCGTTGCCGAAGCAACGGTTTGTTTTTTATCAAACAAGGATTATTCAGCGGGTTCTTCAACTTTCTTTTTGCGAGTTGTCTTCTTTGCGGGTGCTGCTTCTTCCTCTGCCTCGTCTGCGAGGTTGAGGTTGAGGTTCTTGAACAAATCGCCGAGAGTTGCGGAAGAACTACCGGAAACCCATTCTTTGGGTTCGTTGGAAGATTCCTTCTTTGCGCCGCGACGTTCGCGTTTGCTTTCGCCGTCTGCAACTTTTTGTTCGAACTTCTTGACTCTGGAAGATCTCTTTGCCGCTTTTTCTTCGTCGGTTGCTTCTTCTTGACCTTCTTGAACTTGAGTTTCTTCAGGTGCGGGAAGCAATTCCTTGATAGAAAGAGTGATACGATTGTCGTCGAATCCGATGATCTTTGCTTCGACTTCTTGACCGACCGTCAACGCTTCGTTTGCGTCTTTGATCCAGTTGTGAGAGATTTGAGAAACGTGAACGAGTCCGTCTACGCCGTCGTCGATGGATACGAATGCACCGTAGGGGAAGATTCTTTCAACCTTGCCTTTGATGACAGTACCGACGGGGAACTTCTCTGCCGCAACTTCGTAGGGTTTCTTTTGAAGTTGTTTGTAACCGAGAGAGATTTTGCCGGTTTCTCTGTCCATTTTGAGGACTACGAAGTCGTAACTTTCGCCGATGGTGAGAACGGTGGAAGGATCGGTGATCTTGTTCCAAGAAAGTTCAGAGATGTGAGCGAGGCAATCGAAGCCGCGAACGTTTACGAATGCGCCGAATTGCGTAAATCTCTTAACCTTGCCGGTCACGATGTCGTGAACGTGGATGTTGTTCCAGAAAAGATCCTCTTTTTCTTTCTTTTCTCTTTCAAGAATGATACGTTGAGAAGCGAACAAATATCTCGACTTCTTTTGGGGTTTATCTTCGCTTTGAGCGTTTTCTTCGCCCTCAGCCTCTGTGTTTTCTTTTTCCTTCGGAGGCATAAGCGTCAAGCGAAGCGTTTTGCCTTTGTAATCTTCGAGGTTGCTGACGTAACCCATTCTAATTTGGCTTGCGGGAACGAAGATGGTGTATTGACCGAGTCTTCCTCTCAAACCGCCCTTGACGACTTCCGTCATAGTCAAAGAGAATTCGCCTTGAGCAAGAGCCTTTTCCGCTTCTGCTTCTTCGAGACGCACTGCGTCGACGTCCTTTTTGGACAAAGACACGTACTCTTTGTTGACAGCAAGAATAGTTGCTTGAATTTCATCGCCCTCTTTGAAGTCGGCAGGATTGTAGTTGCCGTCCAAAGATGCTTCACTCTTATCAATGAAACCGTCTTTCTTTCCGCCGATTGCGACGTAGATGCCGCTATCGCCGGCGCTGATGACTTTGCCTTTGATGCGTTTGCCGATTTTGTAGTTTGTATAACCCACGGAATTTTCAGATTTCAAAAGATCTGCCATAGTGGTGGGTGCTTTTTCTTCGGCTTTTGGTTGCTCTTGAAGTGTTGCCTCGTTTTTCACTTCAGTTTCGACTGTTTCCACAGCGTTCTTTTGAGTTTCACTCATAAGTCTTGTTACCTCCTGTATCAACCACGGCGGAGTAGAAGCCCCTGCGGCAATCGATACACATTGAATATCCTTGATAAATTTTGTTTGATTCAGAGCGTCGTTTGTGTTTTCGACGAAAAACGTATTCGGATTGACCTCTTTTGCCACATCGAACAAACGTCTCGTGTTTGCGCTCGTATGGCTTCCGAGAACCAAAACCGCGTCCGACTTTTCGGCGAGTGCGCGCGCTTCGTCCTGTTTCTCTTTTGTAGTATAGCAAATAGTATTGAAAATGCCAACTAAATTGTTGTGGTTTTTTTCAAAATTCTTTGCAAATTCTTCAATTTTTTCAAATTTTTCGGGCAAAATCGTGGTTTGAAACAAAATCGAAGTCGATTTTTCGCCGATTGACAGAGTTTCGCCGTCCGAAACGACCTTGCAGTTCTTTCCGGCATACGAGGCAACGCCTATCACTTCATCGTGATTTTTGTCGCCGACGATTATGATGTCGTCGCCCGTTTTCGCCCTATCCTCTGCAAGTTTCTGATTGCGCTTGACGACGGGGCAAGTCGCGTCGAAAAGTATCACGCCCCGCTCTTTCAATTCGGCTTCGAGTTCTTTGGTTATGCCGTGAGCGCGTATAAGCGCAACGTCCCCCTTTTTAAGTTTGTCGCAATCCTCGATTTTAAGGCAAATCGCGCCCTTTTGGCAAAGGTACTCGGTGACGAGTTCGTTGTGCACGAGTTCGCCCAAAGTGTAGATTTTTCCGTATTTTTCAGCAAGCGAAACGGCGGTGTTCACCGCCTTTTTCACGCCGTTGCAAAATCCCGCTTTCTCTGCGACGATAACTTTCAATTCTCACCTCGCAAACCGACGAATAACGCCGATTTCAACGTTACTTTTTCTTTTTGCCTTTGGTTGCTTTTTCGACGTACTCGTTGCAAAGGCGGCGAGTTTCGTCCATTTTCTCTTTGATGACATCTGTTGCGGCGTGATTTTCGTCAATCGAACGCGCGCCGTAAAATTCTTCGAGCGAGAACGGCTCGCCCACGTACAGCCAATTCTTTCTGAACGCTTTTGGGCTTTGATAATAAATCATCGGCACAACGGGGACTTTCGCTTTTATCGCAAAACGAGCCGTACCCGTCTTAAATTCCGCCATATGTTGCGTACCCTCTTTATTCCTCGTTCCTTCAGGGAAAATGAGCAGTTGCTTGCCGTCTTTAAGCACTCTTAAAACTTGCTTGACCGACTCTATGTCCGCCTCGCCTCTGCGTACGGGAATCGCACCCATTTTGTGCAAGAACCAACCCGCTACGGGATTTGTGAACAACTCGTACTTTGCAAGCGCATGCGCTTCTTTTTTGAAAAGCACGAAGTACGGAATCATCGAATCCATTTTGGAATAATGGTTGCAGGTAAAGAGCGCACCCTTAACCTTTTTAGCGTTTTCCGCGCCTATGACTTTTGTCGGCCACACAAGCATTTGTATGGGGCGCAAAATCACTCTCAAAAATCTGTAAAAAGCAAAACTTTTTTCGGGTTTATAATACGTTTTTATTCTTGCGAGCGTCTTTTTGTCCATTTTGCTCGACGGAATAATCGTTGAGGGTTTTTCGGCATTCTGTTCGGTCGGATTTGCGTTTTTGGTCTTGATATGCACAACCTCTTTGACGTGCGCAACGACGTCCTCAACGCTCATTTGCGTAGTGTCGACAAAGTCTGCGTCGTCGGCTTGTTTGAGCGGCGCGACCTTGCGGTGAGAATCGTTGTAATCGCGTTGAATTATGTCGCTTAAAAGCGTTTGATAATCCACTTTTTCGCCCTTTTCTTCGAGGTCTTTCATTCTGCGTTGCGCTCTTTCTTCGGGAGAAGCGGTAAGGAAAAATTTGCAGTTAGCGTTCGGAAGCACGAACGTTCCTATATCTCTGCCGTCCAAAACCACGTCGTTTTTGCTTGCGAAATCGCGTTGCAAATCCACCATTTTGTACCTCACGCACGGAAGCGCGGATATATCGCTTGCGGCTTTCGACATATAGTGTTCGCGAAGATACGGCGTTGCGTCGATACCGTTGACGATTATGCGTTGTTCGCCGTCTTTATAAACGATGTCCATTTTGAGATCTTCGAGCATCTCGGACACTTTTTGCTCGTCTTTGGGGTCGATACCCTTTTGAAGTGCGAGATAAGCGGTTGCGCGGTACATTGCGCCCGTATCGAGATAGATGATACCGAGATCTTTTGCCACCGCTTTTGCTATCGTGCTTTTGCCTGCGCCCGCAGGACCGTCTATTGCGATATTTATCATATTTCCTCCGACCTTTCAGAGTTTGAAGTCTTTTGTAGTTACAATTTTAGGCGGTTAGATTCCGCATTTATTCACTTTTGAGCAGATTGCGCGGATTTTTGATTATATCTCTTGCCGCGCATACCGCCGTCGCAAACGCAAGTTGCAGATTGAATCCGCCCGTCAAAGCGTCAATATCGATTGTTTCGCCGACGAAGTACAATCCCTCGACGTCCTTGCTTTCGCAAGTGGGTTTGAGACATTTCAAATCCACGCCGCCCGACGTCACTATCGCTTCTGTAAACGGTGCGAGCGACTGCACGTCAAAGTGCAAATTCTTTACGGTTTTTACAAATTTTGCGCGCTCTTCTTTGGTGATTTCGTTCACTTTTTTGCTCTCGGCAATACCTGCGCATTTCAAAACGTAAGCGTTGAGTCTTTCGGGCAAAAGCGCGCGAGTAACGTTCTTTATATCTTGATTTTTCCTCTCGTCGAAATCCCTCAAAACTCGTCTGTCAAGAGTGTTTTCGTCAAGAGCGGGTTTCAAATCGAGAGATAAAACGACGTTTTGTTTTCTGTTGATATACGACGAAATCGTTAGCGCAATGGGTCCCGACAATCCTCTGTTTGTAAACAGCATTTCGCCAAATTCGCTCGCAATCTCTTTGCCGTTTTCGTCGTTTGCGCAAAGATTGACGTTTTTAAGAGATATTCCTTGCAACGCCGACACGTTTTGCTTGACTATTATAGGCGCAAGAGCCTGTCGCGGCTCGACGATTTTAAGTCCGAAAGATTTTGCAAACGCGTATCCGTCGCCCGTCGAACCCGTCGACGGATAACTCATACCGCCCGTTGCCACGACGACTTTGTCGCACTTTATGTTTTCCCACGCCGTTACGACGCAAAACCCGTCGTCGGTTTTCTTTATTTGCTTGACTTCCGTGCCGAGTTTTACGTCCACGCCGAGATTTTCAATTTCGATTTGCAACGCTTTTATGACGTCGCTCGACTTTTGCGAAAACGGAAATACTCTGTTTCCCCTTTCCACGACGAGTTTCAAGCCCAAATCCTCGAAAAACGACATCGTGTTTTGAGGCGTGAATCCGTACAGCGACGAGCGCAAAAACTTCTCGCCTCTTACGACATTTCGGAACAAATCATCAAGTTCGCAATCGTTGGTGAGATTGCACCTACCCTTGCCCGTTATGTAGAGTTTTTTGCCGAATTTCTCGTTTTTTTCGACAAGGATAACGTCCACTCCCTCTCTTGCGAGAAAAACGGAAGCCGTCATACCTGCCGCACCTGCGCCGATTACGCAAACTCTCATAACTCGAACTTCGCCTCTTTCAATTTTTCTATTGTCGGCAAATCGTTTGCGAGCATTTGCACGGGCGTTACGGTTATGTAGCCGCTGTCGAGTTGATAGCAATCGCCGCCGACGACCTCGTCGACGTGCGGTATTCTGTGACCGTCAACGCAGAAATACGTCAAACCGTCCTCGCCGACTTTTTTGACGTACTTTTCCTCGTACGGCTGATATGCCACGGGCGCGATTTTCACACCCTTAACGTTTTCCTTTTTGACGTTTGGAATATTCAGATTTATCGTGACGTTCTCGGTTGCGAAAGACAAAAGCCTTTCGAGATTGTTCGCGGTAAATTCCGCCGCAAATTCGTAGTCGGGAACGCCGTGCGTTCTCAATGACACCGCAAGCGAGGGAATACGTTGGAAAGTACCCTCTTGCGCCGCGCCGAAAGTACCCGAAAAAATTATGTCGCTTCCCGCGTTGAGGCAAGTGTTTATGCCCGACACTACCGCGTCGATTTTCTCGTCTTTGAAAAGGTATTTCACGCCGAAAAGCACGCAATCGCCGGGTGTTCCGCTCACGGCAAAAGTGGGAATATCGTCGATAATTCCCTTATTTTCGTACGTAATTCCGCTGAAAAAACTCACCGAATGGCTCGAACCCGACCTTTCGGACATAGGCGCGACTATGCGCACGTCGTGATTTTTAGCAAGCGTTTTTGCAAGAGTTTTTATACCCGGCGCAAAATAGCCGTCATCGTTTGTAATGAGAATTTTCATACGCTCACCTAAAATTTAATTTTATTTTCCCCCTTCCTCACGTGTTTCCCCTACCGCCGTTCCCCCTCTGCATACTTTGAGGGAACCCACGGCGTCCGCT
>DKCG01000023.1:0-64349 GCA_002449145.1 Christensenella sp. UBA6880 | reverse complement strand
TCGTTGCGAGCAACGAACGGCGGACGGGCTTTTGGCAATACAAATCGGCTGAAAGCCGTGTCACTCGTTCACGGGCGAAAAAAATCCACACTCGCCCGTTCACTTGTACTTTCCGTCAAGCTCGACGCTCGCTTTCTCGCCGCCGTTGCGGCTCGTGTTCCGTCTCGTTCAATTTATTGTTGTTGTTTATTTGCGATTGCATACAAGTATGCAATCTCAGCCTCGTTTAAGGGGCGATACGCACCTCTTGCAAGACCGCCGAGGCGCAATTCGCCGATAGCAACGCGCTTCAAAAATACGACTTTCTTTTCGACCGCCTCGAACATACGGCGGATTTCTCTGTTTTTGCCCTCGAAAATGATAACTTCGAGACGGGTAAACACGCCGCTCGTGTCCTCGTTGCACTCTATCGCCTCTCTTGCGAGAATGTCTTTGGGGTCGATGACCGCTTTTTTCGCATCCTTAACCTTTTCGATACCCGTGATTTTAACCTTGCTTCTGCCGTACTTTACGCCGTCAATAGTGACGCCCTTTCTGAGCGCGGCGAGGTCGCTTTCCTCGATAGTGCCTTCGATTTTTACGACGTAGGTTTTTGGAATCTCGCTCGACGGGTGCGTGAGTTTGTACGTCAAATCGCCGTCGTTGGTCAAAAGAAGCAAGCCTTCGCTGTCGTAATCGAGTCTGCCGACGGGATACAAACGCTTGTTTTTGTAGTCGTCACCGATAAAATCGGTGACGATTTTGCGCGGTTTGGAATGTTCCTTCAATTCCTCTACGATGCCCTTTGCGGCAAGTTTTTCGGCGCGATTCTTGATTTCTTCAAGTTCTTTATCCGTCTTTTTGCGGCCGCTCTTGTTGTCGTTGTCCTCGTTGAGAGTGGTCACGCAATTCTTCGGCTTGTAAAACAAAAGATAGTCGTAGTGTGTGACTCTAACGACCTTTTTTCCGTCCACAAAGACGACGTCTTTGGTTTCGTCGACGTCCGTGCCGACTTCTCTGACGACTTTTTTGTTGACGCTCACGCGTCCTTCTTTGACGAGTTCGTCCGCCTTGCGACGAGAACATACGCCGCATTCTGCAAGATATTTGTTGATTCTCATAAGTCCTCACGCGCTCGCACGTGGCAAGCGCACATAAATTAATCAAAGTATACAAAAAAAATACTAAAAGAGCAAGCAAATGCGCAAAATCCTTAAAAGCGCATTAAAAAAGAAAAGGCGGTCTGCCTTTTCAAAA
Organism: Christensenella sp. UBA6880; assembly: GCA_002449145.1. GTDB lineage: Bacteria > Bacillota > Clostridia > Christensenellales > CAG-917 > CAG-475. The sequence goes on along the minus strand of DKCG01000023.1, from coordinate 63,113 downwards.
AACGATTTTATTGCCGCTTTTACTGCGATTTTTGTTAAATTTAGGCGGTTTTTTTTGCCGATTATTTGCCAATTATTCGTCGTTTTTGCGCAGATTTCACGTCGTTTTTACGTCGATTTTGGCTGTTTTTAACTGCTTTTATTCAGTTTTTCCTTAGTCGAATTTATCGTTTTATTTCGGTTTCGCTTAAACGAATTCCACGATGAGTTTTTCGCTTCCGTCCTTTTTGAGCGGATATTTGACGTTTTGCCAGTTCGGCGTTACGGTTTGATTGACTTTGACTTTTACGACGTTGCTTCCGTTTGTCAAAAGTGCGTTGTCAAGCGGTATCATCTCGTAGTTGCCAAAGCCGAAATTCAATATTCTAACCGTATCGTTCCACATATCGCCGTGATTCAACACAACGGTTATAAGTTGCATATCCCCTCTTTTTGCGCCGCCCACGAGACATCTGCCGCTCTTTTTGGTGAAGCCGGTTTTCACGCCGTTTGCGCCCTCAAAAAGTTTCAAAAGTTTGTTTTTGTTAGCAATATATCTCGCCTCGCCGCTCACTTCGATTTTTCTCTGTTTAGTGCCGACGATACGCACGAAATCGGGATTTTCGTATGCCGTCGCGCAAATAAGTGCCAAATCGTACGCCGTCGTATAGTGGTTTTCGTCGTGAAGCCCGTGCGGATTTACAAAATGCGAGTTATGCGCACCGAGTACGACCGCTTTTTCGTTCATAAGCGAGGCAAACTCGTCTATACCGCCCGCAACTTCCGTTGCAAGCGTAACCGCGGCGTCGTTCCCGCTTCTGAGCATAAGACCGAAAAGCAAATCTTCAACGGTTATCGTATCGCCTGCTTTCAGATATATGGACGAGCCTTCCACACCTTCCGCAATTTCGGGCACGGTTACGATATTGTCGAGCGGCAAACGTTCGAGTGCAATCAGCGCCGTCAAAACTTTGGTCGTACTTGCAGGGTAGCACACCTCATCTTTTCCGTCCTCGTACAAAACGCGCCTTGACGACGCCTCGATACACACCGCGCCGCTCGCGCCTCTTTTCACCGTTTGCAAAATTTCATCGTCAATCGCATTTTGCGCGTTTTCTTCGATGTTTTTGCTAATATAATTCTCGTTTTTGTCGTTTTTTAGAATACTTTTGATAGGATAAACGACGTTTCCTATCGAAAAAGAAGAAATTATTGCAATCGTCAAACACACGACAGCAATCGCCATAACGACCGCTTTTTTTGAAAAATCGTCCATATTCTTCCCCCTTTTCAATCCTTTTTCATAACGTTGGCAACGCTCTTGAGAAGTTCGAGCCACTTGTTTTCTTCGCCGTCTACCCTCACGAATTTCTTTTGCGCGCCGCAGACGAGAAAGCCAATCGGGGTTACGCTCACCCCACCGCCGCTTATGCCTACGGGCGATTTCACTTTCTTTTCGCTCTCGTAGTCCGCACCGCCCGCGACGAAACCCACGCTGATTTTGCTCACGGGCAAAACGAGCGTGCCGTCGCCGTTTACGATAGGCTTTCCGACAATCTCGTTAAATTCTGCCGACTTTTTCAAACTGTCTATAGTTTGTCGCAATATTTCTTCAAAACTTTGCATATTACCTTCCCTTGCCGATTGCAATCGCTCTTGCAACTTGAACGGCGTTTATCCTTATTCTTATTCCGCACTCTGCGTCGAATCTGTCTTTGCTTTCGTCCTGAATCACCGTTTTTGCAAAAATCGGCAACATCTGTACGAGCGCGCACAGTATCGCGCCGTTTTTTGCGTCGTTTGCACCGACGTAGGCAATCAAGCCGTTTATATCGACAATCCCGTTTTCAAACAAGAAACGCGCGATTTTGCCAATTTGGGTCACGCTTACGCCGTTGTCGAAATTTTTGAGCGTCTTGCCGTTTATTTGCACTTTAAGACCTTCTCGCACGCAAACCTTGATTCTCGCAATCGATATGCCCGCAAATTTGAATTGCACGTTCAACGCTTCGCTTGCAAGCGAAAAATGCACCAAACAAGACAGTTTTACGGGAAATATGAGTGCGATGAGCAACGCTTGCGCGCAAATCAATACGACAGCAACCGCCATAAATCTATTTTGCGTATTATCTTTCTTTTTATGTACAACGAAAAGCGATAGAAAAAAACTTAAGAAATCGTCGAAAAAGTTATCGAAAAGTCGTTACAAAGTTAAAAAGGACATAAAACGCGGGATAACCGTAAACGGTTAAACATTATAAGAAATATACAAAACGGCTTGTTTCCAATAAACAAGCCGTTTTGTATAAGATTGATTTTTCGATGTTTTGCAATTAGATTGCCGAAAGGATTTTGTCAATCGAACACTTCAAATTGTTCGCCTTCCAAAAATTCGGGGATTTCTTCCTCCTCCTCGTCAACGTCGGCAGCCGCCGCAAGCGAAAGAGTTTCGTTGTCCACTTCGTCTTCGTCCATAATGGTGCGATTGTGGAAAAGCGTTTCTTGCGAAGGCGCATTGATAAGCATAAGTTTTTCAAGCACTTCGTCGTAGTCGGGCAATTCGTCAATGTTTTCGATTTGAAATTTCTTCAAAAACTCGTCCGTCGTGCCGTAAAGAAGCGGACGACCGACGGTTTCCTTTCTTCCGACCGCCTCGATAAGTCCCGCTTTCAAAAGTCCGGTGAGAGCGTATTCCGAGTTTTTGTTGCTTCTCATTTCGTCGATTTCAAGACGAGTTATCGGCTGTTTGTACGCGATTGTTGCAAGCACTTCGAGAAGCGTTTTGGTGAGTTCCTTTTCACGCAACGGCGTCAGCACGTCCGCGACGGTGTCGCCGTACTTCGGATTCGAGGAAAACTGAACCTTTCCGTTAAATTCCAAAAGCACGATACCCGAATCGTTGCTGTATCGTTTTTGCAAAGACTTGATGATAGAATTGAGTTTTTGCGTGGTGAGTTCAGGCACTTTTTCGCAAATGTCGCTTTTGAGTATCGCCGAACCGCTTGCAAAAATAATAGCCTCGACAACGTTTTCAATATTTTCCATCGTCACCCTCCTCGAAGTCAATCGGCACGTCTTCCGTACCTTCTATCGCAAATATCGTTATTTCGCCGAAAACTTCCTCTTGCTCGGCGCGAAGTCTGCCGTATTTGAGAAGTTCAAGCACCGCAAGGAACGTCGTCACGATGTCGCCCTTGTCGTAGTCCGGCTCGAACAAATCGGTAAACTTCATCTGCTTGCGTACGCTTATCATAAGGCGTATATTTTCCATTTGCTCGTGCACGGAAAATCTGTCCTTGACGACCTTTTTCGGAATAATCTCTTGCTCGTGTATGGCGGCGTTGGCAAGCACTCTTGCAAAGGCTTCGACGAGTTTGGGAAGCGAAAAATTGACGAGTGCGACTCGATAATCCTTGTCCGTAAACACGGGCGCGCGGTAGAAACGGTTGATTGTTTCGATTTCGCGCAACTTGTCGCTCTGTTCGACGAGCAAGGCGTATTCCTTGATTTTGTTGATAAGCAGTTGACGCTCGTATTCTGGGTCGTCCTCGGTGATTTCCTCGTCGTCTTTTGGCAACGTGCGAATGGATTTGAGGTACACGAGTTCTGCCGCCATCGTTATAAACTCGCCCGCATAGTCGAAGTCGAGTTCCTCTTTCGGCGTATTGCGAATTATCTCGACGTACTGGCTCGTAACTTCGGATATAAATATATCCTCGATTGCGATTTTCGCACTCTTTATAAGTTCGTAAAGCAAAGGAATAGGCCCGTCAAAGTCGCTCAAATGGTAGACTATTTCGGGTTTTGCAACGACAAAATCGCCCTCGATTGCCTCGGGCTCGATTATTTCCGCATTTGCGGCGTTTTGATTCGTCGAAACGGTCTGCTCGTTTGCCGTCGCTTCCGAATTACTTTGGGATTCGGAAACTGATTCGTTTTCGACGGATTCGGATTGCAAAACTTCCTCTTGCATACGAAATCCTTTTATAAGATAAATAACGTATAGATATTAACACGCGCACGCAAAAAAGTCAAAACAAATCGAAATAATGCGCCACACACGCCGAAAACCGCTTAAAACAAGCGGTTTTCGTAGCTTTTGTTATTTGTCAAAACAATTTTAGTTTAGATTTTCAATCGTTATCGATTGAATTTGCTTTTCGACTAATTCTTTCTCTACGCTCTGCAAATCGTTTATTTTGAGGTTGACCAGTTCTTTGCGATTTCGCCGATTGCGTCGAACAAGTTGAGTCTTGCCACGTCCTCGTTTGCGACTACGCCCACTCTGTCGATAACCACGCCGTCTTTAAGCAGATACGCTTCGCCGACCTTGTCGCCCTTCTTTACGGGTGCTTTGACGGACGAGGGCAAATCGAATTTGATTTCGTATTTCGCACTGTCGTCGCGCGCTACGAATCTTGCCACGTCGCGTTCCACACCGAGCGCAATATTCTTGCTCTTGCCGCCCGAAACGGCGAGTCTTACGTCGAGATTTTCACCCGATTTGAGCATAATTTCGTTTGCGAAGTTCGAAAACGCATAGTCGAACATCGAACTTATCGCGGCGTTTCTGACTTTTGAACTTTCCGCGCCGATAACGACCGCCACTACGCGCATATCGCTCTTTTTAGCCGTTGCGCAAAGGCAGAATTTCGCCTCGCTCGTGAATCCCGTTTTACCGCCGTCGCAACCTTGATAGAAGCGCACGAGTTTATTGGTGTTGGTTATTGTCGTGGTTCTGCCGTCGGGGTGCTTGTAGTCTTCGAGCCAAATTTTCGCGTACTCGAAATACTCTTTATGCTTGACGAGTTGACGGAACATAACCGAAACGTCCTTTGCGCTCGAAAAACTTTCCGCGGCAGGCAAACCGGTACAATTTTTGAAAGACGTGTCGTTCATACCGAGTTCTTTTGCCCTCGCGTTCATTTTCGCGACGAAATTCTCGATGCTGCCCGATATGTGTTCGGCAAGCGCGACGCACGAGTCGTTTGCAGAAGCGACGATAACGGTTTTGAGAAGTTCACCCGCCTTATGCGTCGTTCCCGCGTCCAAAAACACTTGCGAGCCGCCCATACTTGCCGAGTTTTGGCTTATTTCCACGTCGTCGTCAAGGGATATATTCCCTCTTTCGACCGCTTCGAGGGTCAAAAGCGACGTCATAATCTTCACCATACTCGCAATAGGCAGTCTTTCGTTTTCGTTGCGTGCGTAAAGCACCGTGCCCGTTGCGTAATCCACCATATACGCGGATTTACCGACGGTTTTGAAGTCGGTTGCGGCTTCGCATACCGACGTATTCGTCGCAAATACAGACGCCAAAACAAATGCGGACACCAGCATAACGCAAAGCAGGATTGCGCAAACGCTTTTAATCACGCCGTATTTTTCGGATTGTGTATTAAAGGTATTGTTTTTCATTTTTCACCTCACGCTTTTCGTTAGCGTGTATAAAAAGTCGAAAAGTATGCAAAAACGCGCTGTATTCGCAAAAATACGGCGGATTTTCAGTGAAAAATCGCTCGCAAACAGCGTTAGAAGCACGGTTTTCGGTCTAATATAGCGTGACGACGATAACTTTGAAAATCGAACCGACGATGACAAACAGCACGAAAGCAATCGCGACGTTTATCGCAAAAATCTTCAGCGTGTTGACAAACGAGGGTTTGAGACCGCCGTTTTTGCAGCCGCAATCGGGCGCAACCGTAACCGTGGCGCAAAGCACGAAACAGCAAAAAGTACAGAGGAAAAACGGCAGATAAATCAAAAGCAAGTTGACGAGTCCCGTCGTTTCATATCTACCTATCAGCGCGACGGAATACCACCCCGTCGCAAAACCTAGCGCGAAAAACGGTATCACGATCAAAAACACTGTTTTGTCGTTGATTCCCGCAAGCAAAAATACGGCGTAGCATCCCACAAGCGCAAGCAATGATATGAAAAACACTTTCACCGCGCCGAATTCCATATCCGCGCGCGCAACTCTGTCGAATCCGTCTTCGCCCACCGACCTGAACGCCGATATTATGCCGACGGTAATGCCCAAAACGAAGATAATACTCGCGCAAATAATAACCTTTTTATTGTCCGAAACAAAAGTTTTCAAAGCGGATATAATCGACTTCGTTCTGAGAGAGCCTCGCATATATAAAGCATATGAAGCGCAAACGCCGATATGACAAAAAAAGCAATTTTGCGTGACGTTTGGTAGGAATTTGCCAAATAAACCGACGATAAAAATGCTAATATGCGCTTGTGAAAGAAAACGAAATCAAAACCAAAGAATATCTTTTGAAACTCGGATTTCAACCCAACCTCAAAGGGTACAGACTGCTTGCAAAACTCATATGTTACGCGCTTGACGGACAAGACATACTTCCCTTGAAGTATAAAGGCTATGAGACGCTGTCTACGGATTTTGCCGCCTCGAAAGCGAGCGTGGAAAAAGACATACAAAACGCAATTTCGGCGGCGTTTTTGCGCGGACAAGTTGACGTGCTTTATACGGAATTTGGCGAAACTCTCGACGAAAACAAGGGCAAACCCACAAACAAACAGTTCGTTCTCACCGCTCTCGAACGGATAAAATAGAACGCAAACTTAACGGCGCATTTTCGCAATATAGTGCGTTAGAACATCGAAAACAAATCGTTTTATCAAATAGCAACAAAAAACACCCGAAACGACAGCAGCCGTTACGGGCTAAAAAAGCAAGACGGGCGGATAAATCCACCCTATATTTATACGTCGCACGAGTGCAACGAGTAAACCTCTTTATTCAATCGCTTTTTCAAATCGCTTTATTCAACGATTTTATATATAACCGCTTGATTAATATTCACTTTACGCAACGGATTTATAACCGTTTGCGCAATCGTTTCAAACGTTATGCAACCAACTTGAAGTCTTCGATTCGCAAATCGCCGAAACACTCTATACTTTGCGCCTTTTCAAACATAAATCTCGAATGAACGGCGTAGCCTCTCGTCGGATCTTGCACGAAAACGTGGGTTATCGCACCTATCAAAATGCCGTCTTGCACGATGGGACTTCCGCTCATACCTTGCACGATTCCGCCCGTTTTTGCGATAAGTTCCTTGTCGCTCACCTTGACGACCATACCCTTTTCAGCCGCTTCGCTTTGCGACACGACTTTGACTATTTCCACGTCGTAGAACTTGGGCGACGACCCGTCAACGGTGGTCAAAACTTGCGCCTTGCCCACTCTTGCTTCGCCTTTTGCGGCAATTCTATACAAATCGCCGTCGGCAGTCGCGGTATATTTGCCGTACAAACCTATTTCGGTGTTGTCGCAAATCTCGCCTATACTCTTTGAAAGTCTGTTTACGTCCGCAATCAAGCCGCCCGCTTTGCCTCTTTCCCCTTTTTCGACGCCGCTGACGGTTGCGTTGTATATCTTGCCTTCGTTGAGTTCCTTTTCAAGCCCCGTGTCTGCGTCGGAGATTTTATGTCCGAGTGCGGCAAACTTGCCGTCTTGCGTGACGAATGTCAACGTGCCAACGCCTCCGACGTCCTCTTTGAGCGCAAGACCGAGTTTATACTTTCCGTCCGCTTTGTCCTTTGCCAGAACGGCGGTATCTTTTTTGATTACGTTGCCGTGCAAATATTGAAAAGTGATTCTCGGATTCGTAAGTTCGGATAACGTTTTTTTGAGTTTGTAGAGCGAATCCACCTTTTCGCCGTTGAGCGAAAGAAGCACGTCGCCCCTATCTATTTGCGATTTTTCAAGCGGATATACGTCGCCGTTTTGTGTTGTTACACTTCCTTTTGCCGCAACGATAAGACCTTGCGCCCGAATACTTATGCCAATAGGTTTGCCGCCTATTCTGACGTAATTCTTGTCGCTATTTGCGCAAGTCTGCATTTTGTCAAAAAACGAATTGTCGTGCAAAACCGCTTGATTTTCGACAAATGTATTCTTGATTTCGATGTTTTTTAGAACGCTCATATTGCAAATCAATGCACAAAAAGCGCAAAACAGCAAAATCAGCGTTATTGCCAAAAACACCCTTCTTTGCGTTTCGATATACTTTTGTTTGTCTTCATTCTGCATACTTCTATGTTGAGCAAAAAGAAAATTCGTTTGCTTGTAAATTTATGTAAAAGAAAAACGAACGCCAATCGACGTTCGCTTCACTGCCAACCCTTTAAATCGGGAAACCAAAAAAACCTATCAAAAATTCACTCTGGCGGTTTATTTACTATTATTAAATTGTCATACGTTATTTTTCGGACTCGAGTATGTTGCGCGCCATATATACGCCCATAACCGAAGCCATCATAAGACCTCTCGTCCAACCGCTGCTGTCGCCGAGGCAATGCAAACCGTGAATGGATGTGTTGAGTTTGTCGTCCATTTTGATTTTGTTGCTGTAAAATTTGAGTTCGGGACTGTAGAGCAACGTTTCATAACCTGCAAAACCGGGAACGACCTTATCCACCGCTTGAATGAAGTTGATGATGTTGAGCATTGCTCTGTACGGCATACCCGCGGTGATGTCGCCCGCAACCGCGTCTTTGAGCGTGGGACGGACGTTCGAGAAGCCGAGTTCCCTTTGCCAAGTACGCTTTCCGCTCAATATATCGCCGTAGCGTTGCACCATAATCTTGCCTGCGCCGAGCATATTCGTGAGTTCGCCCACGCGCTGTGCGTACGCTATAGGCTCTTTGAACGGCTCTGTGAAGGAATGCGAGCAAAGAATCGCAAGGTTCGTATTATCGCTTTTCTTTTCCTTGTAACTGTGTCCGTTGACGACTGCCAAATCGTTGTCGTAGTTCTCTTGCGACACGAATCCGCCTGGGTTTTGGCAGAAAATGCGCACTTTGTTCTTGAACGGTTCGGGATAACCGATGAGTTTGGACTCGTAAAGCACGTCGTTGACTTCTTCCATAATCTCGTTGCGCACTTCGACTCTCACGCCGATGTCGACGACGCCCGGGGCGTGCGCGATGTTGTGTTCGGCACACATCTTTTCAAGCCAGTCCGCGCCGCGTCTGCCCGTTGCGATAATGGTTTTGTCCGCAAAGATTTCCTCTTTGTTGCCGCCCTTGCTGTCCTCGATATACACGCCTTTGCACTCGTCGCCTTCGAGAATGATGTTGTCGCATTGCCTTGCGAAAATGAGATCGACGCCGTTATCTCTCAAATAGTTTTCGATTGCAAGGTACAAATCGTGCGCTTTTTCCGTGCCGAGGTGTCGAATGGGGCAATCTACGAGTTTCAAGCCTGCCTGAATCGCTTTTCTGCGGATTTCCTTGACTTTTTGCTCGTTTCCGAGACCTTCGATATGCTCGTCCGCGCCGAATTCGAGATATATCTTGTCGGTGTAATCGATGAGTTCCTGCGCCTTATCCGCGCCGATGAGTTGCGGAAGTTCGCCGCCGACTTCGTATGAAAGAGAAAGTTTACCGTCCGAAAACGCGCCCGCGCCCGAAAAACCCGTCGTAATATGGCAATAGGGCTTGCAGTTGCGGCACTCGCCGCCGAACGTCTTTGGACATACGCGCTTTTCGACAGGTTGTCCTTTTTCGATTATGCACATTTTTTTCTTGCTTCCGTTGCGCAAAAGTTCGATTGCGGTAAAGATTCCCGCTGGGCCTGCACCGACGATACAAATATCGTATTTTCTCATTTCAACCTCTGAATGTCGTATTTTTCAAACGAACGTATAAAATAATTTATTATTTTACGCCTCGTTTTTTCCGTCGCGAAAAGTTTTGCACCCCCGCGACCTGTTGGATTATAATGCCAAATCGCCGCATTGTCAACACTTCGAGTTCGTTTTGACAAAATGTTTTTTACGCTTTGTCGATAATTGTCAATTTTTGCAAGCCTGCGCCATAAAATATACAACTCGGAGGACTTTAATGGCTTTGGAAAACTTGCTGACTCTTTTGAAAAATCTTATCATATTTTCTTCCTATATGACGGAAAAGAGTTCTTTTCCAAAGCCGTTGTCCAAAGAAAAGGAGCAAGAATACCTCAAAAAAAGCGCGAACGGCGACAAGGATGCAAAGGAAATCCTCGTAAAGCACAATCTTCGCCTCGTGGCGCATATCGCAAAAAAATACGCCAACTACGGCGACAACGACGAACTTATATCCATAGGCTCGATAGGACTTATGAAAGCAATCGAGAGTTTCAAAAGCGACAAAGGCACTTCCCTTGCCACCTACGCTTCGCGCTGTATCGAAAACGAAATCCTTATGACTATGCGCACGAGCAAAAAGCACCGCTCGAACGTGTCGCTCAACGAACCCATAGGCGTTGACAAGGACGGCAACGAACTCGTGATTATGGATATGCTCGAATCCGACCAGAACGTCATCGAGGACGTGGAAAACTCGATAATGATGGAAAAACTGTCGCAAATCACCAACTCCGCGCTTGACGAAAGAGAGTATCAGATAATCAAACTGCGCTACGGACTTGAAAACACGGGCGCGCTCACCCAGCGCGAAGTTGCAAAAAAATTCAATATTTCACGCTCGTACGTTTCACGAATCGAGAAAAAAGCCCTCGAAAAAATCAAAAAAACCGTCAACAAAGACGATTTGATGTAAATCGCACATTAAAAAACGCAAAGCGAAACGAGTTACGCTTTGCGTTGACGATTTTCATTTTTTAACTTAACAAAAACTTCTTATTCAAATAAATCGCTTTTCTTTAAGCAATCGTTCGTTTTGAATCCGACGTTTTTATCAAAATCAGTCGTTTTTCTTGGTCATTTCCTCTTTGAGTTTGACAAGGCTTTCGATTTCGTCGAGCAAGGTGTTGATGTCCTTGAATTGACGGTGGACGGACGCATAACGGACGTAAGCAACTTCGTCTATGCTCTTTAAGCCTTCCATAACCATATCGCCGAGCGCGGTGGAAGAAATCTCTTGGTCGAGCGAATTGAGCACCTTGCGTTGAATATCGCCTACGAGTCTGTCGATTGACGACATCGAAATGGGGCGTTTTTCGCACGCTTTCATAATGCCGATTTTGATTTTATTGAGGTCGAACGCTTGGCGAGAACCGTCTTTTTTGATGACCATTACGGGCGTCGATTCGACGGTTTCATAAGTCGTGAAACGCTTGCCGCAAACCACACACTCTCTGCGACGGCGAATGGAAGTGCCGTCCTCGTTTTGGCGGGAATCTACAACTTTGCTGTCCATACTACCGCAATATATACATTTCATTTGTCTACATACCTCGACTTTTATTGCGAATATTATACAATATATTGTAAAAAATGTAAACCTTAATTTATGAAAAAATACCATATTTAGTGGGTTTATAGGTCAATTAAGCACAACGAGCGGACGGTTTTTGCGCATTTTATACATTTTTTATGTTTCAAAGCGGATTTTGTCGGAATAAAAAAGGCGACGCGGAATATCATTTAGTATGGCACAAAGACAATACTCGTTTGCGGAACTATCAAGAAAGACCGTGATAAACGTTGCCGACGGCAAGGAACTCGGCAAGGCGTGCGACATTATTTTTACGAATTGCGGAAACGTTTGCGGAATCGTCGTGCCCGGCAAAAAGAGCCTTTTGAAAAGCATTACGAGCGCGGAAACCATATTTATCCCTTGGAATCGGATTATGAAAATCGGCGCGGACGCGGTTTTGGTGGAACTCGTTGGCAACTACGCAATGACGATGGCGGAAGACTCCGCCCAAACCAACGAGCAAAACAAGGATATATCTTATTGATAAATTAAAATATATATAAATATTATTCGCTGTTGTTATCGTTGTTATCGAAACCTCATTGTTAATGGAACTTTATTGTAATCGAAACCTCAATGCAATCGAAACGTCATTTCTATTGAACATTGACATTGCAACTTCAATCGATATAAAAAATACGGCGATTCGCCGTATTTTTTATTGGTTTTCGCAACAATTTTTAGAGTTTTGACGGCTGATATAACACCGCCGAAAATCAATTCATACACGATTTTATGCGCTTTATCGCGGATTTTTCAAGGCGTGATACCTGCGCTTGCGATATGCCAACGATTTTGCTTATCTCTATTTGCGTTTTGCCGTCGAAATAGCGCAATCGCACGACTTCCATTTCGCGTTCGGGAACGTTTTTCAACGCTTCGTGCAAAGCGATTTTTTCCGTCCAGTTTTCGCTCGTTTCTTTCTTGTCGGCAAGTTGGTCGATGAGTTCCTGTCCTTCCTCCGCGTCGTTATAAACGGGTTCGTAAAAAGATACGGGTTCGCTCACCGCGTCGAGCGCGCAAGCAACTTCGCAAAGCGGTACGCCGATTTCTTCGGCGATTTCCGTCATCGTCGGGTCGTTTGCGTTGAGTTTTGACAAATCCTCTCTCGCTTTCAACGCCTTGTACGCCGTATCGCGCATACTTCTCGACACTTTAATCGTGGTGCGGTCGCGTATTGCGCGCCTCATCTCGCCTATTATCATAGGCACGGCATACGTTGAAAATCTGACGTCGAGATTTACGTCGAAATTGTCGAGAGCCTTCAAAAGTCCGACCATACCGACTTGAAACAAATCGTCCGCGCTTTCCGACGACTTTGAAAATCTGCCCACGCAAGACAAAACGAGTCGCATATTCGCACGCAAAAACAAATCACGCGCTTCACCGTCGCCGCGCTTGATTTTCAAAAGCAATTCGTCGCATTCTTTTGCGCTTATCTTGGGTAGCGTTGCGGTGTCGATTCCGCATATTTGAACTTTGCCCATACAAGCCTCCTTTGAGTATGTACTTGTACGGGTAAATTAAATTCAGTGCGTTAGATATGCGATTTTTCGATATTCTTAACGAAATATAACTGATTCCGACCGAGTTCAGCCGATTCCGACGGATTACGACCGAGTTTAGCCGATTCCAACGAGTTTTAGCCGAGTTTTTGCATATCTCGCTTCAAGTTGTCTACGATTTTCTTTTCGAGCCGCGATATGTAGGACTGCGATATTCCCATCATATCCGCAATTTCTTTTTGAGTCATTTCATCTTTGCCGTAAAGTCCGAAACGAAGTTCGAGAATCTGCTTTTCGCGGTCGGGCAACTTGTCGAAAGTGTCCTTCAATATCTTCTTTTCGTCGCACGCCTCGACTTTGTCGTATACGGCGTCGGGGTCTGTGCCGATTATGTCGCAAAGAAGAAGCATATTCCCTTCCCAGTCCACGTTCAGCGGCTCGTCGAGCGACACTTCGGCGCGTTGCTTACCCGTCTTTCTTAGGTGCATAAGGATTTCGTTTTCTATGCACCGAGAAGCGAACGTGGCAAGTTTTATGTTCTTGTCGGGATTGTAACTTCCCACCGCCTTGATAAGCCCTATCGTGCCGATTGACACGAGGTCGTCCATATCCACGCCCGTGTTGTCGAATCGCTTGGCAATGTACACGACAAGGCGCAAATTATGCTCGATGAGCGACAATCTCGCTTCCTCGTCGCCTGCAAGGTACTTTTTTACGGTTTCCGTTTCCTCGTCGGGCGTGAGCGGCGACGGCAACGAATTGCCTTGCGATATGTAGTTGACAAACGATTTCTCTTTCAGTCCGAGTTTCTCGAGCAACTTTTGAAACAACGCTTTGATTTTGCTTTTCATATATTTTCTCCGTTATTTACGTTTTTATGAGCAGAAACGATATTTTTTATCGAACGCTCTTTTCCACTCCGTCGAATATTGCAAAAAAACCGTTTAGAACATCGAATTTTGCAATATTACGTCGTAGTCGCCGAAGTTTTGTTCGCAGAGTGCGCCGAGTGCGTTTTGTGCTTTTTCGCCTACCTTAACCGCATCGAAGCGCACGACGGGCATACACTTATCGCCGCTTACGGTGTGCGCATTTACAAATCCTTCTATGGTGCGCTTGCCTATTTTTTCACAAGCGGATTTTGACAGTATAACTACGGGCAAACCGCTCAAATCGTCGGTGAGCAGATTTCCGCTGTCGCACAAGCCTTTGAGTTTGAAACTAACGCCGTCAACGTCGATTTCGACGTCTTTTAAGACTTTTCCGCTCGCGCTTCTCTTTTTGGCGATTACGAGCCCTACGGCGATACATACGAACGCCGCCGTTGCGACGATACCGAGAATCGCATACAACTTTATATCGACGTTAAACGCATACAACAAACCGTACACGATACCGCCGACGAAGTACGTTACGAGACAGAAGCATGCAAGCGTTTTGAGATAGTCGCATATCTTCTCTTTTGCCTTATCGCCGTCGCATTTTGAAAGCAACACGCACATAATCGGCGCAAGCAAAACTTTGACGAGGATTTGTCCCCATTTGGGCGCAATCGCAAACGCAGTCGCCACCGCCGCGCCGATTATCGACGTAACAGCGAGGCGGATTTTGCCCACTCTCTTTCGCCTTATCGCAAGCGTTGAAAGAGATATGCACAAATCCACTGCGAGATTGTTGAAAACGACGAGTTCTACGTATACGTTCACGAAAACAAAATAGCGTAAATCAAATGAAATTTCTTTCCTTCCGTGTCGATGAAAAAGCAAAAATCCTCGCAAAAATTTGCGAGGATTTTGTTTGATAACTCCAATTAATTTTTAGATTTTAAGCGGTTAGATTGGCGATTTTGTGCAAATCTGCGCTTTTCGCCTCAATCAGTCTCTGTCCCTTTTCAATCTGCGAAGGAATGCGGGGACTTGCTTTTTGGTGACGTCGATTCTCGAAGATTGAACTTCGTTTTCTTGCGTAACGGGTTGCGGCGTCGGTGCGACTTGGGGTTGTACTACGGGTTGAACGGGCTCTGCGGGTGCAACCGGTCTTTGCATTTGTCCGAACGTGGGTCTGTTTGCAAAGATATTTTGGTTGAACACGGGTTGCTCTACTTCCGCTTGTTGTTCTTCTTCCTTTTCGTCTTCTTCAACGTTGGAAGCCGCTTGCGAAAGCGCGGTTGCAAAGGATTTGGGCGGTTGCGGCGCGCTGCTTCTTGCAGGCGCAAGGTTTCTGTCCACAAATCCGGTTGCGATAATCGTGATTTCGATGTCTTTCTTGTCGGGAACGAACGCCGTGCCGAGAATGATGTTTGCGCTGGGGTCTACGACCTGTTTTACGATGTCGCACGCTTCGGTGACTTCGCCCAAAAGCATATCCTCGCCGCCGGTGATGTTGACGATGATGCCGGTTGCGCCCTCGATGTCCGTTTCGAGAAGCGGACTGAACACTGCGCCGCGCACTGCTTCGATGACTCTCTTTTCTCCCTTGCCGTAGCCGATACCCATATGGGCAAGACCTTTGTTGGAAAGAATCGTGCGAACGTCTGCAAAGTCGAGGTTGATAAGTTCGGGATTTGCGATGACGTCGCTTACGCCCTGAACGCCTTGACGAAGCACGTCGTCAGCGATTTCGAACGCACGTTTGAAGGAAATGTTCTTGTCAAGCACTTCGATGAGTTTTTGGTTGGGGATAACCAAGAGCGTATCGACGAAGTTTTTGAGGTTTTTGATGCCTTCTTCGGCGTTTTTCATACGTTGCGCACCCTCGAAGTTGAACGGTTTGGTGACAACCGCGACGGTGAGAATGTTCATGGATTTTGCAATCTCTGCGATGACGGGGGCCGCACCCGTACCCGTTCCACCGCCCATACCTGCGGTGATAAACAAAAGGTCGATGTCTTTGAGAGCGGCTTTGATACGTTCGCGAGATTCCTCGGCGGCCTTTCTGCCGATTTCGGGGTCAGAGCCTGCGCCCAAACCGCCCGTCATATTCGCGCCGAGTTGAATTTTGCAATGCGGAGGAACAAGGGACATATTGAGTGCTTGCATATCCGTGTTCATAACAACGAAACTTGCGCTCTTGATGCCTGCTCTAATCATGTTGTTGACGGCGTTGTTTCCGCCACCGCCCACGCCGACTACGACGATGTTCGCCTTGCCGGGTTTCTTTTGAGAAACGGGTTGGAACTGTTCGTGAGTTTCTTCTTGTTCAATTTCCTCTACGGCTTGTTGAACTTCCTCTTGCGTGGCTTCTTGCACGGTTTCTTCTTCCTCTTGGGAAGTTTCGTCGCTCGGCGTCCAACCGAATTTTTCAAAATCTATCATTTTTTACCTCCGTTGAATAACTTTTTTATAAACGCTCCGAAGTCGAACTTCGACAGATTGTCCGCCATAATTAGAAGCGACGCTTTCGAGCAGTCGTCCGGTTTGACGAATCCGGGAAGTTTCGGAGTGATGATTTCAATATTTTTTCCGAGTTGTTCGCTCAGATACTTCTTTGCGCCGCGCATAGAGGCAACGCCCTCGCCCGTGAGATATACGGGCATATACGACGGTGCGTCTTCTTCGACGCTTTTGAGAATGTCGCCGATGATGTCGGCAAACACGTCGAGTCTGTTCTTTGCAATTTCGCAAGCATCTTGTGCGTATACGGCGTTTTCGCCGTCGCTGACAAGCACCGCTTCGTCGCTGTAATTGAGATTGAGGTCAACGAGGCGTTTTGCTTCTTCCGCCATATCGAAAGGCACGTCCAAAGCCTCGAATATATCCGCGCAGATGTGCGCGCCGCCCATAGAAAACGACTTCATTTCGAGGATTCCGTCGCCCTTTGCAATGCTGACCGACGAGGACAAATATCCGATGTCGATGAGCATATACACGTTGTCGCGCTGTTCCTTTTCAAGCAAAGCCATACACTCTGCCCAGCAAGTCGCAACGTATCTGACGTCGGTGAATCCGAGTTCGCTTGCAACGGTGTCGAACATCTCGACGAACGCTCTTTCGCAAAGCATATAACTCACGCAAGCCTCGACTTGTTGAGCGTCCATATCCCTTACGTCGCTGTATATCTTGTCTTGCCCGTCGATGGCAAAATAGATTGCCGAAGTGTTGATTGTCAGATATTTGCTTTGGTCGAAATCGTCGCCTTTTTTGAGAAGATAAGAAATGTCGTCGTCGATGACTCTGCGTTGTCTGTCAAGTCTCACGGAAACTTCTTTGGTGACGACGGTGACGAATTCGGCAGGTACGCCGATAAAAAGACGTTTGGTGCGAGAGTCCGCGTTCTTCATTGCTTCCAGAAGAACCTCTTTTGCGATTTGCACGGTTTCCTTGCCGTCGAACCACTCGCCGTTTTCGTAGCCTTGATGTTGTTTTTCGACAACAGACTTAATGCCGAAAACGCTCTGCGCCCTCTTTGAGCCTACGATTGCGCTCACAAGGCGAGAGTTGACGTCCAAAACGGCTATGTCTTTTGTGAAAATCGAACCCATATTCTTCCTCTTTTTTCTAAAAAACACGCTATCGCGCGTATTATTTATAATATAATTATATTAAAAATACTTATCGTGTCAACGGATTTTTATCAAAAATTTGCAGAATCCGCCTATTTTTTGTCTATAAAGGCGTTTTATCGTAAAAATAGGCGCGTTTATCTGTCTTTCGTGCGCAGAACGTAGCCGCCGAGCGAGCAGAACATATCCTCGATATTCTCGTAGCCTCTGTCTATATATTCGAGTCCGTACACGCGGCTTTCCCCCGATATTTTGAGTGCGGCGATACAAAGAGCCGCGCCCCCTCGCAAGTCGCTCGCGCTCATTTGTCCGCCGCTTATCATATACGGCGAATCGGATTTGCAGCAACCCTCGACAAGCGCCGTGTTGTCGGTTATCTTTATTCTCGCGCCGAGTTTTGCAAGTTCGCGCGCGTGGGCAAAGCGGTTTTCAAACACGGTTTCGTCGATTACGCTCACACCGTCCGAAAAACAAGCCGCGCTCAAAAGTTGCGGTTGCATATCGGTGGGAAAAAGCGGATATGGCGCGGTCGATACGCGCACCGCATGCATACGCCCGTTAGAGCGCACGCGAAGATAGTTGTCGTCGCCCTCGATTTTGCAGTCCTTGTTTTGAAGCGCGTTTATCACCGCCCCCAAATGCTTTTTATTTGCGCCGTATATCTGAACGTCGCCGCCGCATACCGAAGCCGCGCAAAGCAAAGTTCCCGCAACGATTCTGTCGTCGACGGGCGTAAACCTCGTGCCCGACAGTTCCTTTACCCCCTCTATCTCGATAACCGACGTACCCTCGCCGCGTATGCGCGCGCCCATTGCTCGCAAGCACTCGACGAGCGACACGATTTCGGGTTCTCTTGCGCAATTCACGAGCGTGGTTCTTCCCTTTGCCAAAGCCGCGCACATAAGCAAATTTTCGGTTGCGCCGACGGACGGATATTTCATAAGAATTTTCGCGCCGATGAGTTTTGCCGCCCTGCATTTTATGCCGCTTTGGTCAACGGTTATTTCCGCCCCCATTTTTTCAAGTCCGTCAAGGTGAATGTCGAGGGGTCGGCTTCCTATGTCGCAACCGCCGGGAAGCGAAGTTTCCACCTCGCCCACCGTTGCCAAAAGTGCGCCGAGCATAAACATAGACGAGCGCATATCCTTGCAAAGTTCGTCGTTCACGCGCGACGTGCGCGCTTGCCCTCGCACGATTATGCTCCTGCCGTCGCGCGCGACGTCCGCGCCCAAAGCGGCAAGCATTTTCGACATTGCTTCTACGTCGGTTATGTAGGGACAGTTTTCGACGATTAAGTCCTCTTTGGTCAAAAGTCCCGCAGCAAGTATTGGCAAAACCGCATTCTTTGCCGCATGCACCTCGTACGCGCCGAAAAGTTGATTGCCGCCGATAATTTTTAAGTGTTGATTTGACATAATTCCTCGCATTTCGACCGTTGGTCGTGTTATGGTTTCGCAAACGAAGTCGGTTGAAGATACGGTGCGGAATTTCTTGCGATACTCTGCAATACGCCCACCGCGCACAAGTACGCTACGAGCGAACTTCCCCCCGCGCTCATAAACGGCAACGGAAGTCCCGTCGGCGGTATCGCGCCGCATACCACCGCCATATTGAGCATTGCCTGTATGCTCGTAACCGCAGTTATGCCGAGCGCGAGATAGCACGAATATCTGTTAGACGCCTCTCTTGCGATTTTCAGCCCTCGCTTTGCGAATACGAAAAACAAAATCATAATCGCCGCTATGCCGAATATGCCCGTTTCCTCGCCAACTATCGACAAGATGAAATCGCTTTCCGCAAAAGGCAAAAACAGATACTTTTGCCTCGATTGAAACAGTCCTACGCCGAAAAGTCCGCCGCTTCCGAGCGCATAGTAGGATTGAATGAGTTGATAGCCTTCCTCGAGCGGCGATTGCCACGGGTCGAGAAACGCCAAAAGCCGTTGCATACGATAGGGTTCGACGAGTATCAGAGCGACCGCGCCGAGTACGACGGGCACGATTAAAAGCGCAAGATGTTTTATCCTCGCGCCGCTTGCGAACAGCATTGCGAACACCACCGCCACCACACACATAGTTATGGACATATTGGGTTCGAGCATAATAAGCACGCACACCGCGCCGCCCGAAAACAAGACGAACAGCACGTTGACAAACTTTTTCATATCCGCTTCGCTTGCGAATCGTGCAATCGCCATAACCATAAAAAACTTGGCGTATTCGCTTGGTTGTATGGTGAAAAATCCGAGATCGAGCCATCTTTTCGCGCCGTAACTTTCAACGCCCAACACGGGAAGAAAAACCATACCGAGAAGCGCGAGTCCGACGAGATACAAAAGCGGCGAAACCTTTTTGAGAGTCGAGGATTTGACGTTCGACAAAAGCACGCTCGAAAATACGCCGATAATCAATGCGACCGCTTGCGTTTTGACATAATGAAAAGCGTCGCCCGTCTGCACTTTTGCCGAGTAGCAAGAAGCGGAATATATGAACAAAAGCCCCAAAAGACTGAGCAATATCGCAACTATCGAAAGAACGTAATCCCCTCTGCCGTTTCCGACAAAGGAAAGCGACGGCACACGTTCCGCCTTGCCGAGTCTGCCGTATGCGCGCTTCTCTCTTGCGCGAGAGTGTGTGCGAGGCGTGCGCAAAGCGCGCGCCCGCTCGTCCGCATATGCTCGCTCTGCGTGCGCACTTTCGGCGCGTGCGCTACGGGTATCTGCGCTATGCGCACGTGAATTGCGCGTGCGCTCGCCCGAACTTGCGTTTGCGTGATTGCCCGCACGTGCAGTATCGCTCGCATACGTGATTGCGCTTGTATGAACGCTCGTATGTTCGCTCACACTCGGGTATGCGCGCTCGCTTGCGCTCGCGACTTGCGAGTGCGTGTCGAAAGCGTTTGCGCGATTCATCTTTTCGAGAGATAATTCGCTATCTGCGAATCGAATTTTTCCGCTCGTTCTTCGAAGTTTTCGTACAAATCGAAACTCTTGCTTGCGGGCGAGAAAAGTATGCTTTCGCATTTGAGTTCTTTTGCCGCCTCGAACGCTTCGGATATTGCGCTTTCAAGGCTGTCGCAAACTCGCACGTCGGCAAAGCCGCAAGTTTTTGCCGCCTCGTATATGACGTCTGCGTTTTCGCCTTGCGCCGTGACCGCTTTGACGTTGCTCGGCAAGTGGGAAAACAAGTTTACAAAGTCCTCGCCGCCCTTTTGTCCGCCGAGCATAAGCACGCAATCGCCCACGCTCGAACACGCGCACAAGCACGCGGACACGTTGGTGGACTTGCTGTCGTTGTAGACGTACACGCCCTCGGCAATCGCTATGAGTTGTCTGCGATAATGCGGACGTTTGAAGTCGGCAAGCGCGGAAGCCGTGCAGAAAGCCGACACGCCCTTTATCATACACACCGCAACCGCCGCGAGTACGTTTTGAAGTTCGTCGCCCTTGAAGTCGATTTCCTCGACGGGTATGACGGGATTGCCTCTGAAGCATACGAATCCCGACGAAATGTACGCGCCGCTCGGCTCGGTATGCTCAATCGAAAACGGCACTTTTCGAGATACCGCCTCGCAAACGACGTTTGCAACTTCTTCGTCGTCGGCGTTGAACACGAGATAGTCGCTCTCGCTCTGCGCGCGGAAAATATTTGCCTTTGCGTTGACGTAGTTTTTCATCGTCGCGTGGCGGGTCAAATGGTCGGGTTTTATGTTGAGCAACACCGCAATATCCGGCGAAAATCCCGCGCTGTTTTCGAGTTGGTAACTGCTCGCTTCGATAACAGCCGTTTCGGTTGCGTCGAGTTTGTCGGCAATCGAGGAAAACGGCACGCCTATATTGCCTACGGCGTGCGAGTGTATTCCCGCTCTTTTGAGAATGTGGTCGATAAGCAGCGTAGTAGTGGTTTTGCCGTTCGTTCCCGTGATTGCGATTTGCTCGGCAACGCACACGCTCGAAGCGAGATTCAACTCGCTCGTGACGGTTTTGTTTTCAAGCCTCGCGTCCAAAAGGAAATCTTTGTCGGGATTTACCCCCGGGCTCAACACGATTAAATCGGCGTCCTTGAATACGCTTATGCTGCTCGTCGCTCGCTCGCGCGTCGGATCGTCGTCGTAAACTATCGCCCTCGCGCCCTTTTCTATCAACAATTCGTATGCGGAAATACCGCTCGCTCCCGCGCCGTATACAACGACGTTTCTGCCGACAAGTTTCATATTGCCCTCGCAAATATCAGCGTCAGCGCGCCCCCTACCATACTCGCCACAAAATATATCGTCACGATTTTAGACTCATGGTAGCCTTTCATCTCTAAATGGTGATGAAACGGCGCCATAAGAAAAATGCGTTTCTTCGTGAGTTTGTAGTAAAGCACCTGCAATATAACTGATATGCCCGATACGACGTACATTATGCCCGATGTGACGATTAAAAGCGGATTTTTTGAAAAAATCGCGACCGTTGCGCACGCCGCGCCCAAAGCAAGCGAACCCGTGTCGCCCATCATTATCTTTGCGGGGAATCCGTTGAACACCAAATATCCGAGCAATCCGCCCAAAATAGACACGCAGAAAACGCAAAGTGACAGAATTTCTTTTGCGTAATCGCCGTCGCCGCTCTTTATCGCGTCGTCGTAAACGAAGTACAAGAGCATAGCAAACCACAAAAAGTACGCCACCGACGAATAGCCCGCAAGTCCGTCCAGTCCGTCGGTGAGATTCACGCAATTAGTCGTTGCGACGTAGGCAAGCACGACGAAAGGAATTATCCCCCAACTCATATTCAGCGTACAGGTCGTAAACGGCAAATTTATTGCCGCGCCGATGTCCTTTGACGCGTACACGAACCAACCCGCTGCAAAACTGAGTCCGAGTTGCCCGATTATCTTCTGATAGGGCTTTAAGCCGAGATTGCGGGCGTAGCGGATTTTTATGAAATCGTCGAGAAATCCCAACACGCAAAAACCGAACGTGACCGCTATCGCCACGAGCGAGAATCGCTGAAATTCCACGAGGGAAAACACGAGCGTCGGAAGCAAAAATATAAATCCGCCCATAGTGGGCGTTCCGCTCTTGTACTCGTGCTGTTTGACGTAGCCGAGAACGGTTTGCTTTGCTTTCAGTTTGCTCATCAGTTTTATGACGAGCGGCGCAACCATAAGCGAGAGCGCGACCGACGATATAAAATACAACAAAATCTTTACGAGCGCGCTCACCTTGCGTACCTCGCAATCATATCGAAATCGCTGTACGGAATCTTTTTACCCTTAATTTCGAGATAGTTTTCGTTGCCCTTGCCCGCAAGCACGAGGGTGTCGCCTTCTTCCATTTCCGAAAGTGCGAATCTGACCGCTTCGGGTCTGTCGACGATACACTTTACGTCCTTTATCGTCACGCCCCACTCGATTTGCTTGATTATGTCGAAAGCGTCCTCGCTTCGGGGATTGTCGCTCGTCAAAATTATATAATCGCTGTATTTCGAGGCGATTTTACCCATTGCCGCGCGCTTTGTTTTGTCGCGCTCGCCGCCGCAACCGAACAAGGTTATAAGCCTCGATTTGGTAATCGTTCTCGCCGTTGACAAAAGATTCTTCAACCCCTCGGGAGTATGTGCAAAATCGACTATTATCGTGCCTTTTTCGGTGTGTAAAACGGAAAACCTGCCCTTTACCGCCTTGATTTTCCTCACCGCGTGCATTATGGTTTCGCCGTCTATGCCGAGTTCGTAGGCAACGCTCATCGCGCCCAAAAGATTGTATACGTTAAACTCGCCGAAAAGCGAGGATTTGACGTCGATTATCTCGTCGTTGAGATTTGCGACGAACTTCACGCCATCTATGTCCTCGACGACGTTCACCGCAAAACAATCGGCGGGATTGTACAAGCCGTAACTTAGGGTTTTTATATCCTTTCTTCCTTCCAACCTCGACAAAAGTATGCGACCGCTTTCGTCGTCTACGTTTACTATCGCCGTCTTTGCGTTGCCGTTTTCGAAATAGGACATTTTTACGCTTTGATAGTTGGAAAAATCTTTGAAATAGTCGAGATGGTCTTGCGATACGTTCGTCAAAATCGCAACGTCCGCTTTCAAATCGCCGAGTTTTTCGAGATATATGGCGTGCGCGCTGACTTCGGCAATCACAACTTCGATGCCCCTCGTGCGCATTTTGAAAAACAGTTCGTTGAGTTCGTACGGGTCGGGCGTTGTGAGGCTCTGTCCCACCTTTTCGCCGAGAATATAGTGACCTTCCGTGCCGATAAGTCCCGTTTTTACGCCCGCGAACGTCAGAACGGAATCTATATAATGCGCCGTCGAGGTTTTGCCGTTCGTACCCACGACCGCAATGAATTTCATACCTTCCATCGGGCGCAAAAAACGGTTCTGACAAACTTGCGCGTACGCTTTGCGCGCGTCGGTTACGAGAACGTATTTTCCGCTTTCGGGTTCTTTTTGAGTGAGCGCGATAAAATCGCAATCTATTTCGCAAAGATGGTTGTTGCCGTCGTCGTTCACGCCCTCGAGACATACGAACAAATCGCCGTCCTCAACCTTTCTCGAATCGATTTTTATCTCTTTTATTTCCGCGCTCAAATCCGCGTTCGTCTTTTGAATCTCTACGCCGTAAAGCAAGTTTTCAAGTTTCATAAGTTGCGTCCTCCAAGGGTTGATACACTCATAATAATGAGTGTAGAAAACATTATCAACCCAACCGCAATCTTAGACAAAAACGGAAAATCTTTTCGCTTTATTCGGTCAGCAACAGCACGGCGTTTCGCTTGTCCACTTTCACCCCCGCGAGCGGATATTGCCCCGTAACGACGTTGCCCTCGCCGTCCGTTTCGCAGTACAATCCGAGTTTGCGAAGTTGATTTTTCGCTTCGTTTACGCTCATACCCGCAAAGGACGGAAGGATAAATTCCTCGCCGATAACCTCTTTTTCCTCGCCCGTATACTGCGGCTCGATTCCGAGGTAGGCGAACACGCTCTCGAATATGTCGCCCACCATTGGCGCGGCAACGAGCGAACCGTAATAGATATACCCTTGCGGCTCGTCAACTATAAAAAGCACGCCGTAATTCGCTCCCTCGCTCACCGAAAATCCGAGAAAGGACGATATATACTTTCCTCTTGCAATCTGACCGTTTTCGTACTTTTGCGCCGTACCCGTTTTGCCGAGTATCTTATACCCGGGAACGTACGCGCCCTTACCGCTTCCCGTCGTGACGACGCGTTGCAAAAGTTCGCGCATAGTGTTCGATGCGGATTCGGATATAACCCTATCGCCGCTAAAAAGCGAGTAACTCGCAATCGTTTGCGAATTTGATTTCACCTCGCTCATAACGTGCGGCGTAACCTTGATTCCGCCGTTTATCACGCTCGAAGTCGAAGCCAAAAGCCCTATCGGCGTAACCGCGACCGCTTGTCCGAAGCCTATACGAGCAAGGTCTACGTTTTTGACGAGATTGCGGTCAATGAATATTCCGCTCGTTTCACCCGTCATATCCACGCCCGTTTTTCGAGTAAGACCGAACGCGGACAAATAGTCGTAAAACGAGTTCGTCCCCATTCGCAAAGCACATTCCATAAACACGCAGTTGCAACTGCCCTCGACCCCTTGTCCGAAATCGATTGAGCCGTGACCTTTCGCTTTCCAACATCGGATTTTCTTGCCGTCCACCACTTTCGACCCCGCGCAATAGAATCTGTCGCTCGTGTGTACTTTGCCCGAATCGAGTGCGGCGGCAGACGTCAGAATTTTGAACGTAGACCCCGGTTCGTATACCGTTGAAATTATGCGGCTCTTTGAACTTTCAAACAGCAACGTCAAATCGTCGCGCGGCACGTTGTTTAAGTCGAAAGACGGATATTCGCAAAGCGCGGCAATTCCGCCGTTTGAATAGTCCATAACTATGCAGGCAACCCCTTTGGGATTGAATTTAGCAACCGCGTTGCGCACCGCGCCTTCGACTATGCTCTGTATGCCTGCGTCGAGCGTGGTTTTCACGTCGAGTCCCGCAACCGCGGGCAAATAATATCCCGATTCCTTGTCGAGCGACCGCCCCACGAGGTCGGTTTCCGTCAAAATCTTGCCGTTTACACCTGTCAGATATTTGTCGTAGTAGGCTTCCAGTCCCGTCTGTCCGAATCCGTCGCTCGAACAAAATCCCAGCACTTGCGTCATAAAATCGCCGTAGGGATAATAGCGATAGTTGTCCTCTGAATAGTAGATTCCTTTGAGTCCCGACTCGTATATTCTGTTGAGTTGCTCTTTGGTCGCTTTCGTTGCTACGGCAACTTCGCTCGTGCGCTTTGAAATCTTTTCGAGAGTGCTGTCGTAAGGATAGCCGAAAACGTCGCACAATAAGGTTGCAACCGCTTCTTTGTCGGGCGTGCTGCTCGGGCGAACGTACAGATTGTATCTCGTGGAAGTCGAAGCAAGCACCTTTCCGTTTTTGTCGAGAATCTGCCCTCTCGGCGCGTCGGTAGGCACGTCGCGAAGCCATTGATCCACCGCTTTAACTTGCAAGGATTCGCCCTCGACAACTATCACCGCAAACATTTTGGCGAATATTCCCACAAACAAAAAGACCATCAGCAATAGAATTGCCGACAGCCTTTTTGTTGGATTATAAAGAAGATTGGGTTTTGTATGCTTTTTTGATTTATACGCGAACTTCATATTGAGAATCTATTGCAAAAGATTCCGTATTATTCGCTTCTTGGCTCGCTTTTATTTGCGAAGTTGGCGTAACCGCCTTGCCTTGATTGATTTTGGTTGCGTTTACGATGATGAGCGACGCAACGAGCGCGATTACGGCAAGATATACGCCGAGTATGATTTTGCCTTTCGTGTTGAGACGAGCGCGTTGTTTTTGTTCGCTGACGTTTTGCGTTTTTTGAGCCTTACGAGCAAAAAGTCCCATGCGCCCTGCCGCTTGTTGAGCGTTATCCTCGAATACGGGCGTGTTGCTCATATCGGTGTGAGCAAGTCTTGCGTAAAGTTCATGATCGCTCGCTCTCTCGGTGTCCTGAGCCGTGAACTCGTAGAAACCTTGGTGTGCGGGTGCGGATTGACGAACTTGCGGCTCGGCGTATTGCACTTGGTCGTAAGTTTGAACGGGTGCTTGCTCTTGATATTGAACGGGCGCGTATTGCGCTCTTTGTTGCAAAGAATCGTAGAAGGGATATTCTCTTTGTTGGTATTCGACGGCTTGCGGCGCGACGTAAGGACGCGACGCTTCGTAGTTTCTCACACTCTCGGTCGAACGGACTTCCCTTGCAGGTGCCATATCGAAATTGTAACGCGAGTTTTGAACGGGTTGCGCTTGCGTATATTGATTTGCGCGCGAAGTCTTGAAGTCTTCGTAAGAGGGAAAACTCTCAACGCTGCCGCTTGCGACTTCTCTTGTGTTTCTGCCCAACAATTCGTCTAATGTGATTGCCATATCTACCCCTTTTAGATTATCGATTTTCTTTTTTTTAACCCTGATAGAATATCGATTTCCCTTCTCTTTAATTTTATAGTTTTTTATCTTTGTTTTTGTTTGTTTTTCGTTGTCGCTTTTGCCGCTTTATCGTCTACACTCGCTCGACGATTCTGAGTTTCGCACTTTGCGAGCGCGAATTGTTTTTCATCTCTTCTTCGCTTGCGACGATCGGTTTTTTGTTGACCAACTCGACTTCCTTTACCTTTCCGCATACACACACGGGAAAGTCGGGCGGACAAGTGCAAGAGAGATTGAGTTCTCGAAACGCCGATTTGACGATTCTGTCTTCGAGCGAATGAAAGGTGATAACCGCCATTCTACCGCCCTTTTTCAGACGTCGCGCCATTTGCATGATTGCTTCGTCCAAAGCGTTGAGTTCGCCGTTCACCGCAATGCGTATCGCTTGAAACGTGCGCTTTGCCGGGTGTCCGAATTTCCATCTCGTCTTTGCGGGGTAACTGTCTTCGACTATCTTTGCAAGTTCGAGCGTGGTTTCAATCGGTTTTTCCTTTCTTCTTGCGACTATGTTTTTTGCAATCACTCTTGCAAGTTTTTCTTCGCCGTAATCGAAAAGGATGTTTGCGATTTCTCTTTCGTCGTATCCGTTCACGATGTCGTAGGCGGTGAGCGGTTGCTCTCTGTCCATACGCATATCGAGCGGTGCGTCTTTCATATAACTGAATCCTCTTTCGGCATTGTCCAGTTGATAACTGCTTACGCCGAGGTCGAGCAGGATTCCGTCAACCTCGCCTATCCCGAGCGAATCGAGTTCGGATATGAGGTTTTTGTAGTCGTCGTGTACGAACGTAACTTTGTCTTTGTACGGTGCGAGTCTTTCGGAAGCGGCTTTCAGTGCGTCGCTGTCGCGGTCCACAGCAACGAGCCTTCCGCCCTCGCCGAGCCTCTTGACGATTTCAATCGAGTGTCCCGCGCCGCCGACCGTGCCGTCGACGTAGATTCCGTCGCTCTTGATTTTCAGTCCGTCGAGACATTCGTTCAACATCACGGGTACGTGTGCAAATTCCATTTTTACACCCCGTACTTTTTGAGGTCTTGAATCATCTTGTCGATCTTGCTCGGATCGAGCACGCCGTATCTCGCGTCCCAAGCCTCTGCAGGCCAAACTTCGAGGTAAGTTGCCTTTCCGACGAAAACCATTTCCTTGTCGATGCCGAATTTCTCTTTTATGTTTTTGTCGAGAGAAACTCTGCCCTGTGCGTCTTCTTCGAGAGGTCCGCTGAACGAGAACACCGTCGATGTAAATTCGTCCGTGTCCGACGTGTACGGATTTTGGTTGATGAAAGGTGCAAACATTTCCTCGAACCTTTCTTCGGGGACGATGTACAAGCAACCGTTCTTGCCCGGAAGGTAATACGGGTTCGAGCCAAGCCCTTCGCGGAACTTGACGGGAATCCTGAACCTATTTCTCTCGTCGAGTTGATGACGAGCGTTTCCAAGCATAAATTTCGGCATTTGCTTTTCCTTTTTGAGGGCACTTCACCCTTCACGCTTGTTATTGTATAACAATATAAACGACTTGTCAACGGAAATTTTCCAATTTTGACCCAAAATTTTTTCAAGTATTTAGTATAGATTTTAGACTTTATGCAATTTTGATTATGTTCACAAGTAAACTATATGCAAAACGCAATTTTCACCGTATAATCGCTTTCGCAAAAGCCGTCTTTTCAGTGGATTTTGCCATAAAAACGCGCAAGATTTTTATAAATTTTCGCTCGATTCGACGTCTGTTATCCCCTATTTTTCCGTTACACATTCGTTGATTTTTGCCACTTTATACCGCTTTTCGATCAGAAAAATTTTCCGCTCGCAACAAAAAATCTCATCTCGCATATATTGTGGCAAATATAAAAGGAGGTAAAAAGATGTCTTTTTGCAACAACAACTCTACAATAGACAGATGTCCCGGGAACATCAACGGCAATCCGATGAACGGCTTGTGTGAAAAAGTTTGCATCCAGACCACCAAAATCTTCGACGCCTGTATGATGCAGACAAGCATAGATTCAACGGTGACTCTCACGAACATTTCGCCTGCAAACCCCACGCTTCCGCTCACCTTCGTCAGCGGCTCGTCAACCTCGTCGGTCGGCACGATTACCGCCCTCACGATAACCCCGATTGCCGACAGAGCGGGACTTTCAAGAGTAACCGCAACGATTTCGATACCCGTTCAAATCGCCTACACCGATGCAAACGGCGTTGCAGGCACGGGCACGAGCACCGTGAGTATCGCCCAAGACGTGGTTATGTGCGTGCCGTCGGGCAGCGTAATTTCGCCCGTCATCGCGGCAACCGTCAATATGGCTTCGCCGAGAGGTACTTACGTGAGCGACTACACGTTCTCGATAACTTGTTGCGTTACTGTCATTCTCAGCGTGCAAGCACCCGTCAATCTTCTCGTACCGTCATACGGCTACTGTAAGATTCCGCCCTGCACGGAATTCAGCCAAGACGCTTGTCAAGGCGTGTTCGATTTGCCCTTATTCCCGTCTTGACGAATAAGGGTGATTGAACATACAATTCGATATAATCGAATTGACTTAAAAGGCGCGGAAAAATTCCGCGCCTTTTACAAAATCCGTAGTTTGATTATCAAAAACGTTTCATTTCTTCTATGATTTTTTATGATTTGTCACTCGTCAAAATTCAGCCGCTTATTTTCATTCTGCCGTTTTCCGATTTATCGAGTTTTCACAATTTGCACACGCTCTCTCATTATCCCAATTCTACGGCATATCACGCTTTTTGCTGTTCCGCATTTTTTCATTCGTATTTTTTCGATTTCACGTCAATAATTGATAAATAATAATTTATATGATATATTATCCATATGAAAGTTTTTGCAATAAGCGATTTACATCTATCCTCTGCCGTCGAAAAACCTATGGATATTTTCGGCGACGGCTGGCAAAACCACTTCGCAAAAATCAGCGAGGATTGGGAGCGAAAGGTTGCCGACGGCGACCTCGTTTTGCTTGGTGGCGATATGTCGTGGGGATTGACAATCGAACAAGCAAAACCCGACTACGACGAAATTGCGAAACTCAAAGGCAAAAAGTACGTCGTAAAGGGCAATCACGACTATTACTGGGGCTCGCTCGGCAAAATGCGCGCGACATTCCCCACTTTCAACTTCATTCAAAACAACGCGTATAGAGTGGAATCGGAAAGCAATCCGCAAAAAGCGGTTGTCATCGCCGGCTCTCGCGGTTGGAATATTCCGCAAAAGGACACGGCAGAAGAGGATTTGAAAATTTACAAAAGAGAATTGATACGCCTCGAACTTTCTTTGTCCTACGCAAAAACTATGCAAAAAGAAGGCGACGTTCTCATCGCGATGCTTCACTATCCGCCGTTTGAAGCAACTTATCAAGACACCGAAGTTACCGC
This sequence comes from Christensenella sp. UBA6880, assembly GCA_002449145.1. GTDB lineage: Bacteria > Bacillota > Clostridia > Christensenellales > CAG-917 > CAG-475. The sequence continues at coordinate 32,991 of DKCG01000023.1, read as the reverse complement.
GCTTCTTGAAAAATACGGCGTGAACGTCGTGCTGTACGGACACTTGCACGGCAAGAGTGCAAGGGTAACGCCGACACTCAAAAAGCACGGCATAACCTATATCTTAACGTCTTGCGACCTTGTTGACAACAAACTCATAGAAGTGTGTGAAATATAACTAAACAGACGTATTTTTGACCAAAGTATTCTAAAATTTATCGATTTTTAGAGTAAAAATTAAAAAAATATGTTGATATATTATAAAAAGTAACGCTTGCAAAACTTTGTTTGCAAGCGTTATTTTCTTTTGGGGTGCGGGGTCAAAACCCCGCCCTCAATTATTAATTATTAATTTGCTTGGCATTGGCAAGCAACGTTTCTATTCTAGTTAGTACGTTTTCCTTACCCGTTTTTGCAGACGCCGACGTGACGAGAATATCTTTCGTCCCGACGCAAAGAGCAGTTGCAATGACGCTCAAACACTTTTGTTGTTGCGCTCTTGAGAGTTTGTCCGCTTTCGTTGCTATAATCGTAAAAGGAATATTGTATGAGTACAAATAGTTGATAAGCATTTTATCGTCGTCGGTTGGTTCGTGGCGCATATCGACAAGCACGAACACGTTTATGAGGCGATTGCTCGTGCGCAAATAGTTTTCGATAAGTCCGCCCCACTTTTGCTTTTCTTGCTTGTTTACTTTCGCATAGCCGTATCCGGGAAGGTCAACGAAATAATACTCGCCGTTGTTTATCTCGAAATAGTTGAGCAAACGAGTTCTGCCGGGTTCTTGCGAGGTCTTGGCAAGTTTGTTTTGGTTCACCATAAAATTGATAAACGAGGACTTGCCGACGTTGGATTTGCCCGCAATCGCGATTTCGGGCACGCCGTAGTCGGGCAACTTGCTCGCGTCTGCGACGGACGTTACGAATTTTGCTTGTTTTATCATCTTTTGCACCTGTTATTCTCTGCCGTTTTTGACGTCGTTTTCGACGCAAAAACTATAAAAATAGCGCATTAGATGCGCTATTTTCGTTTGTTATGCGATACAATCTGTTGTTTTTTCTTCGATTTGTTTTCTCACCACGATAGGCTTTTCCGTCTTGTCGATGGAAGCCTTTGTGACGATAACTTTCTCGATGTCTTTCTCGGACGGAATCTCAAACATAAGTTCGAGCAACACGTCTTCGAGAATTGCTCTCAATCCTCTTGCGCCGGTGTTGAGTTGAATTGCCTTTGCCGCAACCGCTCTCAACGCGTCGTCCTCGAATTCGAGCGTAACGCCGTCGAGGGCAAATTGATATTTGTATTGCTTTACGAGTGCGTTCTTCGGCTCGGAAAGGATTTTCACGAGCGCGTTCTCGTCAAGCGCGTTCAAACCAACTACGATAGGCACACGACCGACAAATTCGGGGATAAGACCGTATTTGATGAGGTCGGCGGGTTGCAACGCTTTGATAAGTTCGTCGTAACGATAATCGACGGTGCCTTTTACGGCAGAGCCGAAACCGAGTTTTGAATTGTCCTTTCTTTGGTCGATAATCTTGTCCAAATCCACGAATGCGCCGCCGCAAAGGAACAAGATATTCGTCGTATCGAGTTGATAGCACTCTTGATTGGGGTGCTTTCTTCCGCCTTGAGGCGGAACGTTTGCAACCGTACCTTCGATTATTTTGAGCAACGCTTGTTGCACGCCTTCACCGCTTACGTCGCGCGTAATGGACACGTTTTCGCCTTTCTTTGCGATTTTGTCGATTTCGTCGATGTACACGATGCCGATTTCGGCGCGCTTCAAATCGCCGTTTGCCGATTGAATGAGTTTCAAAAGGATATTTTCGACGTCCTCGCCTACGTAACCCGCTTCGGTGAGCGTCGTTGCGTCCGCAACCGCAAAAGGCACGTTGAGAATTTGCGCAAGCGTTTTTGCAAGCAAGGTTTTACCCGAACCCGTAGGACCGAGCAAAAGCACGTTGCTCTTTTCGATTACGACGTCGTCGTTGGACTTGGAGCGCATTTGATTTATACGCTTGTAGTGATTGTACACGGCAACGGACAATACGCGTTTTGCGCTGTCCTGACCGATAATGTATTCGTCGAGTTTCTCTTTTATCTCTTTGGGCGTATAAAGACTCATACCGTCGTTTGCGGTTTTTTCGTCTTTTCCGAGCAAGTAGACGCACTCGTCGATACATTCGTTGCAGATATTTATGCCGTTCGGGCCGCTGATGATTTTTTCAACCTCGCTTGCGCCCCTGCCGCAAAAACTGCAATGTTGTTCTTTATGATAGTTTTCCATATACTTGATTATACTCCTTGTTTGGCAGATTTCTGCCCGCTTCGTCCGCGGCGCAAACGAGGCGTATTCTCGTATCGTTATTTTTGCTCTTTACTTTCTAGAATAAAAGATTTTGTCGACAAGACCGTATTTTTCCGCTTCTTCGGCGTTCATATAGAAGTCTCGGTCGGTGTCAACCTCGATTTTAGAAAGAGGTTGCGACGTGTTTTGAGCAAGAATATCGTTGATACGCTTTTTGGTTTTGAGGATTTCGTTTGCCTGAATCGCAATATCGCTCGCTTGACCTTGCGCACCGCCGAGCGGTTGGTGAATCATAATTTTTGCGTTAGGCAAAGAGAATCTCTTGCCTTTTGCGCCCGACGAAAGCAAGAACGCGCCCATCGAAGCCGCCATACCGATACAAATCGTGGATACGTCGCACTTGATGTAGTTCATCGTGTCGTAGATTGCAAAACCTGCGGAAACCGAGCCGCCGGGGCTGTTGATATAAAGGCTGATGTCCTTCGTGGAATCCTTGCCTTCGAGATATATGAGTTGCGCGACGACGAGGTCGGCAACGCTATCGTCGATTTCACCTGTGAGGAAGATGATTCTGTCTTCGAGCAAGCGAGAGTAAATATCGTATGAGCGTTCGCCTCTGCCGGTTTGCTCGACAACCATGGGTATAAGTTGATTTCTGATGTTCATTATATCCTCCGTTCGCCGCGATATACGGATTTTTCAGAGCCGATTTTCGCGACGGATTTGCGCTTTTGCAAATTTCCGAGTTTTCGATATTGCAAAAGCCGATTTTATGCGCTTTCCGCCTGCGATAAGCAAGCGGAAAGCCTAAAACGTTGTTTTCAAGTGCAACGGCACTCTTATTCTACACAAAATTTCAATCGATTATTCTGCGTCGGTTGCGGATTTTGCTGTCTTTTTGGTTGTTTTTTTGGCAGCAGGCTTCTTTTCTTCGACTTTTGCGTCATCGGCTTTGACTTCCGCTTCGCCTTCGGCTTTCTTGGTGGATTTCTTTGCCGCAACGTTCTCTTTTACGAGGAATGCGAGCAATTTTTCGTTCATAATAGAGTTGACGATATAATCGATTTGCTCTTTGTGCAAAGTCTTCTTGAATTCCTCGACGGTTTGAGAAGAATCGCTTGCGAATTTCTCGAGCTTTTCGTCGATGTCCTTGTCTTCGATCTTGAGATCTTCCGCTTTGATGAGCGCTTCCATAACGAGACGTACTTTAACTGTCTTTTGCGCTTGATCTTTGTATTGATCTTCGAGTTGCTCTCTGGTCATATTGAGATATTTGAGATAATCGTCGAGTTTCAAGCCTTGATACATAAGACGATATTCAAATTCGTGAACCATATCTTCCGCTTCGTGATCGATCATTGCTTGCGGAATTTCGACGGTGGACGCGTCGACGATCTTCTCTACGATTTCGTCTTCGAGATCACGCTCTGCCTTTTCTTCGGCTTCTTTTGTGAGGTTTGCCTTGATGTCCGCTTTGTACTCTGCAAGAGTGTTGAATTCGGAAACTTCTTTCACGAATTCGTCGTCGATTGCGGGAAGTTCTTTGACTTTGACCGCTTTAACCGTGCACTCGAACACCGCTTCTTTGCCCGCGAGTTGTTCCGCTTGGTAGTTTTCGGGGAAAGTGACGTTGACGTTCCTCACTTCGCCTGCTTTTACGCCGACGAGTTGTTCTTCAAAACCGGGAATAAAGGTATTGCTTCCGAGTTCGAGATCATAGTTTTCCGCGCTGCCGCCCTCGAATTTTTCCCCGTTTACGCTGCCCACGAAGTCAATCGTGACGGTGTTGCCGTTTTCGGCTGCGGTGTCGACGTCGATAAGACGCGCTTGTTTTTCTTGCTCTTGAGCAATCTTTTCGTCAACTTCTTTTGCGGTGACTTTGACCGCTTTCTTTGCAACGGAAAGACCTTTATATTGTCCGAGTGTAACTTCGGGTTTGACAACCATAACGATGGAATATTTTACGCCGCCGTCTTCGGTCATATCAACGTCGCAAACGCTGTCAACCGCTACGAAATCGTAATCCGCACTCTTTTCGAGTTCCGACAAAGAAGAATCGATGAGTTCGTTTACGGCGTCGCTGAAGAATACGCCTTGACCATACATACCCTCGATAACCTTTTGGGGTGCGTGACCTTTTCTGAAACCGGGAACCGCATATTTATGCTTGGTTTTTTCGTAGGCTTGCTTGATTGCTGCGTTGAAAGCGTCCTTGTCAACCGTGTAGTTGAACTTAACTTGGCTCTTTTCCAACTTTTCTGCTGTGTAGTTCATTTGTCCTCCAAGTCCGCACGAGCAAAGTCATTGCCTAGCGGATATATGTTTTCTTAACAAGTGATAATGATTATAACATAGATATTATTAAAAATCAATTAATTTTGTCGCATAGGATTGCGAGTTTTTATTCTCTCGCCGCTTGCGCGCCTTATCTTTCGATGTCACAAGAAAAAAGAAAGACCTAAAAAGACGTAATTTATTGATTTTAGCGGCAAAAAATACTATACTGACCGTATGGGAAGCGACCTTTTCGCATTGAGTGCGCTCGCAAAGGAACTCAAAGAGGAACTTGTCGGCGCAAGAATAGACAAAATTCAGCAACCCGAAGCGGACGAGTTGCGCTTTTTCGTGCGCGCAAAAGGCAAAAATCAATGCCTTGTCGTGTCCTGCAACGCCGGCGCGCCCCGTATTCACCTAACCAAAAGCAAAAAAACGAGTCCGCAAGTCGCGCCGAACCTTTGTATGCTTCTTCGCAAATACTTGCTTTCGGCAACGATAGGCGACGTTTCGATATACGATTACGACCGCATAATACGCGTTCGTTTCGACGCTAAAACCGAAATGCGCGACGAGGCGACTTTTTATCTTTTCGTCGAGATTATGAACAGATACTCGAACATCGTTTTCACCGACGAAAACCTTGTCATTCTCGACGCGGTGAAACATCTTCCCCTCGACGTCGAGCGCAATCACGTCGTGCTTCGCGGCGTGCCGTATTCGCCCGTCGAACAAAAGAAAATCAGTTATCTAACCGATTGTTTTTCGATTTTTGACGATTTCAACGGCGGCGATTTGCACAGATTCATACAAGACAATATATCGGGATTTTCGGGCGCGACGATTGAAGAATTGTTGCTTCGGGCAAACGTAAATTCAAACGTCGAAAAACTGTCCGCAAACGAAAAAGAACGCCTTTGCAAAGCCGTCAAGGATTTTGCGAGCGTGTACTCAAACGAGCCGAAAATTCAAATTCAACCTTGTATTATAAACAACAAGGAAGTTTATCCTATTCTCTATCGCTCGCTTGCCGATTCGACGGAATCCAACGTCGTGCGCTTCGAGAGTATGAGCGAGGCGTACGATTCCCTTTTCACCGATTGCGACAAGGATATTCGCAACAAGGCAAGACTCAAATCGCTTGCCACAATTGCAAAACACTTGCGCCAAAAAGTCGAGAAAAACATTGCGATAGACCTTCAAAAACTCGCCGAATGTGAGGATATGGACAAGTTCAGACTTTGGGGCGAACTTATCGTAAACTACATCTATCTGATTAAAAAAGGCGACGAAAAACTCGTTTGCACCAACTATTACGACAACTCGCAAGTGGAAATCCCACTCGATTTGCGCCTTTCGCCGTCCAAAAACTCGACTGCATACTACGCAAAATACAACAAACTCAAACGCACCAAAGAATTTGTGAGCCAAAAACTCGAAAAGGACAAAAATTTGCTCGAATACGTCAAGTCGATAGAGGACGAAATCGCAAATCTACCCTACGAAAGCGATACGGTCGCAATCGAACAAGAGTTGACTATGCTCGGCGGCACGAAAAAGAAGTCCGCAAAGAACAAAATCCGCAAAGAAAAAGCCGAACCGCCCTACGTTTATTTTGTGGACGGATTCTATATTTACAGAGGCAAAAACAATATCCAAAACGACGAATTGACGTTCAAAATCGCCTCGTCAAACGATATTTGGCTGCACCTTAAAAACGAACACGGCTCGCATACGATAATCGTTACGGAAGGACGACAAGTCCCCAACAAAGTGCTGAAAATCGCAGGCGAAATAACGGCAAGCACCAAGCAAGCCTCTTGCGAAGTGGACTACACCGAACGCCGCAACGTCAAACGCAAACCCGACGGACACCCGGGGCAAGTGATATACGTCAATTACAAAACTATGGTGTCCGAACCGAACCCGCACAAAAACCTCGAAACGCGCAAATAATGCGCGTTTTTAATTTGTATGTGAATTATAAATATTAAAAACAAAAAAAATAGAGTTGATTTTATAAGCAAGTAAACACATTAAACGCCGATATACGGCAACCCTAATTTACTAATCGTAAATGAGTTGACAGTCAAGGGGTGCTGTAAGGAACGAAGTGACGGAATAGCGATTGCTACGCTTGCGTCAATCGCGTCCAAAGTTAGGCGAATACTCACACATTTCTTAAACGTTGATATTTGGATGAAGAACAAGGAAACACCCATCGGATGGCAACCCTAATTTACAAGGCGTAAATGAGTTGACAGACGATGGGCGTTGACGCAGTTATTCGCCAAATAGCGGCGTTTAATTTTTGTTGGACCATATAGGGGCAGGAACTCTCCCCCCACGCTCAATTAGTCTCGACGGCGAAGTTTGATTGATAGGCATAATGGGTGCTGTGCCGAGAAGTCCGCCGAAAGATACGCTGCCCGAATTTTTGCCGTAAACGGGAATTACACGGACGGCGGTGGTTTTGTTGTTGACTACGCCGATTGCGGATTCGTCTGCAATCATTGCGGAAATAACGTCGGCAGAAGTGTCGCCGGGGATTGCAATCATATCGAGTCCGACGGAACAAATTGCGGTCATCGCTTCGAGTTTTTCGAGGGTTAGAACACCTTTTTGTGCGGATTCTATCATTCCGATGTCCTCGCTGACGGGAATAAACGCGCCGCTGAGTCCGCCGACGTGCGACGAAGCCATAATACCGCCCTTTTTCACGGCGTCGTTGAGCAATGCGAGAGCGGCGGTCGTTCCGTAGCCGCCAACTACGTCAACGCCGATTTCTTCGAGAATATGCGCAACGCTGTCCCCTTTTACGGGCGTGGGAGCAAGGCTCAAATCTATGATTCCGAAATGAGCGTCAAGGCGTTTGGACGCTTCTTGCGCGACGAGTTGCCCTACTCTCGTGATTTTGTAAGCGACTTTCTTTATGGTTTCGGCAACGACGGTCAAGTTTTCGCCTTTGACGTGTTTCAACGCTTCTTCCACTACGCCCGGTCCGCTTACGCCTACGTTTATGACGCAATCGTTTTCGCCTACGCCGTGGAACGCACCCGCCATAAACGGATTATCCTCGACTGCGTTTGCAAACACGACGAGTTTTGCACAGCCTATGCTGTCGTTTTCCCTCGTCAGATATGCGGTTTCTTTGATAATTTTGCCCATAAGGGCAACCGCGTCCATATTTATGCCCGCTTTGGTCGAGCCGATGTTTACGCTCGAACATACTTTTTTCGTGCAAGCGAGCGCGGCGGGTATGGATTCGATAAACTTCTTTTCGTACTCGGTCATACCCTTGTGTACGAGCGCGGTATATCCGCCCACAAAGTCCACGCCGATTTCGTCGGCGCACTCGTCAAGGACTTTTGCAACCTTTATCGAATCGCCGGTGCGAGCCGTGATTATGCTTACCGGCGTCACGCTGATTCGCTTGTTGACGATAGGTATGCCTATTTCGTTTGCGATGTCGTCGCAGACCTTGACGAGATTTTTCGCCTTGCTCACGATTTTGTCGTGTACCCTTTGGCAAAGAACGTCAATATCGTCGCTCACGCAGTCGAGAAGGGATATTCCCATCGTGACCGTGCGCACGTCAAGGTGTTCGAAAGATATCATTTTGTTGGTTTCAACCACTTCGTTCGCGTTTATCATTTTTCAACCTCAAATACGGTGCATCGACGTGAAAACCTGCTCGTTTTGTATGCGGATTTCAACGCCGAGTTCCTCGCCGAGCTTTGAAAGAGATTTGCTTATCGTCGCAAAATCCGCGTTGGACTCGGACAAATCGACAAGCATAATCATTGTAAAATAGCCCTGCATAATGGTTTGAGAAATGTCTTGCACGTTGATTGCAAACTCGTAGAGCCTCGTGCTGACTCTTGAAATTATGCCTCTTTGGTCTTTACCAATGACAGATACAACCGCTTTCATAGTCGTTCCTCAATGATTTATATACTTGCAAAAATTGATTGCACGTTGAGTTTAGCATTGTAAATGCTATATGTCAATTTGATACGCAAAAGCCCGATTTTTTCGGGCTTTTTCGACGTTATTTTGAAGTTTTGTCGACAACTAAACGTTGCGGCGACGTTTTCCTCTCTACACGAAAGGTTATTCGACAATCGCACCGTCTTTGAGATTTTCGGCGATTTCTTTGCCGATTTCGTCGGCTTGTTCGCTGCAAAGTACAATTTCCTCGTTTTTATCATCGGAACATTCGGCTCCGTTTTCGATTTCGGTTTCCTCTACGCTTTCATCTGTAAGAATGTCGAGAGTGTCTTTATCCTCGGTTTCGACGGCATTTTCGACCTCGATATCGATAGGAAGCGTAACCGCTTTCTTTGATGCGAGGCACGGGAACAATGCAAAGAAGTGGCTTCCCTTACACACGAAGATTTCGCGCATAAGAATGAAGGATACGAATGCGATTGTGCCGCCGAACGTGACGTCGCTCATATAGTGAGCGCCAACGACGATACGGCTGATTGCAACGAGCATCGTGATGACGACAGGTGTGACCCAGCAAGCGATTTTGCCCGCTTTTTTATGCTTGAAGTCCACGACATCGGGAAGCATAATAAGCGCATACGACATACCTGCTGCGCAAGTATGACCTGACGGGAACGACTTAAACGCATCGCTTGCGCCGGGATATGCGTCGATAAACGAATTGATTATCGCCTCGTCGGGTTGACCGTTACGCACGTACCAAGGCGTATAACCTTGCACCAACCCTGCGTTGATAAGACGTTGACCGACGTTCGAGTTGATTGCTCTGAATCTCATACGACCGACGGGGTCTTTGACGATGAGGATAATAATATTTGCAAGCACGCAAGCCGCAAGAGCCGCAACCACCCACCATACGAGCCTTTTGAGCGTTTCCGCTTTCAAAGGACGAAGCGCAAGCACCGTAAGAGCCTGAATCGTGAGCGCGACAAGAACTTGACTTGCAATCACCGCGCCGTTGTGACGATATTCATACACCGCCGAACCTGCCGCGCCGATTTCGTTTGCGGCGTGCTCGATGACGTATTTCATAATGTCTTTGATATAGAACCACCAAGCGACAGTTCCCGCAAGCGCAAATATGACGGCAAGAGCAATCGCCCATTTCTTTTTGTCAAAGCATTTTGCGAAATACCAGCAAAGTATCACCGTGCATATACTCAAAAGAATATAAATCGGCGACGTACCGACAACCTCGCCCACTACGCCGAACAAATCGTTTGCAAGATATTCGCCGGGTTTCAATGCGTTTTTGGTGAGAATTTTGCTCACTTGAAAGTCGCAATAAGTCGCAACCAAAACGAGAGAAACGAACAACACCGCAAACAAGCAGAGCGCAATTATTGTTCTTGATTTGATATTAAGAGATTTCATACAATAACCCCTATAGATTTATTACTTTACATATTTTAGCATACAACAGCGATTTTATCAATACATACCCCAAAAATTGCATTTAAATAATATGTAAAACGTATTTCGATTGTAAATTTGTCCGATTTTTGCTCAAAAGTATTCGCATATTTGCCGAATTTTAAAATACTTTTTATATTATCGACACAAGTTTGCAATCTCGAAGTACGATTTACGATTTGAGGATATAATATGCCGAGCGGCAAAATTCTGCCACCCTAAACTTATTAAAAGAAACGCACAGACAAAAATTGGGTATTGCAATATAAAACGGTATATGGTATATTGAACATAGGAAAGATTCCTGCTATGTTTGTGATGATGCTCTATTTTGAACCACAAATTTTATACGGGATGACGCGTCCGACCAATATGCAGAGATGTCAGGCCTCGCAATTCAGTGGAAGACAGAAACTGCACGGCAGTCTTTACCCACCCTGCTATACGGCGGGTTTATAAAATGGCATCACACGGCGGTGCGGGACAATCAAGAGAAAAACAGTCGCTCAATCGAGCGACTGTTTTTTGATATACTTTGCGCCGAATGCCGATTAAAAAAGCGATATTCTTGCAGAATACACGCATTTGCGTGTCTTCTTTTTTATATCGCTATTTTAATCTTTCTACCGCACAGAGAATCTTTGCTATCAAAACAAGATGGATAAATAATCAAGCCACAATTCCGCAAGATTATCTGTTTGGTATTGCGCCAATGGCGCAAGCGGTTAGCAAGATATTTTTATTTATCCGCCTGCGTGCGTAGCACGCATTCACCAAGCAAGCACTCGCACGGAATTGCGGTTTGAGTTCTTGCCCGTCTTATTTTGAGAGTAAAGAGGGCTTGCGCGGTTAGCAGAGTGACAAACAAGCGTGGCTCTTGGCAATAGGCAAACTTGTCTGTTGCCATTGCCACAGCGACCGTTTGTCACTCACGCCAAAAATAGCGCGCTTGAGAGACTGCTATCGCCGATATATTTTAAGCGCGATATTTGAATGAAGAACAAGCAAAAGGTCTTTGACACAGTTATTCGCCAAAAATAGCGCGCTTGAGAGGCTGCCAAATAGATACATAACGCGAAAGAGACACCCAAACAGCAATTCTAGTGTACATAGACGTACACGAATTGATGAGTGGGTGTCTCTGACAAAGTTAGGTGCTATTTGGCAGCCTCTCAAAATGCCCAGTTGCCGTTGCGGAAAATGGCTACATCCACCCCCTCTCTCGTATGCGCAGTCACGTCAAGATCTTGCGAGCCGATCATAAAGTCTACGTGTATGATGGAATCGTTGATGCCTTTTTGACGACATTCTTCGAGAGTGTATTTGTCGTAATCTTTGATACAATTCTCAAAACCGCGACCGAGTGCGAGGTGACAACAAGCGTTCTCGTCGAACAAGGTGTTGAGGAAGGTTATTTCGGAATTGCGAATGGGCGAATCGTAAGGAACGAGAGCACATTCACCGAGATATGCGGCGTTTTCGTCCATAGAAATCATTTGTTTGAGAAGTTCCTCACCCTTTTCGGCGTGTACTTCGACCGCTTTGCCGTTTTCAAATCGCACGGAAAAATTCTCGATGAGTTCGCCGCGATAGGAAAGCGGACGAGTTGCATAGACGATACCTTCCGCTTTGCCCTTCATAGGCGACGTAAAAACTTCCTCGCTCGGAATGTTAGGATTGAACTCTACACCGCCGAGCGTAAACTCGCTTCCGCCGAGAAAGAGTGCGTCGGGAATGAGTCCTACGGTGAAATTAGTGCCGTTAGATGACGTATAATGCAAGGATTCTATGCCGAGCGAATTGAGATAATCGTATCTTGCCTTGAGGTCGGCGTTATGCTCGTTCCAAGCCTGAACGGGGTCGTTGCCGTCCGCTCTGGACGTGTAAAGAATGGCGTTCCAAAGTTTCTCGACAGCCTTACCGACTCTTTCGTTCGGAAACACTTTTTTTGCCCACGCTTCGCCCGGTACTGCGGCGATACACCATTGATACTTGTTGTCCATTTTGTCGCGAAGAGGTTTTACGATGGGATAAATCGCACGTTGAGCCTTTGCGACTTTTGATTGGTCCACGCCTTTAAGTCCGTCGGGGTCTTCCGATTCGATATAGATGACCGCGGGAAGCGCGTCAACCTGATGTTTGAGTTTTTCGACTTGCCACTCTTCCATCGTGGAAAGAGATTTGAGCGAACGATAACGATAATTGACTTTCGTGAGCGGTTGATAATCCCACTCGACCGTAACTTTCTTTGCGCCCTTGCGATAGCATTCCTCTGCAACCATTTTTACAAATTCGGGTTGGTCGAGTCCTGCGCGGATAATTACTTCTTGATTTTTCTGCACGTTCACGCCTTTTTGAGCGATAAGACGAGCATATTTTTGCATAGTCGTTTTTTTCATACACTACACCTCTGTGTGTTCGTTTAATATGAATATTATATCATATTTTACCGTTATTTCAACAACATTTTGCACCATATATTTGTAAAACAAATATTTAGATGATGAAGAACAAGGAAGAACCGTCCGAACCCTAATTTACTATTCGTAAATGAGTTGACGGAAGGACGGCATTAACACCGTTGTTCGCCCAATGTGCAAGAGATTTTAATCGCGATATTTGAGCGTCAGACAAGAAAGGCACATCTTGAATCAAAACCCAGTGTACATAGACGTACACGATTTTGAGGCAAGATGTGACTGACGAAGTATCACGCCAAATAGCGCGCTTAACGCTTTACACTTACAGTTTCATTGCAACATCCCAAGCACCCCAAATTACAGTGCGAAGATTGCCTACTTTTGCGCTGTCGCCGACGAGGTGGACGTGTTTGCCCTCTTGCGCGACGGGTGCGGGTCTGTAACCGACGGACATAATGACGGAATCCGCGGGAATCTCAAATTCTTTGCCGTTTTCTTTGAGCGAAGCAACTTTAACGCCGTTGTCGGTGACAGAAACGAGTTTGGTTTCGAGATACACGGGCACTTTGTGAAGCGCAAAGTATTCTCTCAAATAGGACGAGTTTGCAAGGCATACGCCCTTGACGGCGATAAGGTCGTTCTTCATCTCGACGATTGCGGGATGTTTGCCTTGAAGTTGCAGTTCGTATGCGATTTCACAACCTGTCAAGCCACCGCCGATGATGACGACGTTGTCGCCGACTTCTTTGTTTCCGAGCAAGAAATCGCACGCTTCGACGGTCTTTTCGACGCCGGGGACGTTGAAACGTCTTGCAACTGCGCCCGTTGCAACGACGACTTCGTCTGCGTCGAGTTTGTTCACGTCGTCAACTTTGACGCCGTACTTCACTTCGATACCCAAATCTTTGATTTGCTTTTTGTACCACTCGATAAGTTCTTTATCTTTCTCTTTGAAAGACGGTGCTGCCGCCGCTACGAAAATGCCGCCGAGATCGTCGGATTTCTCGTAAATGGTGACTTTATGGCCGCGCAAGGTTGCGACTCTTGCAACTTCCATACCGCCGATACCACCGCCGATGACGGCAATCTTCTTGGATTTTGTTGCGGGAACGATCTTGTATTTCTTGGATTGCATCGTGTGCGGATTGAGTGCGCAACGAGCCATACCTGCAGTGTCGGACAAATCCTGATCGTTTGCAACGCCGTTGTAGTGTGCCATATTGAAGCAAGCGTTATGGCAGCAAATGCAAGGCATAATGTCGTCTTCTCTGCCTTGGATGAGTTTGGTGATCCATTCGGGATCGGTGAGGAATTGACGAGCGACGCCCATACCGTCGATTTTGCCTTCCGCAATAGCCTTTGCGCCTGCTTCGGGGGTCATACGACCTGCGCAAACGACGGGAATATCGACTGCTTTTTTGAGTTCTTCGCAATCTGCGAGGTTGCAGTTTTGCGGCATATATACCGGCGGATGCGCCCAGTACCACGCGTCGTACGTACCGTTGTCCGAGTTGAGCATATCGTAGCCTGCGTCTTGAAGCATTTTGGCTGCGATTTTGCTTTCTTCCATATCGCGACCGACTTCGACGTAGTCTTCACCGGGAAGTGCGCCTTGGCGGAAACCTTTGGTCTTGGATACGACGGAATATCTCAACGAAACGGGATAATCCTCGCCGCATACTCTCTTGATTTCCTTGACGATTTCGATGGGAAAACGGTATCTGTTTTCGATTGAACCGCCGTACTCGTCGGTACGTTGGTTGGTGTATTTCATCGTGAATTGGTCGAGCAAATATCCTTCGTGAACTGCGTGGATTTCAACGCCGTCTACGCCTGCGTCTTTGCACATTTTTGCGGTTTTGCCGAACGCTTTGATAAACTCGTGAATCTCGTCGATCGTCATTGCTCTGGACGGCACTTTGTCACTCCATCTGTTGGGATTGGGACTCGCGCTCATCGTGAGTTGATCGATGTTGATAAACGGCTTTGCGATTGCACCCAAAACTTTGTTTGTGGCAAGCATTTCCATCATTTTGGTGATTGCAAAAGAACGTCCGAAACCTGCGGTGAGTTGCACGAACATCTTTGCGCCCGTCTTGTGGATTTCTTCCATAAATGGTTTGAGGTGTTTGAACGAACTCTTGCTCTTGTAGAGCCAGTTTCCGCCGATAACGTTTCTGATGGGCGCGATACCCGGCAAAATAAGTCCGACGTTGTTCTTTGCCCTATCGAGCAAGAAGTTTGCGGCTTCTTTGTCGAAATGATGCGGTTCCATCCAGCCAAATATTGAAGTTCCGCCCATAGAAGTCAACACGATGCGGTTTTTGATCTCGCATTTGCCTATCTTCCAAGGGGTAAATAAACTTTGATATTTAGGATCCATAATTTTCTCCTTAAATATTTTTAATACAAATGTATTTTATATTATAACAAAATAAAAAGCAATACCGAATTTGATATTTTTTTATCAAAACAAACAAGAAATTTTGAAAAAGACGTAACGGCGCGGAAAAAGCGATGGTTTTTGAGAAAATATATATTTTTTTGCTTGCATACGGCAAGAAATTATGCTATTATCACAAAGCAATAACGATTTGCCCTCATGGTCAAGCGGTTCAAGACGTCGCCCTCTCACGGCGGAAACTAGGGTTCGATTCCCTATGGGGGTACCAAATGAAAAAAGCACATCTCAATGATGTGCTTTTTCGTTTTTATAAGTGCATTTAGGGAATCGAACGGACGTTTTTACTTAACTTAAACGGAAGCATTTGACTTATCGTATCACCACAATCAAAACCAAAGTCCGCCGAAGAATCCCAACATACCGAACAATCCGAGTATCGCAAGCATAAGCGCCATAAAATGCATAATCCACCTCTCTTTTACAATATATAGTATGCTATTCGCTTGCCGATCTTGACTTGACAATTTTGCCTTATATGCTATAATCACATCGTCACATCAAATTGAATAAAAATCCACAGACTACTAACGGCAGTCTTGTTTCCGCATATAATCTGTGGGTTATTTGGTGTGACAACTAAGCGAGGAACAACTGTATGTGTCATCTCGCTCGGGATGGCACATTTTTTATTTTGGAGGTAAAAAAATGAGACAACGAAACGACTTAGACTCTTATAGTTATATAAGCGCAGGCTCAAAAATTATCACAGTGGCAACAATTATTCTCAGTATAATGGTTGTGCTGCTCGGCGTAATTTCAAGTATTGTTTACAATATGTGGTGGCTTTTCTTGATTATTATTCCATTAGGTGGAATATCCATTGCAGTATTTTATATTTTGGGGAAAATGGCAGTTACAACTTGTCATAATATTTATGTAATTAAAGCAAATACCGACAAAACATTAATGATTCAACAATCAAAATTAAGTGATAAACAACCAAAAGAGGCAAACATATTGAAACAAATTGAAATACTTAATAAAAACGATACAGATGAGGATTTCGATTATGTTAATCTTCCCGAATACGACGAATGTCCCTGCTGTTTTGCAAAAATATCGCCGAACGATACCGAGTGCCCGAATTGCGGATACAAACTCAAAGAAAAATAACTAACATAAAGAAAAACGGACTGCAAATCGCATATCCGTTTTTCTTATAGAATAGGGGAAAATTATGACTGTTTTACGTTTTTTAAGATGATTGCGTATTTATACGCGTTTATTCAAAATCGCAAAATTTTGAATATCTAACGCGGTGTTTTACTTTTGTTTGATAAGCGTTTTGTAGCCTTTGTTGACGCGCATTGCGTTGAGAATCGCAACTATTGCCACGCCGACGTCGCCGCAAACCGCAATCCACATCGTCGCGCTGCCGAGAACGCCCGTCGCGCTCAACGCCATAATAAGAAGTTTTACGGCAAGAGAGCCGACGATGTTTTCGTACACCACTCTCATCGTCTTTTTGGAAATACGTTTTGCAGTGGATATACCCGTCAAATCGTCTTGCATAAGCACTACGTCGCTCGCTTCGATTGCCGCGTCGCTGCCCACGCCGCCCATTGCGATGCCTATATCCGAACGCATAAGCACTGGTGCGTCGTTTATGCCGTCACCGACAAAGCACAGCACGTCGCCTTTCTTCTTTTCGGCAAGCATTTGCTCGACGTTTTCAACTTTATTTTGCGGAAGCAAGGACGCTTTGTATGCCGAAAGTCCGATTTTTCCAGCCACGTCGGAAGCGATAGCCTCGTTGTCGCCCGTGAGCATAACCGTTTTGCAACCCATTTTGTTGAGTTCGCCGACGGCGGATACGGATTCGTCCTTGATTTCGTCGCTTATGAGAAGCGAACCGACGTATTCTTTGTTGTGAGCAACGTACACTACCGTGCCTATTCCGTTGTGCGCAACGTAAGGAATATCGTATGATTTCATAAGTTTTTCGTTGCCGCAATAGATGACGTCGTCGTCTTTTATCGCAAGCACGCCGAAGCCCGCTACGTTCGTAAGCGTATAACCACCCTCTATTTCACCGTTGTAGCAAGCCACGATAGAGCGTGCAATCGGGTGATTCGAGTCGTTTTCCGCAATGGCGGCAAGGCGAAGAATCTCGTCTTTTCTGTCGGCGGGCGCAACATCGGTTACGGCAAAGTTGCCTTTTGTGAGCGTTCCCGTCTTGTCGAACACGAATACGTTTGCCTTACTCATAAGTTCGAGATAGTTGCTACCCTTGATAAGAATACCGAATCTCGAAGCCGCGCCGATACCCGCAAAGAAGGAAAGAGGCACGGAAACGACGAGTGCGCAAGGACAGGAAACGACCAAGAAACTCAAACCTCTGTATATCCAAGTGTACCAGTCTCTCGTGACAGCGCCGCCTATAACCATAAGCAAAATTGCCGCCACGACCACGCTCGGCGTGTAGTATTTTGCGAATCTCGATATAAAGTTTTCCGCTTTGGATTTCTTGCTCGAAGCGTTCTCAACGAGGTCAAGTATTTTAGAAACCGTCGAATCGTAGAATACTTTTGTCACTTCAACTTCGATTTGCGACGTCAAATTGACGCAACCGCTAATAATTTCTTCACCTTCCGAAAGTTCTCTGGGAAGGGACTCGCCCGTGAGTGCTTTGGTGTCGAGAGTGGTTAAACCGCTTGTCACGATACCGTCGAGAGGCACTTTTTCACCGGGGTAAACCACGATGACGTCGCCAACCTTAACTTCGCTCGGGTCGACTTGTTCGACGACCCCGTCTTCCCTCTTGACGTTGGCATAATCGGGTCTGATGTCCATAAGTGCGGAAATTGATTTTCTCGATTTGCCGGTTGCGTAACTTTGGAAGAACTCGCCGACTTGATAGAACAAAAGCACAGCGCAACCTTCGTCGAAGCCTTCTTGTTCTCTACCCGTCACGCTCGTGTAAATGCCGAGCGCGAACGCGCCGAGAGATGCAACGCACATAAGCAAGTTTTCGTCAAGCACTTGACCGTGTACGATTCCTCTTGCCGCCTTGAACAGCACGTCGTATCCGATGACCATATACACGGCAAAATAGAGGAAGAACGGCAAAAGCCAGCCGTACTGTCCGCCGACAGCCTTTGCAAGTCCTATCGTCTTGTCAACGATGAGTATAACGAAGAACAAACACAGCGCAACGCTTATGCGAATGAGGTTCTTCTTTTCTTTTCTTGATAGTTTGATTTTTTTCATAATCCGCTTTGTCTATATTGAGTTTGAGATTAAGATTTGTTCGCTCGCCCATAAAATGTAATATTTGGATGAAGAACTTGGTCACAATCGTTCTTTGAGATGAAGAACAAGGAAGACGCTTCTGCACGGCAACCCTAATTTACTTGACGTAAATGAGTTGTCGTGCAGTGGCGTCTGACGCAGTTATTCGCTCAAAGAACGATTGTGCAGTCGGGTTCGATTTTACGGCAAGTCTTCACAACCTTCTTCATAATCTCGTCAAAGTTTGCGTCATCGGCTTCGATGGTGAGACGTTGAGCCATAAAACTGACGGACGCGTTTTGGACGCCGTCAAGTTTTTGAATGGCACATTCCATTTTTGCGGCGCAATTTGCACAATCGAGATCTTCGAGTTTGTAAACTTTTTTCATTTTCGTTTCTCCTTAACGATTTATATGCTTCCCTTTCGGGTCAAATCCTATATCGGTTTGTTTGTTGAATAGTTGGATTATTGAACAACTATTCAAATATTGCTTCTAAAAAATCAGGGTTTTACACCCTGCGTTTTTTAGATTCGAGAGGAATTATTTCTCCTCGTTGACGTGAGTCAGACCGCATTGCAGTATGAGCGTAACGTGGTCGTCGTCGAGAGAATATCTGACTTCCTTGCCCTCTTTCGTGCCTTTGACGAGTTTGATTGCACGAAGCACGCGAAGTTGGTGAGATACGGCGGAAGTGGTCATACCGAGTTTGTCGGCGATGTCCCCTACGTTCATATCGCTTGCTTGCAAGCAACTCAAAATTTTCACGCGGGTCGGGTCGCCAAGAGCCTTGAACAATTCTGCAAGCGCTGATACCACGTCGTCGGCGGGAAGCGTTGAATTTTGGGTTTTGTCTTTGATTTCTAATGTCATTTTTCTCTCCGACATTTGAACTGTTATTCAAATGTTCATTTATATATTATTCCCGATTATGTCGTTTGTCAACGGATATTTGCAAAAATATTAAATATTTTTCGGGTATTTTTACGTTTTTCGACACTGCGGCGGATTTTCGACACGCAATATCAATCAAAGTGTAAACTATCGAACAAAATCGAATTTAACAAAAAACTTTTCCCGTGCAATATTGATTTTAATTTATGTATAATGTACAATCGTATAGAAGAATTATTTGCGCGCGTATGCGTGCATAAGGAGGAAATATGAGCAGCAAAATGCAAAGACGTCTGCCTTTGATGTTCGTCGTCGCTCTCGCAATTGTTCTTGCGAGCGTTATGACGTTCTCGATTGCAGGCATTGCAAACGCCGACAGTCAAAAGACGCCGACCAACTCTCTTATGATCGGTCAATTCAGCGACATCCACTACTTCCCTGTCGACGATTGCTATCAAGACATCCAAAGTCCCGACTACAAAACGAGCGACTTCTACAATTCTATGACGGGCGACACCAAACTCGTTATGGAAAGCGGTATGATCCTCAAACAACAAATCGAGCAATACATTGCCGACGCGAAGAAAGGAAAAGCACCGCAATACGTTTTCGCTTCGGGCGACCTTAGCAAAAACGGCGAAGTCACCGCGCTCGTTGACGTTGCAAACGCGTTGCGTTATATGCAAAACGAGATAAGAAAGGTATCGGGTTATGAGAACTTCCAAGTTTTCGCAACGCCGGGCAACCACGACCTTTACAACACGTCGGGTGCGCTCTACTCGAAAACCGACGGTTCTAAGCGTGTTTCCGACGCATTGACGACTATGCAATTCGCTCTCGTCTTTGCAGGCTTGGGCTATCCGAACGCAAACCTTGACGGAAGCGACGGCGCAATCAACCTCACCGAATATTTGCCCGCAGAGTACTGGTACGGCGAGTATACGACAAACTATATTCCGTCCGAAAATGCGGATACTCTTGAAATTCACTACTACAACGAACATCTCGAAGCGGTCAACAATATGGACGCTTCCAAAACGACCGCCGACAAACTCAACGAATACTATCAAATCGGCGACGTAAACAACGCTCTTTCCTTGTCTGCGGAAATCAAAGTCGAAGGCTACACCGATTACGCGATTATGGTTATCGACGCTCACGACAGAGAGGCGGCAGAAGTCGGCGCATACGTCAGAGTGAACGAAGCGGAATATAACGTTATCAAAAACAAAAAGCAAGCAAACGGCGCGGACTACACTTTCTACGGCGCAACCGAAGAAGGCGCAGTCGATACATCGACGACAATCAACGCCGAAGCCGCTTTCGCTGCAGGTAAAACCGTGTTCCGTTCGACGGGTCTCGACCACCTCTGCGGCGGCAGACTCACCGAAGGCGTGCTTGACTGGATGCAAGAATTCTGCGAATCTCAAAACGCGTCCAATCCCACGCTCGGCGAAAAGACAATCATCACCTGTTTCCACCAAAATGCGCTTCCGCACTGGGAAATGGAAGACGAAATTCTCAAAGACTTTACTATTTACAACTGGGAAAACACCGCAAAACGCTTGCTCGATATGGGCACTCGCTACGTCTTCACCGGACATATGCACGTTTGCGACGCTATGACCTACACCGACGTCGAGGGTAGAACGCTCTACGATTTTCAGACGGGTTCTTGCGTAAGTTACTATTCACCCAGAAGATACACCACACTCGAAAGATATAATTTTGACGGCAAACTCGGCGAAACCTGCATTTCTTCCGTATTCTGCCTCGACGACATCAGCGCAACGCCGTTTAAGGAAGTGCCGAGCCACAACGTGTTCACCGCACCGGCATTTAACGACGAGGCTTTCCAAACCGCGTATAAAACATATAAAGACAACAAAACAGAGAAAAACTGGCAGGCTGTCGTTGCAACCAACCCCGACTATATCGCGTATATGATTAACTACGAGGATATGAATACGCTCGGCTACAACGACTATATAAACAAACAAATCTATTCGATTCTTGTCGAAAGAGTCGTCGATCATTTTCTCAATCAAAGCACTATCGACGGACTCGTCGACACGGTTATGAATATGGTCGGCGGCGACGGAATGGTTCTCGGAATCGTCCGCAGCACCTTGTTTGCAGACTTCAAAAAGAGTGGCGATGACGACGAGAAAAAATTGTATAAAGAATACGGCAATATGGACTCCGACGAAAAGACCGAAGCCCTCAACGGACTCGTTCAATACATTCTCGACACCGTTCTCGAAGGCGTGACATACGTCCATAACGGCACGAATTACAATTCCGCACTCGACCTCGTGAAAGCGGTCGTCAACGAAGTTCTTTCTTGGAAATTCGGCGACGACAGCATCGTATCCGCAGTCAACCCCGAAAACAGCGGCAAGATGCAGATTACCGACATCGCTTCCTTCATTATGACCGCTCACACGATGGGTATCGAGATTTCTCTCGACGAAACGGCAGAATCAATCAAAGCGATTTTCGGTGAGGAACAAAAGGTCGAAGAAGGCAAAGATTACCTTTTCAAACACCCCTACAACCCCACCTATCGTTTGCGCATGGTGGCGGCAGTCAAAGATATGCACGAACAACTTGTCAGCGGCAAATTCGTTGAAAAATTGCTCACGACGTTGCTCGATCCCATCTTCACCGAAGACGGTTCGTTGCTCAAAACCGTTCTCAATCATAAGTTCGATTTCAGCGACGCAGTTGACAAAGGCTACATCACCGAAGCGGCGTTTGCTCACCTCAAAAAAGGTTTGGGCTCGCAACTTCCCTCTTTATTGAATATGCCGTTTGTCAAAAATTTGCTCGCTAATTACGGCATTGAGCTCTCACTTCCGACAGATTTCTCTATCGATGCGGAAAACTTCGTTCTCGTTAACACCATCAACGATTTGCTTCCCGCAATCAAGACTCTCGTTGCAAAACTTCTCGGATTCTCGCTCGAAGGTCCTGACGTTATATCCATCGTTCAAAACTTCCTCGACAGTTATCTCGTCGACAGTTTCTATAAGGGACTCGGCGGCATTGCCGACGACATCGTGATTGCGTTTGCAACCGACGTCTATCCCGATATGGACGACTTTGCACACCCCGAGGCGCCTTCCTATTATCAACCCAACAAAGCGTATGAAAAGGACGGCGTGCGCCTCTCTTACCTCAGCACTCTCAACAAAGGCTCGGAAGTCGGCGCAACGTTCAACGCAGCAACGCAAGACAACGGCAGAGTTCCCTCTCGCGTGACTGCAAACTTCGATACCACCAACTCTACGACGTCCTACACGATTAAGTTCTACACCGAAGAAAACGTGTACGGCACGTTCAGACTCTTTGACGAAAACGGAAACGTAGTCGGCGACGTAAGCACTTCCAAATCCGCCGCACTCAAAGCGTATGCGACGAACAAGACCGATTATCTCGACACGACGGCTTACAAAGAGTTCTCAAACGGCGTGAAAGCGACCGTATTCACTCAAACCAAACCGCAATACATTCCGCTCATCGACCTCGGACTTCTCTGTCTCACTCACGGTCAAATCGTTGATGACAATGACACCCCGTACATCTACGGCGATCGCGACAAAGCGGTTGCAAACAGCGTTATATACTGGAACGTCCACACCGTCACCATCAACGGTCTCGAAGCAGGCAAAACCTACTACTACGACATTCTCGGCAACTACGAAACGGACGGCGAACCCCTCGAATTTTCTTTGGTCGAATACATCAAGACTCAAGGCTATGAAGGCAACACCCTCACCTTCACGACGGCTGTCGGCAGAGACGTTGACGCTTTCGAGTTCCTCACTATCGCTGACATTCAAGGTATGATTCAAAGTATGTACGACAACAGCCACGAGGCAGTCGACGCACTTCTTAAAGACGAAAGAGTCAACACCTTCGATTTCATTCTCAACGCAGGCGATATGTGCGACAACGGCAAGAACTTCAATCAATGGGGCATGGCTCTCGACACCTATCAAGACCTTACTCTCAACACTTCCGTGTTCTTTGCTTCGGGCAACCATGAGAACAAAACGGGCGCAATGAGCAGATACTTCAACTACACCGAAAAGGTCGGCGAAGAAGTTAAGGGCATAAGCGGCGAATACTATTCCTTCGATTACGCAAACGCACACTTCACCGTTCTCGACACCAACGACGCGACCACCGACGGACTCGGCGCAACTCAACTCGAATGGCTCAAAAACGACCTTGCAAACACCGACGCTAAATGGAAATTCGTGCTTATGCACAAGAGTTTATACAGCGCAGGTTCGCACGCGTTCGACGGCGAAGTCAAGGCTATGAGAACTCAACTCACCACTCTCTTTGCAGAGCAAGGCGTAAACGTCGTATTCGGCGGCCACGACCACACCTACACCGCCACTTATCTCGTTGACAAAGACGGCAACGTCGTTGACAAGACGAGCAAAGACGGCGTGCGTTACACGGGCGACGGCGTTCTCTACATCACGCTCGGCACACTCGGAACGAAGTTCTACACCTACAGAGAGAACGATATGACCACCGACAAATTCAACAAGGACGACAGCATTCTTCATACGCTCGATTCTCAAACTTTCGGCAAGGTCAAAGTCGAAGGCGACACGATCACTTTCACGGGTTACTACTTCAACAGAGCAACCGGCAAGATCGATCAAATCGGCAATAGCACCGTTCTCGGCACAACGCCCGTCAAGGACAACAAACTTATGGTTATCCTTCTTTCCACCCTCATTCCGGGCGTGGCAGTGATAGGCGTAGGCACAGGACTTGGCATCTACTTCTCGAAGAAGAAAAAAGCAAAAATAAGTGCTTAATAAAAAAAAAATGCGCTCACCGAATGGTGAGCGTTTTTTTTAATTAATAATGAATAATTAATAATGAATAATTTTGGGTGGGCTCTGCCCACACCCGATTATATATAAATCTGCAAGATTCGATGCGCTAAATCGATGCATAACGCGAAAGAGGCACTCGATCGGCAACCCTAATTTACTAATCGTAAATGAGTTGTCGAGCGAGTGCCTCTGACAAAGTTAGGCGCGATTTAGCACATCGAATCACTAAGTTTTCGTCCACCAAGTATATGTATATGCAAATGTCCGACCGACTGGCAACCGTCCTCACCCTTGTTGGATACGAGACGGAAACCGTTTTGAAGTCCCAATTCGTCGGTGAGCGTAGAGAGTTTTTTGAGGCATTTTGCGAGGGTTTGCGCTTGAGAGTCCGTCATCTCGATTATGTTTGCGTAATGCTCTTTGGGGATAAGCAAAAGATGTACGGGGGCTTGCGGATTCAAGTCCTTTATGATAATCATATCGTCGTCTTCGTAGACTTTCGTAGACGGGATATCGCCTTTTACGATTTTGCAGAAAATGCAGTTGTCCATATCGATTTCTTCCTTTTTTTATTTTACGGTGTCGTCTGCAACGCCGTCGAGATAGATGTGCGTGGGCGTGATAAGACGGATTTCGTTATGCGCGCCGTTTTTCGAGTATACTTTGACGTAGTTCGGGGAATGTCCGCACCAAACGCCGTGCGTTTGAGTTTCAAACAGCACGTTCGTTGGCATACCGAGTTGCTTGTTGAGGTAGTTGCGCACAAGTTCGTGCTTGACTGCGCTCATACGTTTTTGACGGTCGAGCACCACTTCGGGCGGAAGTGTGGGCATACGCCCCGCAACCGTTCCCCTTCTCGACGAATACGGAAAAACGTGAATATCGGCAAATCCGACTTTTCTTGCAAAAGCAACACAGTTTTCAAATTCCTCTTCCCTTTCGCACGGAAAACCGACGATGATGTCCGTCGTAATCGCCGCGTCGGGATAGTATTCTCTGATAAGTTGCACTGCCGTATAGTATTCGTCGCAGGTATAGTGGCGATTCATCGCTTTAAGCACTCTGTCGTCGCCGCTTTGCAACGACAAGTGAAAATGCGGACAAAATCTCTTTATGCCCTTCGTCGCGTCCAAAAACTCTTTTGACACAACGCCGACTTCGAGCGAGCCGAGTCGCACGGCAAAATCGTATTTCGAGAGCATTTTCATAAGTTCGGTGAGCGACGAGCCGTTATCTCTGCCGTATGCGGAAAGATTTATGCCCGTTACGACCACCTCTTTTGCGACGTTTTGCACGTCGTCGAGTTCTCTTTCGATACTCTCGATAGCGCGCGAGCGGCTTCTGCCTCTGACGTAAGGAATCAAGCAGTAACTGCAAAAGTTGTTGCAGCCGTCCTGAACCTTGATAAAATGCCGCGTGCGAAGATTCACGATTCCGTCGTTATCCTCAAAAACCGAACTAATATCGAACTTATCGGGAACGATTTTGTCGAACTGTTCTTCTTCGCCCTTAAATTCGGAGACGATTTTGCGAGCGAAATCGAGTTTTCCGTCGCTACCCGATATGTATTGAACGTTGTTTTTTGCAAATTGCGAAAAATTGTTTTGTGAAGCGCAACCGCACACGAAAATCTTTGCGTTGGGATTGACTTTGAGTATTCTCGCCACCGATTGACGTGATTTTTTCTCTGCTTCGGCGGTTACGGCGCAAGAATTTATGACGTAAACGTCGGCAAATTCAAGCCCTTCTGCAATCTCGAAGCCAGAGTGCTCGAAAATAGCGAGCATTGCGTCCGTGTCGTACTGATTGACCTTGCAACCCAGCGTAAATACGGATATTTTGGGAAGTTTGTCATTCATAATCAAGTTCCCCCAGAGTGTCCAAAAGTAAAGCGGAAGCCACGATAGAGGCAGTTTCCGCACGCAAAATACGTCTGCCGAGCGTCACGATTTGCGCGCCCGCTTCTTTTGCGATTCTCGCTTCTTCGGGGGTAAAACCACCCTCTGCGCCCACAATCAAAGCAATCTTTTTGCCGCTCAAATCGCAATCTTTTATGCGGTTTTTCTTCTCGTCCTCGTAGGCAAACAGCACTTTGTCGAAGTCGCCAAACGACTTTACGACGTCTTGAAAATCGCAAAGTTCGCAAACTTTGGTGAGATACGCCGAACCGCACTGTTTTGCGGCTTCGAGCGCGATTTTGTCAGCCCTGTCCTTTGCGAACTTGGTTTCCGCCGTATTGCTCGACAGAAACGGACAAACTTCGTCTATTCCGAGTTCGACCGCCTTTTGAATTGCAAAATCGAGTTTATTGTTCTTCAAAAGCCCTGCAAACAGCGTGACGTGCACCCTCTTTTTGTCCTGCACTTTCTCATCGTCCACCGACAAAATCGCTCTGTCGCGGTCGATTTGCTTTATCGTGCAGTATCTTTCTATGCCGTCGTTTGCGCACACAATCGCTTTGTAACCCGTTTTGTAGCGAAGAACTTTCGTCATATGCAAAAACTCGTCGCCAAAAACGACGATTTCACCGTTTGCGCAAACGTCTTGCGGATTGACGAAAAACCTTCTGATTTCCATATTCTAATCGGGTTAATTTTGTTTTCTTTTGAGTTTGAGCGCGCGCCAGTCGTCCATTGCCATACGTTCGACGATTTCGTAGCCCGCATCCTCATAACATTGTATCACTTCGTCGAGTCTCGTGTCAATTATACCCGACAACACGATAGTTCCGTTTGGGCGCAAATGTTTGCCTATGCTCTTTGAAAAGCGCATAAGTATGTCGGCGGTGATGTTGGCAAATATAAAATCCGCTTGTTGGTCGCCTTCGAGCAAATCGGCTTTCTCTATTGTTGCGTCAACTTTGTTGAGTTCGGCGTTACGCTTTGCAAATTCCACCGCTTGTTCGTCGATGTCGCACATATACACGCTCTTTGCGCCGCAAATCTTTGCCGCAATACCCAAAATGCCGCTTCCGCACCCCACGTCGATGACGTCTTTGCCCTCGACGTCCATAAGTTCGAGGCACATTTTCGTCGTTGCATGCGAACCCGTGCCAAACGCCATTCCCGGGTCAAGGCGCATAATCTTTTCGCCCTTGCTCGCCTTATATTCTATCCAAGTGGGAACTATGGTTATATTCTTCGTTTTTATGGGATTATAGTACTTTTTCCACTCGTTTTCGTAATCCGCTGCGTCGATTTCGCCAAGCAGTATTTCGCCGAATTGCACGCCGTTTTTCTTCATTTCTTCGAGATTCGCTTCGAGCGCGGCAAGAAAACCCGTGTCGGTGGGCTCGTACATCGTGGAAACTTTGACCACTTCGCTTTGACTTAAAACGCTTTCGTCGACGTAGTCCCAGATAACGTCGCTTTTTACGAGGTCGAGGAAGTCTTGTTTGTCCAAAATAGAAACACCGCCCGCACCTGCGTCAAACATTGCTGACGAGATGAGGTCGGCGTCGTTATGGTTTGTAAAAACCGTAATAGTTTTGTATTTCATTCGTTATACTCTCGCATTTAAGCGGCTTAGATTGCCGCTTTTGTGTGATTTATCTTATTTTGCCTTCTCATCGTACGCTTTTTTGAGCGGATATTGTTTCTTCTGGTCGGAAACCTGATCGAATTGTTTGAGAAGTTCTTTTTGTTCCTTACTCAAACTCTTGGGAACTTCAACGACAACCTTGACGAACATATCGCCCTTTCCCGTGCCTTTGAGTTTTTTAATGCCGTAGCCCTTGATCGTAAAGACCGTTCCGCTTTGCGTACCTTCGGGGATTTTGATTTCTTTATTGCCGTAAAGCGTAGGAACCTTTATAGTCGTGCCGAGCGTTGCGTCCACGATTGAAATAGGCACTTCGAGCAACACGTCGAACCCGTTTCTGGAAAAGAGTTTGTGCGGCGCGACTCTGACTTCGACGTACAAGCCGCCCTTTTCACCGCCGTTCGAGCCTGCGTGACCTTCGTTGTCGTATCTGACTCTTTGTCCCGAATCGATACCGGCAGGAATGTTGACCTTGACTTCGCGCACCTTTTCGAAACGCCCTACACCACCGCAAGTCGGACACTTTTCCGTGATAATCTTGCCCGTGCCGTGACATGTTGGACAAACGCCTTGCGTGCTGACCTGACCGAACGGCGTACGTTGAGTAGTGGTGACTCTGCCCGTGCCGTTGCATTGCGTACAAACCTTGAACGCCGTGCCGTCCTTTGCGCCCGTACCTTTGCAGTCGGGGCAGTTTTCAACTCTCTTGACGTTGATGGTTTTTTGCGTACCGAATGCCGCTTCCTCGAACGTTATTGTAACGCCGACAAGAATATCCTGACCTCTTTGAGGCGAATTTGCGCGTTGTGCTCTCGACGAACCACCGCCGAATCCCGAAAAGATTGACGAGAAAATGTCGTCCATATCGAATCCGCCTGCGCCCATACCACCTGTACTGAATCCGCTAAATCCGTTGAATCCATTACCGCTAAATCCACTACCGCTAAATCCGTTACCGCCGAAACCCGCACCGGCCTGCGGTCCGTTTTCATCACCGTAAGTGTCGTATGCCGCACGCTTTTGAGGATCGGAAAGCACTTCGTAGGCGTGGTTTACGTCCTTAAACTTCGTTTCTGCGTCCTTCTTTTCCTGCTCGCTTGCCGAAACGTACATATCGGGGTGATATTTCTTTGCAAGTTTACGATAGGCGTTTTTCAATTCGTCTGCCGTAGCCGTCTTTTCGACGCCGAGTATTTCGTAATAATTTTTTGCTGCCATAATCTATTCTTCAACCCTATCGGGTTGCCTTTATTCGTATTTAGGTGCTTTTTGCACGTTATCTCGATAACTTTAATACATTCGATAAATCGAGTTTCTTTTTTATACGTCTCGGCGCAACGGTTGCCCGTTGCGCCTCGATTCGTTATTGTTTTGGTCTTAATCATTCAACCGTTCCGTCTACGCCGCCGTCCGGATTTGCGCCGCCTTGGAAGTCTTCGGGATTAATTCCCGCTTGCTTTGCCGCTTCTGCAGCCGCTTCGGGGTTTTGTTGATAGAACTTCGTGAAGATGGGGTCGGTGACTTTCGTCAATTTCTCGACAACCGCTTTCACGTCGTCTTCGCTTTCTGCCTTTGCAAGTTCTTCGGTTGCGGCCTTCGTCGCTTCGGTGACTTGCGTCTTGTCTGCTTCTTCGAGTTTCTCGCCGTTTTCGCTTACGAATTTATCGACAGCGAAGATAAGTTGTTCGGCGTTGTTCTTTGCGTCCACGACCGCTCTACGCTTCTTATCCTCTTCTGCGTACTTCTCTGCGTCCTTGACAGCGGCGTCGATGTCCGCTTCGGTGAGGTTAGAAGACGCGGTGATGGTGATGGATTGAGATTTGCCCGTTGCCTTATCGCAAGCCTTGACGGATACGATACCGTTTGCGTCGATGTCGAAGGTGACTTCGATTTGCGGTACACCGCGCGGTGCGGGTGCGATACCGACAAGTTCGAATCTGCCGAGAGTCTTGTTGTCGCGAGCAAATTGTCTTTCGCCTTGCAAAACGTGAATGTCGACTGCGGTTTGATTGTCTGCTGCCGTGCTGAATATTTGCGATTTGCTCGTAGGAATTGTGGTGTTCCTGTCGATGAGTTTCGTGCAAACGCCGCCGAGAGTTTCGATGCCGAGTGACAACGGCGTAACGTCGAGCAAGAGCATATCTTTCACTTCGCCTGCGAGAACGCCGCCTTGAATTGCCGCACCGAGAGCCACGCACTCGTCAGGGTTGATTCCCTTATACGGGTCTTTGCCGGTGATGCGTTTGACGGATTCGTAAACCGCGGGGATACGAGTCGAACCGCCGACCATAATGACCTTTGCGATGTCGTTGTAACTGAGTCCTGCGTCTTTAAGTGCCTGTTGCATAGGACCTTGCGTTGCCTTGACGAGATCTTCGGTGAGCGAATCGAATTTTGCTCTGGTAAGTTCCATATCGAGGTGCATAGGCACGCCGTTTTCCATTGCGATGAACGGAAGCGAGATCTTTGCTTTGGTCACGCCGGACAAGTCGATCTTTGCCTTTTCTGCGGCTTCTTTGATACGTTGCATTGCCATCTTGTCTTTGGTGAGGTCAACGCCGTGTTCTTTCTTGAATTCGCCGGTGATCCAGTCCATAATGCGTTTATCGAAGTCGTCGCCGCCCAAACGGTTGTTACCTGCCGTCGCAAGAACTTCGAATACGCCGTCGCCGAGTTCGAGGATAGAAACGTCGAACGTACCGCCGCCAAGGTCGAAGATGAGGACTTTTTGATTCTTATTTTCGTCCTTATCGATACCGTAAGCGAGTGCCGCCGCCGTAGGCTCGTTAATGATACGTTTCACTTCCAAGCCCGCAATCTTACCTGCGTCTTTGGTTGCTTGACGTTGAGAGTCCGTGAAGTATGCGGGAACGGTGATAACCGCTTCCGTAACCTTTTCGCCGAGATACTTCTCTGCGTCGTTTTTGAGTTTGGTCAAAATCATTGCCGAGATTTCTTGCGGCGTATATTCTTTGTTTTCGATTTTTACTTTGTAATCGGAGCCCATCTCTCTCTTGATGGAACTTACCGTATGTTCGGGGTTTGCGACCGCCTGACGTTTAGCGATTTCGCCGACGAGTCTTTCGCCGTCCTTTGTGAACGCCACGACGGACGGGGTCGTTCTCATACCTTCGGCGTTGGGGATAACCACCGCTTCACCGCCTTCCATAACTGCTACGCACGAGTTTGTAGTGCCAAGGTCAATACCGATAATCTTTCCCATATTGTTTCTCCTTTCTCCCGCTTTAACGGGAATATAAAAATTTTTCTTATTTTTGTTTTTTATGTTTTCGCATTGCTGCGGAAATGTCTTATTTTTTTGTTTTCTGTTTGTTGTTTTGCTTCTATACTCTTTGCTTATTCTTCCCAATATCCGACTTTTACGCTTGCCGGTCTTAAAAGTTTCGTTCCGAGCATATATCCTTTTGCAAGCACTTCGACCACCTTGCCTTGTTTCTTTTCGTCCTTGACTCTTTCAACCGCGCTCATAAACTTTGCGTCGAAGTCTTTGTCTATTGCGTCCACTTCGGAGAGTCCGAAACCGCCGAGTGCGCCGAGAATCTGACTTTCCATCATATTGAATCCCGTAAGAGCCGCTTCGTCTTTGACGTACTTCCTTGCGAGGTCGCAGTTGTCAAGCACGGAAAGCATCTTTTCAATCACTATGGATTGTCCAAGTTGCTTCATATCTTCGGCAATGGAATTGTTGCGCTTGCGATAGTTGTCGAAATCCGCTTGCAGTCTTTGAGTCAAACCTTTGCAGGTTTCTGCCTCTGCGATTGCCTGTCCGAGTTTTTCTTCGAGTGCGGCGATATACTCCTCGTCGCTCAGCCCCTCGCGTTCTATCTCGAAGGACTTTTTCTCGTCCTCTTTGACTTCCGCTTCCGATTGCTCGTCGTTTCGGCTTTCGACTTTATTTTCGTTTGTGTTTTCGTAATTATCTTTGTTTTTCATTTCAGTCCTCGTTGTTCTTTTTGTCTTTCACCACGCTCGCGATTGTTTTCTTCATACAATCGAGCACGCCGATAACCTTTTTATAGTCCATACGTTCGGGGCCTATAACGCCCGCCTCGCCGACCACCTCGTCGCCCACTTTGTACGAAGCCGTGACGATTGCGCATTTATCGACGCCCCTGTCTTCCTTTCCTATTCGCAAAGAAAACTCAATCGAACTATCATTGTCTGCAAGCAGAGTGCCTATATTTTTCTTGTCCGATATGACCGAGAGGAAGTTTTTTGCGTCCTCGACGTTGTTGTATTCGGGATAGTCGAGCATTTTGAGCGCGCCTTCGACGAAAACGTTTTTATCTTTATGTTCCGACAAGTAAACACGCAGAATGTCAAGCACATCATCGAGAATACTCTCGAAACCTTTGAGTTCGACATCGATTTCCGTAAGGTCGAATCTGTCCATATCCTTGATGTTTCTGCCTCGGAAAACCTTGTTCAGCACCTTTGTTGCCGTATCTACGTATTTCGCATTTACATTCTCGGGAATGTCTATCGTCTTGTCGGTAATCATTCCTCTGTTTGTAACGATAAGCACAAGTGCTTTGCCGTTTTTAAGCGGCACGAGTTTAACCTCGTCGATGAATACGTCTTGCAGGTTTTTGTTAACAACAAACGATGTGTAATTTGTCGCATCGCTTATTATTCTCGCCGCCTCTTTGGATATATTCTGTATCTTGCCGAGTTTGCTCATAAACCTATTGCGGATACGCGCTGTTTCTTGATCGGTAAGCATATTGTCGTTATCGGAAGCACTGACGGTTTCCACATAGAACTTATATGCTTGTTTAAGCGGTATACGTCCTGATGATGTATGCGGTTGTCCGATATATCCCAGTGCTTCGAGCGCGCTGAGTTCCGACCTCACGGTCGCAGAACTGACTTCGGGCAAATACTTGCTTTGAATATCCGAACTGGACACGGGCTGCCCCGTAGATATATACAGGTCAACCAATGCGTGCAGTATTCTTTTTTTTCTTTCAGTCAACTCTTTTCTCATAACGTCTTTCCTCGCTATGACTTTTAGCAGTCTTTCGCTTTGATTGCTAACAGTATATGTCCTCTTTTGCTAATTGTCAATACTTTTAGCAAAAATTTTTTAGATTTTTTTTGTTATTTTTATTTATCTTTTTCAACGGCGAATCGCCTATCTCGCGCCCCGCCTATTTTTGCGGATATTATATTGATTATAATGAATAATAAAGTATATAAGTATACTATAAGCGCGCGCATAAAGCGTCTGCGCCCTTTTATGTGGATTATACGGAAACGGCATATCGACGGCACAAGCAGACCGAGATTTGAAAAAAGAACAAATGAGAATTGCACATAGTCTTATCAAAGTTACGAAACGGATATATGAACGTGGCAATGCAGTTTTCGCGAACATGAGAATCAATTATAACGAAGAATTTTTGATATAATGCGAAAAATAGATTGCATTTTCATTTGAAGTTTGTTATAATCCAAAAAGCAATTTGAATTTGCTAGTGTGGCTCAGCAGGTAGAGCAGCTGATTCGTAATCAGCAGGTCGCCGGTCCGAATCCGGCCACTAGCTCCAATAAAAATCCACCAGCCTA
>DKCG01000024.1:9825-84758 GCA_002449145.1 Christensenella sp. UBA6880 | reverse complement strand
CTCGCCGCCTTGCGGCTCGCGTTCCGTCTTCGAACAACTGCATAAAACTGCGCCAAATCGATGGATAACGCGAAAGCACCCCTTGAATGACAACCCTAATTTACTAAGCGTAAATGAGTTGGCAGACAAGGGGTGCTGTAAGGAACGAAGTGACGGAATAGCGATTGTTACGCTTGCGTCAATCGCGTCCAAAGTTAGGCGCGATTTGGCGCAGTTTTATTTGTTGCCGTAGGCAAGTTTAAGACGTTCCGCCCCCGACAAAATAATCTTCCTTATGCGGATATTCTTGGGGGTGACTTCGAGCATTTCGTCGTCGTTGAGGAACTCGATGGCTTCTTCAAGGCTGAATTTGCGGGGCGTGTTGAGGCGCAGGGCTTCGTCTGAACCTGCGGCACGCATATTGGTGACGTGTTTACGCTTGCAGACGTTGACGCGAATGTCTTCGTTCTTGGGCGACATACCGACGACCATACCCTCGTAGACGGGGGTTTGCGGGTCGATGAACAAAACGCCTCTGTCTTGCGCGTTGAAAAGTCCGTAAGTTGCGGCTTCGCCCGTTTCGTATGCGATGAGAGAGCCTGTGAATCTGCGAGGAATTGGTCCTTTGTAAGGCGCGTAACCTGCAAAGAGTTGGTTCATAACGCCCTCGCCTTTGGTGTCCGTCAAAAACTCGTTTTTGAAGCCGAACAAACCGCGCGCTGGCACTTTGAATTCCATACGAATACGGCTGCCTTGCGGATTCATCGTGACGAGTTCGCCCTTTCTTACGCCCATACGTTCCATAACCGAACCTACGCAATCGGTGGGTACGTCGATAAAGAGTTGTTCCATAGGCTCACACTTTACACCGTCAATGTCCTTGAAGATGACCTTCGGGGTGCTTACGCCGAACTCATACCCTTCTCTGCGCATAGTTTCGATGAGAATGGAAAGGTGCATTTCGCCTCTGCCGCAAACCTTGAACGTATCGGGGGTTTCGGTTTGGTACACTCTCAACGAAACGTCTTTCAAGAGTTCCTTGAACAATCTTTCGCGCAAGTGACGAGAGGTGACGAACTTGCCTTCCTTGCCTGCGAACGGACTGTCGTTGACGCAGAAGTTCATTTCGATAGTGGGTTCGCCGATTTTGACGAACGGCACGGGTTCGATTTTTGCAGGCGAACAAATGGTGTTGCCGATTGTGATGTTTTCTATACCGCTGAAACAAACGATGTCGCCCACCATAGCGTTTTCGACGGGAACGCGTTTGAGTCCTTCGATTTGGAAAAGGTTGACGATTTTGCTCTTGTACGGCGAAATGCCGCTGTGATAGTCGCAAACCACGACTTCCTTTGCCATATCCACCTTGCCTCTTTCGATTCTGCCTATACCGATACGACCGACGTATTCGTTGTAGTCGATTGCGGACACGAGAAGTTGCAATTCGCCGTTCTCGTCGCCTTCGGGTGCTGGGATATAATCGATAATGGTGTCGAAAAGCGGTTTGAGGTCTTTGCCGGGAACGTTGTAGTCGCGAGTTGCGGTGGCTTGCTTGCCGCTGCAGTACAAAATCGGGCTTTGAAGTTGCTCATCGCTCGCGTCAAGGTCGAGCAGGAGTTCGAGCACCTCGTCGCCGACTTCGGAAAGTCTTGCGTCGGGTTTGTCAATTTTGTTGACTACGATGATTATTTTAAGTCCCAGAGCGAGCGCTTTTTCGACGACGAAACGCGTTTGAGGCATAGGACCTTCTTGCGCGTCGACCAAAAGCACCACGCCGTTGACCATCTTCAAAACGCGTTCGACCTCGCCCGAAAAATCGGCGTGTCCAGGTGTATCGATGATGTTGATTTTCGTACCGTTGTAGTGGATTGACGTATTCTTTGCGAGAATCGTGATACCTCTTTCTCTTTCGAGGTCGCCCGAGTCCATAATGCAGGTTGCAACCTGTTGATTTTCTCTGAAAGTACCCGATTGTTTGAGCATACCGTCCACGAGCGTGGTTTTGCCGTGGTCGACGTGGGCGATGATTGCGATGTTTCTCAAATCGTTTCTGACCATATTGAGCCTTCTTTTTCCTACTTTTCGGCGCATATTGTGCGTCGTTTGGCGTGTTTTAAGCGTATTTTAGGGCGTTTTTTGCGCCTTTTGAATCGCTTTTTCGCACGCAAAATCGTGTGTTACTATATAAAACTTTGATATATTAGCACACTTTTTATACGCTTGGCAAATCGTTGCGAAATAAAATCGAAAAAATATAACGCGTTTCGAGCGAATTTTCTCGTTTTCAATACCTCTCAAAGCGTTGCGCCGAAGTTTATTTGTGTTATAATGTGTGCGCAAGGATAAATCGCATATGAAAAGTTTGACAGAACTGTACAAAATCGGACGCGGACCGTCAAGTTCGCACACTATGGGCCCCGAAAAAGCCGCAAAACTGTTTATGGAACGCAACAAGAGTGCGTATTCGTTCAAGGTTATTCTCTACGGCTCGCTGGCAAAGACGGGAAAGGGACACGGCACGGACGTCGTGCTTAAAAAAACGTTTACGAAACCCGTAGACGTCGTTTTCGACTATGAAAACGAACATCTGCCCCACCCGAATACCATGGATTTGTTCGCCATTGACCTAAACGGAAAGATTACGGACTCGTGGCGAGTTTTCAGCGTGGGCGGCGGCGCAATCGAGGTCGAAGGCGAAAGTTCGATAGACCCGCCCGAAGTCTACCCTCACCATACGTTCGAGCAGATAAGAGCCTATTGCGACGAAAACGAAATAACCATTCCGCAGTACGTCGAACGCTTCGAGGGCGCGCAAATCCGCGACTATCTCAAAACCATTTGGGAAACTATGAAAAACGCAATCAAGCAAGGCTTGAAAGCGAGCGGCGTGCTTCCCGGCGGTCTCAACACCGAACGCAGAGCAAAAATACTTTATCAACAACGCCATATAGACGAAACGCCGCAAACGAAGGAAAATCGCCTCGTTTGCGCATACGCTTTTGCCGTCAGCGAGCAGAACGCTTCGGGCGAAGTTATCGCAACCGCCCCAACCTGCGGCGCATGCGGTATTCTTCCCGCCGTCCTCAAATACGAACAAGACGTGCACAACTATTCGGACGATACGATTATCAACGCGCTCTGCACGGCGGGCATAATCGGCAATATCGTCAAAACGAACGCCTCGATAAGCGGCGCGGAATGCGGTTGCCAAGCGGAATGCGGAACGGCGTGTTCTATGGCGGCGGCGGCTCTTGCGGAACTTTTCGGAATGGACTTCGACCAAATCGAGTATTCCGCCGAAGTTGCAATGGAACATCATCTCGGCTTGACTTGCGACCCCGTTGCGGGACTCGTGCAAATTCCGTGTATCGAGAGAAATGCGGTTGCGGCAATGCGTGCGATAAACGCCGTGTCGCTTGCGAGTTTTCTCACCACTTCCCGTCAAATATCCTTTGACGCGGTTGTCGAAACGATGTATCAAACGGGCAAAGACATCAACGTACGCTATCGCGAAACGTCGGGCGGCGGACTTGCCAAGAGTTACGGCCATTCCCGTCTGCGCCACGCAAAGCGTTACAAAAAGAAATAACGAACAAATAAAGTGTTTTAAGCGAAAAACCGCGTTAGATACGCGGTTTTTGCATTTCCGGTGAAGTGCGGGATTTGCCCAACAGCGATTGCTACCGAAGGTCAATCGCGTGCAGCCGAAAGGGGTTCACACGGCATTGCCGTGATACGATTTTGCCAAAATCGCATAATCCCCACATTGTGGCAAAATGAAAAACCGCGTTAGATACGCGGTTTTTGCATTTCTGGTGGAAGTGCGGGGATTTGAACCCCGGTCCACCCGACCGTACTCGGCACTTTCTACACGTTTAGTCGGTGATTAAAATTTTTCTAAGTTCGGTTCACCTACAAACCTTGCCTCGATAATCTCGTATTGACAACAACCCTACCGAGAAATCAGATTGCGTTGTCTGTTTTTCTGACGCCGCTTGCCGAGGGAACAGAAAACCTCGGGGCGACGTGCCGACTTAAATTATGCAGCAAGAGCGAACTCCATAGAGGAGCTCTTTTGATTGTTTTTTGCGTTTAATTTTAACGTTCCGTTTTAACGTAGCCGAGCCTACGACGTGCTTATCCCGCATCAGACCGAATGTCGAATCCAGAACACCCCCGAAAGCGGACAATCAAAACCGCTTTGGTGCAATGATTATAGCACATATTATGCAAAAATCAACTCCGTTTTGAAAAATATATCGTTTGATACCTTCCGACGTGTTGAAATAAAAGTTGCGATTGTGACGATGACGACTGCTCATAACTTGACAAATCGGCGGGTTAGACGGATAATATAATACAATAAATTGATAGATACAAAGACGGCGCGGCGGACGGTATAACCGCGGCGTTGTCGGATTCTATGAAGGAGATGTATTATGTTTGAAAAACTCGATAAAATCAAGCCTGCAATCAAGCATTTGGTGAAAGAACTTCTCAAAGAGTACGCCTATGCTTCCGTGCTTGCGGTCGAGGACGAAAATCGCGGCTGGCGAATAAGCCGCACGGGCAAAAGAATAAACAGTCAAGGCTTTGGCGGCGGCTCGGGCTTTGTGGTGAGAGTGTTTGACCAAACGGGTTGCGCCGAGTATTCTTTCAACGAATTTTCCGAAGAAAAAATTCCGCAGATACTCAAAGAAATGCGCGAGCGTTTTGCACAGGAGACGAAGAACATTCCCGACGGTATCGTACCTCTTCCCACCCCTATTCCCGAAGACGAACCCGCAATTTTGAAAAAGGTGAGCGCGTTTGAAATTCACCCCAGAGAATTGGGCGACGAAGCGATTTTGGCAAGGCTGGAACAAATACGCAACAAGGCGTTGACAGTCGAGGGCGTTTTGGACGCAATCGCGACGGTGTCGTACAGGGCGTTCAGAAAGGTGTTTATCTCTGCGCATCGCGACCTCGATCAAACGGTTATGTGGACGAACGGCGCAATTATGGCAATGGCGGCAAGAGGCGAGGAAGTCAAAGACGCATACAAAGGCTTCTCTACCCTCGGCGGCGCGGAACTTCTAGACAAAATGGAAGGATATGCTGTGCAAGTTGCAAACGAGGCGGTTGAACTTCTCAAAAGCGAGCCGATGATCCCCGGCGAATACGAGTGCATTTGCGATCCCGACACGACGGGTATGATCGTTCACGAGGCGTTCGGACACGGCGTGGAAATGGATATGTTCGTCAAAGACAGAGCGCTTGCGTCGAGTTTTATCGACCAAAGAGTTGCGAGCGACCTCGTGACTATGCACGACGGAAACGCGGTTGACGACACGGCGACTTGCTGGTTTGACGACGAAGGCACGCTCACGGGCGACACCGTCGTTATCTCGAACGGATTTTTGAAACGCGGCATGTGCGACGCACTGTCGGCGAGCAGACTCGGCGTAAAGCCGACGGGCAACGGCAGACGCGAAAGTTACGAACGCAAAGTATACACGCGTATGACCAACACATATTTCGAGGGCGCAAAGGAAGGCGTTACACCCGAAGATATGATTGCTTCCGTAAAATACGGATTCTTGCTCGAATCGCCGTCGAGCGGTATGGAAGACCCGAAAAACTGGGGTATTCAATGTATGGTTACGAGAGCAAGAGAGATTAAAGACGGCAAACTCACGGGCAAAGTGTTCTCGCCCATCGTGCTTACGGGCTACGTTCCCGACCTTCTCAAATCGGTGAGTATGATGAGTTCGAGCCTCGTGACCTGCGGAAGCGGATTCTGCGGCAAGGGTTACAAGGAATGGGTCAAAGTGTCCGACGGCGGTCCGTATATGAAAGCGCGCATTAGACTTGGTTGAGAGGTGACGTTATGATAGACAACATCAAAAAGGCATTATCCGAACTTAATATAACTCGTTGGCGTATCAACGAGGTCAAAGAGGAATCGGCGGAACTGTTTTTCGTCAAGCATTTTCTTGACACGAGACGTATCAAAGACACGCATAAATGCACCGTTACGGTGTACAGAGAGGGCGAAAAGGACGGCAAGAAACTGGTGGGCAACACCAACGCGAACGTAATCGCTTCTATGACGTACGACGAGGTGAAAGACGCAATCGAGGGCGCGTACTACGCTGCGCAATTTGCGATGAATCCTTATTTCGCACCGCCCGCGAAAGTCGTGTCCGACACGATTTACAAGCACAACGAACTCGCAACCGCACCGCTTGCGGAAAGCGCGGGTAAAATGGCGGCGGCAGTGTTCTCGCAAGACACCAACGAACACTCGTATATCAATTCGACCGAAGTGTTCTGCCACAAGACCTTCACTCGCATTATGACGTCGGAAGGAACGGACGTTTCCTTCACCGACGCGGTTTGCAAAGGCGATTACGTCGTGCAATGCAAGAGTCCCGAAGACGTCGAACTCATCAATCAATTCGAGTACGACGACGTAAACACTGACGCGCTCAAAAAAGGCGTGAAAGAATATCTCGACTTCGTCTACGACAGGGCTTTGGCGCAAAGAGTGCTTAAGAGCGGCAAATACGACGTGATTCTGAGCGGCAAAAACCTTGCGGAAGTGCTGTCCTACTACGAAGAAAAATCGGCGGCGGATATGATTTACCCTGGTTATTCCTCGTGGAAAACGGGCGACGGCGTGCAAGGCGACGTCAAGGGCGACGCTCTCGACCTCACTATGGTTGCAACGAGACCTTTCAGCGGCGACGGCATAAAGATGCAAGACCTTGCGGTCGTAAAAGACGGCAAACTTTCGGCAATACACGGCAGCACCCCCTTCTGCCGCTATCTCGGAATCGAACCGACCGGCGCGTACGAAAAAGCAAAATGCGACAATCTCGGCAGCGTGTCATTCGAGGATATGAAGAAAAAGCCTTGCCTTTGGGCGGTTGCGTTTTCCGACTTCCAAATGGACACGTTCTCGGGTCACTTCGGCGGCGAAATCCGTCTTGCCTACCTCATCGAAGACGGCAAAGTCACCCCCGTTACGGGCGGCTCGATAAACGGCAACCTCATCGAGGCACAACAAAATATGACGTTCTCGACGGAAAGATTCTCGTCCGCAAACTACGAAGGTCCTTATGCGGTCAAGTTCACGGATATAGCGGTCGCAGGCACGGCGGACTAAAACTTTGAACCTGCATTACGCTATTACAGAAGTGTAATTCACTCAAACGATAAAAAATCCTTGCAAAATTTTTGCAAGGATTTTTTATGCAAAGACGCAAACGATTTATTTGCGGAAATTTTGTTTCAAATTAATACTGATTATATTTAGTTATAACAAATAACAATTAAAAAAATCAAATAAAAATATCTCTGCCGACTTTACCGATCCGATGGCTTATCCGCACCGAAAGCGCAATGCTCTGCCTGCATAAAAGACAACGCTTGCGAGTGTTGCGCATTATTGCATGTATAAAACGGCAAGTATTGAATATCGATTGCTCTTGCATCCAAGAATCGGAATAATAAAAAAATTTGTCGAAAAATTATATCAAAACAATTGACATAGCCTTTGCAAATATATATAATCGATTTTGATAAACAAGTTTAGTTTTGCTAAACTTTTTGTTAAAAAATGCGAAACCTATTAAACTCTCGGTCGATTTTGCCTAAACTAAGCCGAAAGTTTAGCCGGCCTAAACGGAACGCACGCTTCGTGTACCGTTTTCGCTTTTGAGGGAACTTATGGAACTTGGCACGAAAATCAAAAGACTGAGGCTTCAAAACAACCTCACGCAAGAGGAACTCGCCGACAGATGCGAATTGACAAAAGGTTATATTTCGCAACTCGAAAACGAACTCACTTCACCCTCCATCACCACTTTGGAAGACATCCTCAACGCGCTCGGAACGACGTTTGCGGACTTCTTTAAGGACGAAAAGGAAGAAAAGGTCGTTTTCACAGAAGCAGAGTTTATCGAAAAGGTTGCGGACTCGTACAAAATCGAATGGCTTGTCCCCAATGCGCAAAAGAACGAGATGGAACCACTACGAGTGACCATAGAGCCGCACACGAATCTCGAAGAAGACGTGCCTCACGAGGGCGAGGAATTCGGATACGTCATATCGGGCAGAATATGGCTTCACATCGGACAGGCGGCGTACTGCGTGAAAAAGGGCGAAGTGTTTTACTTCACTTCCTCTAAGCCGCACCGTCTCGAAAATCGCACGAACGAAAAAGCGGTCGTATTGTGGGTTGCTTCCCCGCCGACATTTTGATTTAAGCAACTCTATCGCTTTGTGTAATATCAGGCGAAAAGAATAGATTCTTACGCTTGCATGCAAGCGCGCACGCATTGCGTGCGTATCAATATCGTAAATAAGAATTCAACTGCGGCAAACCGCATCATCGAGGACACAAATATGACAAACAAAACACCTGTTGACAACATCATCGAACTTCGCAACGTCTACAAAGAGTATGACGGCAAACAAGTGGTCAAAAACGCCAGCCTTACGATAAAGCGCGGCGAATTTGTCACGCTGCTCGGTCCGAGCGGTTGCGGCAAAACTACGACCCTTCGTATGATTGCCGGCTTCGAAATGCCCACGAGCGGAAAAATCATTTTCAACGGCAAGGACATCACGGACACACCGCCCCACCTTCGCCCCGTAAATACCGTATTCCAAAAATACGCGCTTTTCCCTCATTTGAATGTCTTTAACAACATCGCGTTCGGGCTTAAACTCAAAGTCATTCCAAACGGCACGAAAACCAACAAGAAAGGCGAAACAATCCAACTTTTCAGAAAGTACACCAAAGCGGAAATCAAAGAAAAAGTGAACAACGCTCTCAAAATGGTTGACCTCGAAGACTACGGACACAGAAACGTATCCTCGCTCAGCGGCGGTCAACAACAACGCGTCGCAATCGCACGCGCGCTTGTCAACGAACCCGAAGTGTTGCTTTTGGACGAACCTTTGGGCGCGCTCGACCTCAAAATGCGCAAGGATATGCAACTTGAACTTATGGATATGCACAAAAGACTGGGCATAACCTTCATTTACGTCACGCACGATCAGGAAGAAGCGCTCACGATGTCCGACAAAATCGTGGTTATGCGTCTTGGTGAAATTCAGCAAATCGCTTCACCCGAAAAGGTATACGACGAGCCTGCAAACGCGTTCGTTGCGGACTTTATCGGCGAAAGCACCATTCTTTCGGGAACCATGCTCGAAGACTTTAAGGTCGAGTTCTGCGACACCGTTTTCGAGTGCGTGGACAAAGGATTCAAACACAACGAACCCATCGACGTCATCATTCGTCCCGAAGACGTGAAAATCAAAAAGGTCGACGACAAGCGCACGATACTCACGGCAGAGGTTATCTCGTCCGTGTTCAAGGGCGACCATTATCAAATCACCCTGCTTGCCAACGGCAACGAAATCGTGGCGCACGACACCGACACTTACGACGTGGGCGAAACGGTTGGAATCTACATCAAGCCGTTTGACCTTCACATTATGCACAAGACCCGCATTATCAACGAAATCGACACCTATATCACGGGCGAAAACCTCGTCGAAATTTGCGGAACGGACTTCGAGTGCAAAACCGACCTTCCCGTCGAAACGCCCGTAAAGGTGTTCGTCGACTTCGACGACGTGGAAATCACCGACGACGAGGAAGACGGACAAATCGGCGCAACCGTGCTTTCGTCCATATACAAGGGCAGTTACTATCAAGCCATACTCTCGACGGACGATCACTATATCTTCTTTGCGGACACCGACGACGATTGGCTCAAAGGCGACCGCGTAGGCATCAAGATCGCGCCCGAAAAGATCGTCATCGAACAACGCAACGAAGATGAAACCGCCGTGGAAAACGTTGTCAAGGACGAAACCCTCACCAAAGAGGAACAAGAAGCAATCGAAGAGGCGCGCCTCACCGAACCCGAAAAATTCGACGCGGTTGAGGAAATCATAACCGAAGCCGAACAACAAGAAGACGAGCAATCGTGCAACGATAAAAAGGAGGATAAAGAGTGAAAAACACCTCTCGCAAAAAGTTCAGATTGACGAAAAAGGTGTTTTCGATTCCCTACATCCTTTTCCTACTGCTGTTCGTGGTAACGCCACTCGTGCTTATCCTCGTAAATGCGTTTCTCGACAGCGACAACAATCTGACTCTTGAAAACTTCAAGATATTCTTTACATCAAAATCAAGCCTTGTCGTGCTTGGCAATTCTCTGCTCGTTGGTGTAATAACGACGGCTTTGTGCCTTGTAATAGGCTATCCCGTCGCCTACTTTCTCTCAAAGATGCCGAGCGGACGCATACTCGTGCTTTTGTACGTCATTCCTATGGGCGTAAACTTCCTTATCCGCACGCTCGCGACGAAGGCAATCTTCATTGCTCTTGACATCGAACTGGGTATGGGAACGGTGCTTTTCGGTATGGTGTACAACTATCTTCCGTTTATGATACTTCCCTTGCACACCACCATTTCGGGCATAGACAAGAGTTATATCGAAGCAGCGCAAGACTTGGGCGCGGACAAAGCGACCGTCTTTTTGAAAACCACGCTTCCTCTCTCTATGAGCGGCATATTCAGCGGAATCACGATGGTGTTTATCCCCACGATTTCGACGTACGCAATCTCGCAACTGCTCTCGAACGGAAAGATATTCCTTTTCGGCGATTCGATACAACTGAGTTTCGAGCAAGGTATGTACGGCGTCGGCTCGATAATGAGCATCGTTATGCTTATATTCGTGCTTATATCCAACTTTGTTATGAACAAATTCAATCGCAACAGCAACGCTGTGAGGAGGTCACTATGGTAAAAGAAAAAATTATAGGCTTTTTTGAAAAGTTCTATCTTTTGATTATCCTCGCAATATTGTATGCGCCGATAATTCTTCTCTTCATATACTCGTTTTCCAACAGTTCCAACTTCAATTTCGACAACGGATTCAGTTTCGAAGCATACGTTTCGATATTTAAATCCGACAAATCGCCGGATCTGTGGAGCGCAATCGCAAATACGTTTATCATCGCGAGCATATCTTCCGTCGTAGCAACGATTATGGGCACGTTCGCCTCTATAGGCATCTTCAACCTCGGCAAGCGCGCAAGACGTATCGTGGAAAACGTCAACCAGTTCC
The DNA here is from genome assembly GCA_002449145.1 of Christensenella sp. UBA6880. Taxonomy (GTDB): domain Bacteria; phylum Bacillota; class Clostridia; order Christensenellales; family CAG-917; genus CAG-475. Next base: position 73,641 of record DKCG01000024.1, on the reverse strand, counting down.
CCATCATCAACAGCGAAATCGTTATGGCGGTTTCTATGATGGTGTTCTTCATCACGTTCGCTTTCCCCGAAGGATATTTGCGCCTCATCATTGCGCACATAGCGTTCTGCACCCCCTACGTCGTTCTGAGCGTGCTTCCAAAACTCGAATCTATGGATCCCAACATTTACGAAGCGGCTCTCGACCTCGGCGCAAATCCGTTCAAGGCTCTGGTCAAAGTTATGATTCCCATCATAACCCCCGGTATCGTCAGCGGATTCGTTATGGCATTCATAATGTCTATGGACGACTTCATCATCACCCAGATCAACAAGGGCGCGGCAACAGGCATCAACACATTGTCCACCTATATTTATTCGGACGCGCGCGTGCAAGGTCTCGAACCTTTCTGGTATGCGATATTCTCGATTATATTCGTAATCGTTCTTGCCGTCGTGCTTTCGATAAACCTCGTCAAGATCTCGCGCGAGAAGAAAAAGAACAAGGAGGCGAACGTATGAAAAAACGCATTTCAACTTTGATTGTACTCGTCCTCGTTTTGAGTGCGATTCTGCTTCCCGTCCTCACCGCTTGCAACAACGGCACGAAGGGCGAAAGCGGCGGCGACAGACTCGTCATCTACAACTGGGAAGACTATATCGACGCGGAAATCGACGAGGAAACGGGCAAGACTTTGCTCGACGAATTTGCCGACTACTACAAAGAAAAAACGGGGCGCGCGCTTTCTATCACTTACACCACTTTCGACACCAACGAAACGATGATGACAAAGGTTCTTAAAGGTGATGCGAAAGTCGATTTGATTTGCCCGAGCGAATACGCAATCGAAAAACTACTCACCGCAAACTGCCTTCTCAATCACAACGACATAAAAGCGGAAATTCAGGACGATTTGACCAAATACGACATTTCACTTGACAATATGAGCAGTTTAAGGTCGGGTTGGGGCAACATCGACCCCGAAGTTATGGACAAAATCGAGAGTATGTTCGGCGACGTCAAATCGCAAGACGGCGCTATCCACGATATGACCGAATATATGGTTCCCTATATGTACGGCACGCTCGGCATACTCTACAACACGTCCGTCGTCAGCCTCGAAGAACTCGAACAATACGGCTGGGGCGTGCTTTGGAACGTGCAGAAAAACGAGAAACTCGAAAACAAAATCCTTATGAAAGACAGCGTGCGCGATACCTACGCCGCCGCAATCTTTTATATGTACGAATACAACCTTCTTCCCGAAAAATATAAATCCTATTCCGTGCAAGAACTCATCAACTGCACCGACGACGAAATGGTTGCGGCAGCGGAAAAAGTGCTTACCGAGCAACGCGAACATATATCGGGATACGAAGTCGACTTCGGCAAGGACGATATGATAAACGAAATCGTTTACGCCGACTTTGCGTGGAGCGGCGATGCGCTCTGGGCAATCGAAGAAGGCGACTACGACGAGGAAACGGACACATATCAACTCGGCTACTACGTCCCCGACATCGCAAGCAACATTTGGTACGACGGCTGGTGTATTCCAACTTCCGTCAACAACAAACTCGCCGCAATGATGTTTATCGACTATATGTGCAATCCTATGAGTTCGGTGCGCAACTCGGTTGCAATCGGCTACACTTCGGCAACCGACAAGGCGTTGCTTCAAGCCGACGAGGATGTTTGCGCATACCTCGAAGATTGCGAATACGACGTCGAAGAATACTTTGCCGACGAGGGTCGCTACCCTGTCATCAACGAAACTTTGGGCGTTATGCGCGACTTCGGAAAGCGTAACGACGTCGTGGTCAATATGTGGCAAAGAGCAAAATCGGGCGAAGGCGTGGATGTAAACCTTTGGTACGTCATTTTGGCGATAGTCGGCGTAATCGCGGTTGTCGTCGGCGTGTACTTCATTGTGCAAGCAATTAAACTCAGACCGATTAAAACTAAAAAAATTAATAATTAATAATTTCGGGCGGGGTTTCACCCCACACCCCAAAACATATTAATCATTATAAAAACACATAATTCCCCGAAAATCTTGACATCGAGATTTTCGGGGAATATTTTAATAATAACAACCGAGAGAGAATATAAAACTATGAAATTCATTCGCAAACTGCTTATAAAGGATTATCAAGATACGAAAAACCCGAAAGTGCGCTTTCGTTACGGGCTTGTCGCAGGCGTGTTCGGCATAATATCAAACGCTTTGCTTTGCGTATTCAAACTTATCGTAGGTATCGTCGGCAACAGCATAACAATCGTTGCGGACGCAATAAACAACTTGTCGGACGCGGGAAGCAGCGTCGTTACGCTCGTCGGATTCAAACTTTCCGCCACACCGCCCGACAAGGATCACCCGTTCGGTCACGCAAGGTACGAATACGTAACCTCTCTGCTCGTGTCGGTCACGGTGCTTTTTATCGGCATACTGCTTTTGAAATCGTCAATCGAAAAGTGTATCACGCCCGAAGCAGTGAGCGTAAGCGTGTACACGTACGTCGTGTTGGGCGCGGCAATCGCAATGAAACTCGTGCAAATGCTCATATATCTTGACTTCTCGAAGGCGATAAACAGCGGCGCACTCAAAGCCTCTGCGGCGGACAGCAGAAACGACGTGCTCGCAACCGTCGCCGTCTTAATATCAACGATTGTCATCGACGTTGCGGGCGACAAAATCAGCCCCAAAGTGAGCGTGGACGGCATAATGGGTATCGCGGTGTCGGCGTTTATCATCGTGTCGAGCATACTTCTAATCAAGGAATCCATATCCCCTATTCTCGGCGAAAAGCCGCCCAAGGAACTCGTTGACAAAATCACGGCTAAAATACTTTCCTACGACGGCGTTATAGGCGTTCACGACCTCGTCGTGCACAGTTACGGCGAGAACCATTGCTTCGTCGTTGCGCACGTCGAAGTGCCGCAAGACGTTGAAATAACCAAGAGCCACGACGTCATAGACAACATCGAACACGACTTTTGGAACGAAATGCACGTGAGAATCACCATACATATGGACCCCGTGGACACCAAAAACGAGAAACTTGCAGAACTCAAACTTCGCGCGCAAAACGCGCTTGCCAACCTCGACGAGGGACTCTCTTTGCACGATTTCAGAATCGTCAGCGGACAAACGCACACGAATATGCTTTTCGACGTCGTAATTCCCTACGACAGCAAACTTTCTCTCGGCGATGTGAAAAACGCTATGAAACGAGAATTTGCAAACGACCCCGTCAAATACTTTTTCGTCATCGACGTTGACAGAAAAATGTCGTGACGCTTGCATAGTGCCGTCAAAAATGCTAATATAGCGGTGACAAAATACAGTTTTAACAGATTGCACGGCGCAATCGAACAATCGAGGTAAAAATGATAACAAGTGCACAACGCGCAAAACTTCGCAGTATGGCGCAAACGATAAATCCAATCTTCCAAATCGGCAAAAACGGCGTGGGCGACAACCAAGTCAAGGACATTTGTCTTGCGCTCGAACTTCACGAACTTGTCAAAATATCCGTCCTTCGCAACGCAGAGGCAAACACCAAAGACGTTTTGGACGAGGTATGCCAAAAGACTGGTGCAGAACCCGTAACTGCAATCGGCAACAAAATCGTAATATACAAGCGCAGCACCCGCGACGACGTGGAACATATACAAATTTAATTAATAATTAATAATAATAATTTTGGGTGGGCTCTGCCCACACCCGAAGAGTAGATTTTTTCTTATGGATTACGAAAAAACTCGCCTCACCCCTATTGACGAAGTAAAGGGTGCAGAGCCGAAAAATGAAGCCGAAAAGGCGGCGCGTGAAGAACTAAAACGCCACCGCAACGAAACTCAAAGATACAAACAAAAGTACTTTGAGTATTACGACGATGTCAAAATCAATCATCGTGAAGACTGGTAATCCCCTCTCGTAAGAATCCATCAAAAAACGCACCCGACGGTGCGTTTTTCTTTGTTATTCGACTAATTTGTTCATTATCTTATGCGTTTTTCCGTTTGCGGTGCAATCACTCGGTGACGTTTTCGCTGTCCGTTTCAACGGCGGCAAGCGCGTCGTCGGTTGCTTCCCGCTCGGATTCGAGAACTTCCGTAGCGTGTTCTTCATCGCAATCTACGAGCGACTGAGGCAAATTCGGCTCGCGGATATACACTTCTTCGGGAAGGTGCTTTTTCCACTTTATCGTGAAGAAGAACGCCGCCGAAAGGATTGTTCCGACCGCCCAACCGATAGGCCAAGACCACCATATACCCGTCGCTCCCATAGGTTTGTACAAGAATGCGGATATAACTACGCGAAGAATGAGGTCGGTAAAGGTGGTTATCATAAATCTTCCCATCTTTCCGCCGCCGCGAAGCACGCCGTCCGCAATGATTTTGACCGCGACCATAAAGTAGAACGGCGACACGATACGCAAGAACTGCAAGCCGACTTGTATGGACTCGCTTCCGCCGTCTTCGAGGAATATGAGAAGAAGCGGCTTGCCCGCGAGCATATATAAAAGCACGATAGGCACGCACAGTATCCAAACGAAAATCAGACCCGACATAAACCCGGGGCGAATACGCTCGGGCTTGTTTGCGCCGAGATTCTGGCTCGTGTAGTTTGAAATACCGTTGCCGAGCGTGGTGAACGACGTTACGACGAGGTTGTTGAGTTTTATGCTTGCCGAGTAGCCTGCCATAACCACCGTGCCGAGAAAGTTGACCATACTTTGAATGATGATGTTGCCCACCGAAATGAAACTTTGTTGGAAGATACTCGGAACGGCAATCACCGCCGTATCGCGCAAAATACGCCAAGAAAAGACTTTGATTTTGCCTTCGGTTTTGACCTTTTTGAGTTGAATCAAAACGAACACGACGGCAAGAACGCAACTTACGCCTTGACAAAGGAACGTCGCCCACGCAACGCCCGCCACGCCCATTTTGAAAGTTGCGACGAACAGTATGTCCATACCGATATTCGCAAGCGACGAGCAAGCGAGGAATATAAACGGCGTGCGGCTATCCCCCATTGCCGAGAAAATACCCGTTGCGATGTTGTAGAAGAACACGAACGGCAAACCCCAAACGTAGATGTCGAGATAAAGTTTGGAATCCGCCATAACGATGCTCGGCGTGCGGATAAGTTTCAAAAGAGCCTCGCTGAGCGTAAGCCCGAGAATCATAAGAATCGCGCACAGAACCCCGCCCGCAATCCAAGTGGTAAACACGGCGGTTTTCATATCGTTGAACTTTCTTGCGCCGAAAAACTTTGAAACGATAACCGAGCAACCGATGTTGCAACCGAAAGCAAAAGCAATGAAGATAAGTGTTATTTCGTAACTGTTGCCGACTGCGGCGAGCGCGTTGTCGCCGATAAATTTTCCCGCTACGAAACTGTCGGCGAGATTATAAAGTTGTTGAAAAATTATGCTACCGAAAAGTGGCAAGCAAAACTTCCAAATCACGCTCATAGGTTTGCCGACGGTCAAATCTTTTTGCATACGATGCCTTCTTTTACATTAACTTTATTGCGCCCATATTTTAGAATTTGTTTTTCGTAAAGTCAAATAAATATAATATAAAAAATAATGTCGATACAATATATCGAATTTGCATAGTTTTTTTCGTTTTCGTCTTCTCGATTCCGCGCTTTGCAAACTCAAAACAAAATCCGCCGACAAATCGCTTTGTCGACGGATTTCGTGTTTTATCCTTTACAAACGGTATTGTAAACTGCGTTTTGTTACAACAAGATACAAATTACGCCGCCTTTTCCCTCGTTGACGATACGTCCCAAAGTTTTGCGAAGTTTCTGCTCTGCGTCGGTGGGTACGGTTTGCAATTTGTTGTTGATTCCGTCTGCGACGAGCGTCGAGAGCGACCTTCCGAAAATGTTGGTGTTCATAATCGCTTGCTTGTCGCTTTCAAAGTCTTGAAGCATACCCTCGACCATATCTTTGCTTTGTTGCTCGCTTCCGATAATGGGGCTGACTTCGGTTTCGACGTCCACTTTCATTATGTGAAGGGACGGTGCTTTTGCCGAGAGTTTCACGCCGTATTGCTGACCTTGTCGCAAGATTTCGGGTTCTTTGAGTTCGATTTCGTCGAGAGTGGGCGCAACGATTCCGTAGCCGAGCGTTTCCACCTGTTCCATTGCGGATTGAATTTTTTGTATCTTTTCTCTGTCTTTGCAAAGCGTTTTGAGTTCGCAAAGCAAGTCGAAATCGTCCTTGACGTCTATGCCGCATTGCTCGCTCGCAACCTTAAAGAACACGTCGTCGCCCGTTGCCATCTTCACTTGCACTCTGCCCTTTCCTGCGTCGAGGCTGATTGCGGACGGTTGTTTCCAGAACTCCGCATTCTCGAAGTACGCGTCGATTTTGTCGTAGTCGCGCATCTTGTCGATGTCGTCGAGCATATTTTTCACTCTGTCCACGATTTCGCGCACGACGTCGCAATCCATAGGCAAAGCCTGCACCCAGCGCGGCAAATCGAAGTCTATGGTTTTGACGGAAAATTCAAGCAATATCGTTTCGAGAATCTCGCTGATGTCGTTCTCGTCGAGGGTCAACGCGTTTTTGACGATAACGGGCGCGTCGTACTTCTTTTCGAGTTCGTCTTTGAGGTCAAGCGCGCTTTGAGCGTTGACGTCGGCAACGTTGAGGACGATGACGAACGGCTTTTTGCACTCTTTGAGTTCGGATATGACTCTTTCCTCTGCCTTGACGTAGTCTTGCCTCGATATCGAGCCGAAACTACCGTCCGTGGTGACTGCAAGCGCAATCGTGCTATGCTCTTTTATAACCTTTTGCGTGCCGATTTCGGCGGCTTTTGAAAAAGGCATATCTTCGCTCGACCACGGCGTGGAAACCATACGTTCTTTGCCGTCTTCTTCCGCGCCGAGCGCGCCGTCCACGAGATAACCCACGCAATCTATAAGGCGCATATTGACGGCGATATTCTCGCCCACGGACACTCTGACCGCCTCGTTTGGAACGAATCTCGGTTGCGTGGTCATAATGGTTTTGCCGTCAGCGGACTGCGGAATTTCGTCGATTGCGCGCGAGCGTTCGTCGGGATTTGCGATGCCGTCGATGACGAATTGTTGCATCACTTGTTTGATAAGCGTAGACTTGCCGGTACGCACGGGGCCTACGACACCGACGTAAATATCGCCGCCGGTTCGTGAGGCAATATCGCGATAAAGGTCAAATTTATCCATAAACTCCTCCGATTCTGTTTGCTAAACTCTATGAATAATCCTCATTGAATATGCAAAAAAAGTTCTGACGATTTTAATAATCTCAAAAAAATCGCCAAAGTTTTCTCTACTCGTCTTATCTGAAATATCGTCAAAAAAACGATTGACAACTTTGTGCTGGCGATGATAATATGATTCTATCAAAAACGGAAATCGATTTTTGAAATCTTTCAGGAGTGGCAATCGTTATGAAGAAACATTTTGAATTCGGAATGCGAATGTTAACGTCTCGGGCATTTATGCACGGGCATTTTTCCGATTGCTCTTCGGAAAAATAAGCCTTAATGCAAAATTTTGCCCGGGACTTTTTCGTTAAGTTCCGGGCTTTTATTAATTACGGGAGAGTTTATAATGATCGAACTTATAAACCTCGGCAAAGTCTATCCTTCAAAATCGGGTGACTTTACCGCACTACACAACATAAACCTAAAAATAGACGACGGCGATATTTTCGGAATAATCGGCTTGTCCGGCGCGGGGAAAAGCACTCTCGTCAGATGCATAAATCTGCTTGAAAAGCCGACTTGCGGCAGTGTTATTATAGACGGCGAGGATCTCGTCGGCGCCAACAAAAAGAGGCTGAGAACCATACGCAGAAAAGTTTCGATGATTTTTCAGCAATTCAACCTTCTTCAGCAAAGAAACGTGTTGAAAAACGTGGAACTTGCCGGCGAAATAAGCGGCGACGAAAACAGAAAACAAAAGGCAATCAGGCTTTTGGAAACGGTCGGACTCGGCGACAAACTCAAAGCGTATCCCTCGGAACTTTCCGGAGGGCAACAACAACGAGTTGCGATAGCGCGCGCACTTATGACAGATCCGAAAGTGCTTTTGTGCGACGAAGCTACTTCCGCACTCGACCCCGAAACCACAAAGTCTATTCTCGAACTTCTGAAAGAACTCAACAAATCGCTCAATCTTACGATTGTGATAATATCTCACCAGATGTCCGTGATAGAAGCAATTTGCAACAAAGTAGCGATAATAGACAAATCGGAAATCGTTACGCAAGGAGATTTGCAAGACGTGTTCCTTTCCCCAAAAGAACCGATTGCAAAAAAACTTATCTACTCGGGCAAAATAAACGCCGGCATAAAAGGTGAAAAACTCGTAAAACTGATGTTCGACGGCACCACAGACAAGCCCATAATAACCAACATCATACAAGAGTGCAATATTTTGCTTTCCGTGTTCTACGCCGAAACGAAAGCAATCAACGGCAAGACATACGGGCAGATTATTTTCAGACTTCCCTATTATGACGAAGACATAAAAAAACTCTGCGATTATCTTGACAAAAAAGGGATTCCATTCGAGGAGGTTGAAAGCGATGACTTTTGCTGAAATAATGACCATGACGGGCGAAACGCTTGCAATGACATTGCTGTCCACATTGTTTGCCTATATTCTCGGACTTCCTTGCGGCATACTTTTGAACGCAACGAGCAAACACGGATTGAAGCCCTGCAGGTGGTTGAATTTTACGTTAGGACTTGCAGTAAACATTCTGCGTTCGGTGCCTTGCCTTATCGTCATCGTGCTTTGCATACCATGGACGAGAGCATGGTTTGGAAAAGGCACTGGGGAATGGTTTACTATAATAATTCCTATGACCGTATGCGCATTCGGATTTGTTGCGAGAATGGTTGAGCAATCGCTTGCCGAAGTGCCTGCAGGCGAAATAGAAGCGGTCAAATCGCTCGGCGCAACGGATTTTCAACTCATAACCAAAGTTATTTTGCCCGAAGCAAAAGTTTCGCTTATCACCGGCGTTGCCGTGGTTGCGGTGAGCATTTTGGGGTACACGTCGTTTGCATATAACATCGGCGCAGGAGGGCTTATTTCCGGCGTCTATACGTTCTACACGAGGAACACCGGGGATTATCTCTCTTCCCCTTCGTTCTGGGTGCTTATTGTCATTGTGGTTATAATAGTCCAAATCATTCAGGAAGCAGGACTTAAAATAGCAAAATTATTAGATAAAAGGAGATTATTGAAATGAATAAGAAAAAGATTTTGAAAAGCATTTGCACCGTCTTCATTCTGGCGGCAACCGTATTGACGGTTTGCTTTGCCGGCGGTTGTTCGAACAATTCCGCAAAGGAAATAAGCGTTTGCGCATCCGACGTGCCTCATGCGGAAGTTCTTAACGGCGTCGTCAAGAGTGAACTCGCAAAAAAAGGTTACACCTTAAAAGTCACTGTTCTCGACTGGACGATGCAAAACGACGCGGTTGCAAACGGCGACTATGACGCAAATTACTTCCAACACATACCTTATCTCAACGCATACACCGGAAAAACAAAACTTTTCGCCACTTGCAAAGTACACTACGAACCGTTGGGAATTTACTACGGAAAAGCAGCGGTAGGCACTGCCGTTACCGCAGGCAAAACATTTGAAATATGCGACGATGTTTCCAATGCGATAAGAGCATTTCAATTGCTTGAACAAAAAGGCGTGATAAGCAGAGAAACCGAAGGCGACAACTTCCCCGTGAACGCTGCGGGCGACAACCTTAACATCGGCAAAGCAGCCAAAACTTGGACGAGCAAAGACAAATCCGTCACCGTTACTCTCGTAGCCGAAAATTTGCTTGTTTCTTCTATGAGCGACTATGATTTCGCACTTCTTCCCTGCAACACCGCATATACGGGAAAAATTTCGTCCGACAGACGTGCCGCGGTTGAAGACGATCCGGCGCAGGTTTCGGGCAAGGCAAACGTTATTGCGGCAAGACTTGACGATTATAAAAACAATGCAGAATACAAAGCGAAAATCGACGCACTCACCGACGTAATGCTTTCAAAAGAAGTGGCGGATTACTTCAAGACCAAGTATCTCGGTGCAATGACCTGCGATTCTACCACTCAAATAGATTTAAGAGGCAATATTGCATAAACATATCCAATATTAAAATATAAAAACTCGTCGCAACAAACGATGCGACGAGTTTTTATTTTAGTCTTCTATTAATCTCTAAGTTTATTCTTCGTTCGATCTACAAGCAAACTCGATTTTCGTTTGAAAAACCGCTCGCAATTATAGATTGCCGATTTATTATTCATTAAAAAAAGCGTCGTCAGTCGCAATTTTCAAACTCTCTTCAATAAGCGCAATCTTTATCGAACTTATAAGCACGTCGATTGCAAAATCCATTTCTTCAAGCGAGGGTACGCTCGGCGCGATACGAATGTTAGCGTCGTTGTCGTCTATTCTGTACGGGAACGTCGAACCTGCCGCCGTAAACTTTACGCCTGCCTCGTTTGCAAGTTCCACGATGCGCTTTGCCGCGCCCTGAACGTCGAGGGAAATGAAATAGCCCCCTCTCGGCGTTGACCACGTCACGTTTTGGTCGTCGGGGAACGCTTCTTCCATTCTCACTCTGAAAAGGTCGAACTTCGGACGAAGAATCGCCGCGTGTTGCGCCATAATCTTCTTTATGTTGTCGACGTTTTTCAAAAACTCGACGTGCAAAATCTGATTGACCTTGTTGGGATTGATTCTCTTGAAAGAAAGACGTTTGAGCATATCTTTCACGTTGTTTTGAGAGGAAGCAAACACTGCTACGCCGCTGCCGGCAAACGTGATTTTTGCGGTGGAAGCGAAGCAGTATATCATATCGAGCGTGCCTGCTTTTCTTGCAACGTCGAAGATGTTTTTGAGTTTGTCGTCGGTGTCGTAGAGCGAGTGTACGCAATATGCGTTATCCCAGAAAACGCGAAAATCTTTCGCTTTTGGCTTGAGGTTCGCCATACGCTCGACCACTTTGTCCGAGAACACGATACCCGTCGGATTCGAGTATTTCGGCACGCACCAAATGCCCTTTACGCTCTCGTCGTCGCGCACGAGTTGCTCGACGAGGTCCATATCCGGACCGTCCGAAAGCATAGGCACGGTTATCATATCTATGCCGAAGTTTTCGCAAATGGCGAAATGTCTGTCGTAACCGGGCGCAGGGCAAATGAATTTGACTTTTTCGAGTTTGTTCCAAGGCGTAGACCCCAAAACGCCGAATTGCATTGCAAACTGCACAACGTTATACATAATGTCGAGCGACGAGCCGTCAAGGGCGATAACTTCGTCCGCTTTCACGCCCAAAAGTTCGCCGAAAAGTTCTCTTGCCTGCTTTACGCCTGCGGGTTCGCCGTAGTTTCTCGCGTCCACGCCGCTCATAAAAAAGTCGCATTTTGCGGCATTTTCGAGCATAGGCATAGCGATGTCGAGTTGCTCTTTTGAAGGCTTGCCTCTCGTCATATCCACGCTTCTGTCGGCTTTTTGCAGTTTTTTGTAGGCTTTTTGCTCTTGTTTAAGCAGTTTTTCGAGTTCGTCTGCGGGCAATGAATTGTAATTCATATTACACCTCTACACTTGTACACTATACGTCGCGCGCGCTCAAAGAGTGCCGCAAGCGGCGCACGCTTTTCCGCGTCTTTTTATCACGCGTAAGAATATATCACCGAATCGCCTATTCGGCAATCGTTTTCGAGCAGTTTTTCGACGTTAATTTTCTTTAATTAAACGCACGGAAAAATCGCAATTCGTCGCCGTTATTTGTCGCTTTCGCCGTTGGCTCTGACGAGCAAGCGGATAGGCGTTCCAGAAAAGTCGAAACTCTTTCGCAACGCGTTTTCGAGATAGCGTTTGTAACTGAAGTGCATAATCGTGGGGTCGTTGACTTTAAGCACGAAAGTCGGCGGCGCGACGGACACTTGCGTGACGTAGAAAATTTTGAGTTTTTTGCCGAGATAGGACGGCGGCTCGCTTATGCGGATAGCGTCGCCCACGACTTCGTTGAGAAGTCCCGTCGGGATACGCTTTCTCGAATTTGCCACGACCTCTTTGCAAAGCGGGAGCAGATTGTCGAGTCGCTTGCCGCTGAGCGCGGATATATACACGGATTTGAAATAATCCATAAACTTCAAATCTTCTTTTAGTTTCTTTTCGAATTCGTAAATGGTGTGCGTGTTTTTGTCCACCAAATCCCACTTGTTCATAACGATGACGGACGGTTTGCCTTCCTCGTGAACGAAGCCTGCGATTTTGACGTCCTGCTCGGTGAGACCTTCGGTTGCGTCGCACACGACGAGCACCACGTCCGCCCTGCGCACGGCGAGCAAACTTCTCATAACCGAGTATCTTTCAAGGTCCTCGTTTACGACTTTTTTCTTGCGCATACCTGCCGTGTCGATGATGAGGTACTTGTCCTCGCCCACGTCGAGTTCGGTGTCGATTGCGTCGCGCGTCGTGCCCGCAATGTCGCTGACGATACATCTATCGTATCCCAAAAGTCTGTTGGTGATCGAACTCTTGCCCGCGTTCGGCTTTCCTACGATTGCGATTTTTATACGTTCCGGGTCTTCGTCCGCCATATGCTCGGGTATAACTTCGAGGATTGCGTCGAGCAAATCGCCGAGTCCCTTGCCCTGCTCTGCGCTGACGGCGTGAGGCTCGCCGAATCCGAGTGCGTAAAAGTCGTATACGTTGCTTAAATCGTTGTTGTCGATTTTGTTTACCGCAAGAATTACGGGAAGTTTGGATTTCCTCAAAAACGAACACACGAGATTGTCGTCCGTCGTAAGTCCGGTTTTTCCGTCAACGACGTACAAAATCGCATTTGCCGTATCGACAGCGATTTCCACTTGCGTGCGGATATGTCCCCACATTTCGTCGTCGCTTTTAAGTTCGAGACCGCCCGTATCTATGAGCGTAAACGATCTGCCGCACCACTCGCAATCCGCATAAATTCTGTCGCGAGTTACGCCGGGCATGTTTTCGACGATAGCGATTCTGTCGCCTACCAGTCTGTTGAAAAGCGTCGATTTTCCGACGTTTGGTCTTCCTACGATTGCCACCAAAGGTTTCATATTATTTCACCGTTTCCGTATTTTATCTATTATTTTCGACGTATTAAACGCCGTTTTTATCGGTTTTGCGAACTTTTGCCGCAAAACCGGTTTTATCGTTTTTCTTTATTTGTTTTCAAAGTGTTCGACGATTTTTTGCGCCGTGTCGCTGCCGCTGTGCGATACGACGATAATCGGCGCGCCGAGTGCGGCTTCCACTTCTTCGACGGTTTTGTTGTCGAGGAAAGTGTCGGTAAATTCGCGAAGCATATTGTCGGGAATCACGAATGCGTCCGACTTTACGCCGCCCACTTGGTCGATTATATCGCCCGCAGTCACAAGCCCCGCAACCGTCACACTCTTGCCGAAAAAGTTGTTTACGATTGCGTGCACTTCCGCTTTCAGACCGAGTTTTGCTTCGAGTTTCTTTGCGTACTCTTTGAGTATGGGCGCAAACGATACGCCCGTTATGAGGTCTATTTTTTTGCCGAGATTCATAGTCGGCACTTCCGAAAGGCTGTACTCGAAATTGTCTTTCCAGTCGGCGATAAGTCCCACGCCGTTTTCGATTTGGTCGAACGCGCCGTAGTATGAACTGCTCGGAACGTCTATGTTCGCCTTGACGTAATACTCGTCGCTGCACCAACAAAAATTGCCGCCGTATTCGGCGTTCAATCCCTCGACGAGTTTTATGGTGTCTCTCGCATTCTGCTCGTCAACGGCTTTGAGTTTGGCAAGCGTTTCTCTATGCCCCGTCATACCCACGGGCACGACCGCAACCGTTTCCACGCCCTCGACCGAGTGCAATCCTCGTATGCTGTCTTCAAGCACTTTGCCGTCGTTCACGTCGGGAACGACAACGAGTTGCGTGTGCATTTTTATGCCGTTTGCGCCGAGTCTGCGCATTTGGTCGGGCAACTTTCTCGTGTTTGGATTTTTGAGAATATACGTCCTTATATCGTCGTCCCACGCGTGTACGGAAATGTAAAGCGGACTGAGTTTCAAGCGAATCACTCTTTCAATTTCTTCTTCCGTGACGTTGGTCATAGTGACGTACGAGCCGCACATAAAACTGTAGCGGTAGTCGTCGTCCTTGACGTAAAGGCTTGGGCGCATATTTTTGGGAAGTTGGTCGACGAAACAAAAAATGCACTTGTTTTTGCACACGACGGGTTTCATATCGATTGCAAATTCGAGTCCGAGCGACTGCCCTTCTTTTTTGTGGACTTTTACGGTATGCTCTTTTCCGTCGCGCAAAATATCCACCGAAAATTTCTTTTCGTTGTCGTAGAAAAGGTAATCGAGTTCGTCGACCATTTTGTAGCCGCCGATACGCAGCACGTCGTCGCCGAGCCTGAATCCTTGTTTTTTTGCAATGTCGTTGAGTTTGGTTATCTTTGGCATATCGAATCCTGTTTTCCGTTTATATCTATGCTGCGTTCTTCCTCTACGCGCAAGAACTATAACTTTAATTTAAGTTTCCCCCTTCCTCACGTGTTTGGACTTCGGCGTTTGCGAGGCAATCCGCCTCGTTCGCTTTGGCTACAACACATTCACCGAATGTATTGTTTGACGCGTCGCGCCCAACCGCCGTTCAAATTTACCGCTTGCGCACGCAGTGCGCTTCACCAAGCAGATAATTTGGCGAAACTGCGGCGTGAGTTTTTATCCCTGCTTGAACCGATAGCGCAAATTCTCTGCGCGGTTAGCAGAGCAATAAATCGAGCGAGGCTCTCGGCAATGCGCACACCTGCGTGTTGTCGTTGCCTCGGCGACGATTTTTGCTCAAACGGCAATGTAGGCGGTTAAGAAATTAGCAATATTTTCGAGCGAACTCATTTCCACCCATTTTTTGCCGTTCGAGGCGATTTTCTCGCCGACGTCCGACTGCAAGAGTCTGTACAAAAGTCCCACTATGTCGAGGTCGTTTTTGGCAACGAGGCAGAGTTCGTGCGAGGCAAGATAGGATATGTCCGCTTGCTCGTGTTCGCCGCTCTTTGCAACTATGCTCGGCACGCCGAGTTTGAAGCACTTGTAAAGCGTTGCGGGGTCGTACTGCGTGATTGCCACGTCGCATACGGGCAGACAATCGTCAGCTTGCTCGCCGTTTTGCAAAAACAAAACTTTGGTTTCGGGTGCTTTAACCGCCATAGACGACAACGTTTGAAGCATACGCTCGTCTTTGACGTACACGGCGAGATTTGCGATTTCGCCTTGGTCGAGAAGAAGCGAGAACACGTTTTCGAGTTGTTTTTTTTCCTGCACGTTGACGTAGACGGTTTTGACTTTGGGAAGCCCTGCCTCTTGCTTTTTGAGTATGATTTCTTCCCTCGTTTTGGGCACTGCCTCGTAAGGAAGTCCCATAACCATAACGTCCTTCGATTTTATGCCTTGTCGCACCAAATCGGCTTTTACGTCCGCGTTTTCGACGATAAACACGTTGGTTGCGTCATCGTGTACGCGTTTTGGAAGCGTGAAGGATTGAAGAATATATATGATTTGCGTGCCAAAACGCGCTCTGCGTTTTGCCTCGACGGCGCAATGATGAGCGTACGGCGTAACGCACAAAATGTACTCGGGGTGAAAACGCTTTATGAGGTTGTTTATGCGGTTGACGCGCTTTGACAAACTTTTGAGTTTGAATATATCGCGGATAACGCCCTTGTCCTTTTTTTCGAGCAGATACTGATACTCGCTTCCGCTGTCCATAAGTCTGTCGAGCGCGGAAAGTTTTGTTGCCGAACCGTACTTGTCGTCGCTTATGACCACGACGTTATGCGTGCCGATTTTGCGTATTGCTTCCGCGATTTTTTGCGATATGCCGTCGCTTTCGTCGCGTGAAGTGAGTATCAAAATAATGCGTTTTCTATACATTTTTGCACCTTCTTTTTCCTAAAAAACGACGCCGTTTTTGCACGTTTTTTGAAAATTCGTTTGCCGATTTTTTACTTTGGTTTTTCGTTGCGCTTGACCGTCAGTCCTCGACGATGACGGGAATGATTATGGGGAATTGTCTGTCCTTGTAGAACAACTTTCTCACCGCTTTTTTGACCATTCTCGCAATCTCGTTGACGTCCGCTTTGTCGAAGTCTGCGCCGTTTATCGTGTCCACGGTTGCGCTCTTTATGGAATTTACCACGTCGTCGGTGAGGTTGAATCCTCTTGCCACGATGTCCACGTCGCCAACGACCTTGCCTTGGTCGGTATCGACGGCGCAAAGCACCACGAGCATACCGTATTCGGCAAGCGATTTTCTGTCGTTTACGACGGATTTGCCGTCTTCGAGAACTACGCCGTCAACGTAGGCGTTGCCCGCCGTGACGTTAGAGTGTTGCTTTATCCCCTTGTGATTCACGCCGTAGCACTCGCCGATGTTGGGAATGACGATATTCTTTGACGGTACGCCCAACGTTTTTGCGATTTCGGCGTGCTTGAACTGATGACGATATTCCCCGTGTACGGGCATAAAGTACTCGGGTTGCACGAGGGTGAGCATAAGTTTGAGTTCTTCCTCGTAAGCGTGACCCGAAACGTGAATGTCGTTCATTGCGTCGTATATGACGTTTGCGCCCTTTCTGAAAAGGTCGTTTATGACGTCGTACACGGATTTTTCGTTGCCGGGGATAGGCGACGATGACAAGACGACGAGGTCTTGCGGTCCGATGTTAATCTTGTTGAACTCGCCTTTCGAGAGTTTGTTGAGAGCGGAAAGCGGTTCGCCTTGCGAACCGGTTGCCAAAATAACCGTTTCGCTCGGAAGCAGTTTGCCCACGCTGTCCGCAATTACGCCCTTTGGAACTTGCAACTCGCCGCAAGCGGACGCAACGTCGACCATACCTTTCATACTTCTGCCCGCAAGCACGACTTTCCTGTGATACTTGTGAGCGAGAGTAAGCACTTGTTGCACGCGGTAGTTGGACGATGCGAAGCACGCAATGACGATTCTCTTGTCGGGGTTCGAAGCAAAGATGTTTTCAAGCGTTTGCCCCACGACTTTTTCGGACGTGGAACTGCCCTTTCTTTCCACGTTCGTGGACTCGCCGAGCATAAGAAGCACGCCCTTTGCGCCGATTTCCGCAATGCGGCCGATGTCGGTTTTCTTGCCGTCGATGGGCGTATTGTCAATCTTGAAGTCGCCCGTGACGAACACCGTACCCACTGGCGTGGTTATCGCAAGCGCGCACGCACCCGCCATCGAGTGACAAACTTTGATAAACTCGACTTTGAATGCTCCGAGCGTTATCGTATCGCCCGCAGACACCACGACGAGATTGCATTTTTTGCCGCTTTTGTCGAGTTTTCTTTTCAAAAGTCCGATTGTGAGCGCAGTGCCGTAAATCGGTATGTTTTTGAGTTCGTCGGCATAGTACGGGATTGCGCCGATGTGGTCCTCGTGACCGTGAGTGAGCACGATGCCGCGAAGTTTTGATATATTCTCTTTTACGTAGGTTATGTCGGGTATGATTGCGTCGATGCCGGGGGCTTCCTCGCTCGTTGCGAAAGAAACGCCGCAATCGACGATAATCATATCGTCGCCGCACTCTATTGCGGTCATATTTTTGCCCACCTCGCCTACGCCGCCGAGGAAGGTCACCTTAACTGTTTTTGCGTTTTTTGCCATTATATATCTCCGTTAAATTCGTATTTTTCTATGCGGTAAATTTCATTTTAAGCGACGCTCGCTCGACGTCACTCAAAGTTATTAATGTATAACAATAAGTTTTGATTTTGCACGCATATTTTTCTAATTTACTATATTACACCAAAACGCGCGCTTACGCAAGAGTTTCGCCAAAAAGTGCCGAAAAGCATACGTTTGTGCGAAAATAAATCTTTACAAACCTCGTTTTTGCCTTTACGATTATAGTATACAAAGTCGCGTTTGCGAATGCGATTATGACTATAAAAAGGAGAATTTTATGAGAGTTTACAATTTCTCGGCAGGTCCGAGCATGCTTCCGCTCGAAGTCATCGAGGAAGCGGGCAAAAATATCGCCGATTACAACGGTTCGGGTATGAGCGTTATGGAAATGAGCCACCGCTCGAAATGGTACGACGCCATCAACACCGAAGCCCTCGACCTCGTGCGCGAACTTATGAATCTTCCCGACGACTATCACGTCATTATGGTTCAGGGCGGCGCGTCCACGCAATTCGAGGCGATTCCGCTCAACCTTTTGAAGACGGGAAAAGCAGACTATATCGTGACCGGTAACTTTGCCAAAAAAGCCTACAAAGAAGCGCAAAAATACGGCGATATTCGCCTCGTCGCTTCGAGTGAAGACAAAAAATTCACCTATATTCCCAAAACCGCGCGCGAAGATTTCAGACAAGACGCAAGTTACGTTCATATCACCGAAAACAACACCATTTTCGGCTTGAAATACAACACGTTGCCCGACACCGGCGACGTCCCCCTCGTTGCGGACTTGTCCTCGTGCATTATGAGCGAGGTCATCAACCCCAAAAAGTATTCTCTCATTTATGCGGGCGCGCAAAAGAATCTCGCCCCCGCCGGCGTAACCCTCGTCATCGTCAAAGAGGATATGCTCGGCGGCGAACTTCCCATCTGCCCCACTATGCTCAAATATCGCACGCAAATCGACGCAAACAGTTTGTACAACACACCGCCTTGCTGGTCGATTTATATGATGATGCTCAACCTTCGTCACCTCAAAAAACTCGGCGGCGTTAAGGTTATGGAACAAATCAACCGCGAAAAAGCCAAAATGCTTTACGACTTCATCGACGAGAGCGACTTCTACAACAACTTCGTCGAGAAACAAAGCCGCTCGCTTATGAACGTGCCTTTCGTGTCGCCGAGCGACGAACTCAACGCAAAATTCGTCAAAGAAGCAGAACAAGCGGGACTTGTCAGCCTCAAAGGTCACAAACTCGTGGGCGGTATGAGAGCGTCGATTTACAACGCAATGCCCGTAGAAGGCGTGAAAGCACTCATCGAGTTTATGAAGAAATTCGAACTCGAAAACAAATAATCGCAAGCGAGGCAAACTATGGACGTACTCAAACTCAATTCTATATCCAAACTCGCAAATCCCGTGCTTGACGGCTACAATCTCACCGATTCGAGCGAGAACCCCGTCGGCATACTCGTACGCTCTTTCAAAATGGAAGAATACGCCGTTCCGTCCTCGCTTTTGGCAGTCGCAAGAGCGGGCGCGGGCGTGAACAATATTCCGCACGCGGACTACGCTAAAAAAGGTATCTGCGTGTTCAACACCCCCGGCGCAAACGCAAACGCCGTCAAGGAACTCGTCATTGCCGCACTTATTATCGGCGCGCGCAACGTGTCCGAAGCAATCGAATGGGCAAGCACCCTTAAAGGCGACGACGTTGCAAAACAAGTGGAAAAAGGCAAAGGTCAGTTTGCAGGCAGCGAAATCGCAGGCAAAACACTTTGTGTTTTGGGTCTCGGCGCGATTGGCAGAAAAGTCGCAATATCCGCGCACGCGCTCGGAATGAATATCGTGGGTTACGACCCGTTCATATCCGAAGCGGCAAAAGCGGAAATCCCCTTCGTAACGATTTTCGACACTATGCAATCCGCTTGGGCAGACGCAGACTTCGTGACCCTTCATATGCCTATGACACCGCAAACGAAAGGTCTCGTAAACGCCGAAAGCCTTGCGACGATGAAAGACGGCGTGATTATAATCAACGCCGCACGCGGTGAACTTTGCGACGTAAACGCAATAAAAGCCGCTCTCGAAAGCAAAAAACTTCGCAAATACGTCGTGGATTTCCCCGACGAAAATTGCATAGGCGTACACGGAATCGTTGCAATACCGCACCTCGGCGCGTCCACCGAAGAAGCCGAAGACAACTGCGCGGTTATGGCGGCAGGCGAACTTAAAGATTATCTCGAAAACGGAAACGTCACCAACTCTGTCAATTTGCCCAACGTCAAAGCGCCAATGAGCGCGGCTCATCGCTACACCGTCATTTCGACGGATACGGGCGAAAACAGATTCGGCGGAATCAGTGCGACGAGAAACGGGCTTCGCTACACGATTATCGACACCGACACCGATTTGACAATCGACGGCGACGACGTGATAAGAGCGAGAAAAGTTTATTGATAAGTTAAAACTTTTGAGAAGGCAGGCGCAGCGCCTGCCTTTTTTATTGTGTAAAAACACACCAAAATATAATTTTCCATCTATCACGTGTTTTGTTCTTTCTCTACAAAATTTTGGCGGCGTAAACTCTAAATAAAAATTTCCCCTTCCTCACGTGTTTCCCCGCCCGCCGTTCCCCCTCTGCATACTTTGAGGGAACCCACGGCGTCCGCTTCGCGTGGGGCAACACTCGGCACTCACATAAAAAGGTATCGTTCTCTACTTATGCCACTCGTTCACGGGCGAAAAAAATCTACACTCGCCCGTTCACTTGTACTTTCCGTCAAGTTCGGCGCTCGCTTCCTCGCCGCCTTGCGGCTCGCGTTCCGTCTTCGAACAAGTTTTACTAAAACACGATTTGTGTCGCAATTTGTTTGCGTTATACACTTATCGTGTATTATTGCTCTCAAAAAACAATATTTTTTGCCATTTTTCTTCTAAAAACAACAAATTGCGACACAAATCGTGTTTTAGGCTTTCTCTATCACTTTTGCGATTTTTCGCAAAGCGTTGTTGAGTCCGTCCGAAAAACCGTTCCTTTCGACGTATATTTCGCAAGGTTTTTCTTTTATTATCGCGTCGAGCAAATTGTATTCT
This sequence comes from Christensenella sp. UBA6880, assembly GCA_002449145.1. Taxonomy (GTDB): domain Bacteria; phylum Bacillota; class Clostridia; order Christensenellales; family CAG-917; genus CAG-475. The sequence continues at coordinate 52,804 of DKCG01000024.1, read as the reverse complement.
TCCTCGTTGAACAATCTCACGATTTCAACCCTGCGTCTTTCGGTCAGATTCTCGACGATTTTGCCGTCGGTTGCGATTCTGTTCTTTCCGCCGTCGCTTCCCGATATAAACGCCGCTATGTCGAAAACGTCCTTGTCGCCCTCGCTTCCTTCGAGCAATCTCGACGCCACGTCCGCAATTTCCGCCCAAGCGTCTTTTAATGAGCGCATACGAAAATTGAAAAGTCCGTCAATGTTGTAGTCCATCGAATCGGACAACACCTTTGCCACGACGTTTTCTTCAAAGTCCTTGTCAAAATGAAGCATCGAACAAATCAGTGCGCACTTTGCGTACGACATACGGTGAACGGGCAATCTTTCCAGAAAGAATCTGAGTTTTAGATACGACAAAAACACGACCGCAAGCGTGCGATACATTTCGTTTTCGATTTTTTGCGAAACGTCGCAAGACGACGCAAGATATATCCATATTCTCTCGTCGTTTTCTTCCGTTGCATAGGACACGTCTTTTGTGCATTGAAGTTTTTTAAGGATATAGTCGATTTCCTTTCCGTACTCTTTGCCGATGCTAATCACGTTTGACCACATACAACTATTGTATGCAAACGCTATACAAAAATTAGTGGAATATTTTGTAGAATACAAAAAGAAAGGAACGCCTTGAAAAAACGTTCCTTAAATGCTATTTTTCGCTTTGCGTCTTGAAAGGTCAATCTACTTTTATAACCTTGCAATCGCCGTTTCTCGTGTCGACCTCGATTTTGATTTCGAAATCGCTGCGCTTGACTTCGAGTTCGATGATATACGTGTAATAACTGTTTTTCAAATCCTTGCCGTTGTAGTTGAAGTCCGCTTCCGCGTCTTCGGTTTGGAAGTCGTCTTTGCTTGCAGCGTTGACATACGTGAAGTTGTTGGAATCGCTGACAAATTCGAATGCTTTTGCCTTTGCAATATCGATGCAAGCGGATTTTGAATACACAGCCGACTTTTTGGCGTACGACGCCGCCGATCCGAACACACCGCCCAGGATTGCGGCAATGACCGCAAGCGCACATACGAGCGAGCAGAACGGAATGACGATATATTTCCATTTGAATTTCTTTTTGGCTTTTTTCACGTCTTCCGCGTCCGCTTCCTTAACCGGCGATTCCTCGCGCACGGACTCGTTTTGCAAAAACTCGTTGGCTTTTGCAAGTTGCTCTTTTACGAATTGTTTTTCTTCTTCGGTGGCGACACCGTCCCGACAGTGGTTGAACGCTTCGTCAAAATTCATATATTTGCCTCCAAAATTTCTTTGAGTTTGAGCCTCGCTCTATACAGTTGAATCTTCACGTTGTCCGTGGATTCGCCGACGATGGACGCTATTTCCTTGACGGACATCGAGTCGAAATAATAGAGCCGCACGACCTCGCGATAGCCGTCTTTCAATAGTGATATAGCCTTGTAGAGCGCGCGGTATTCGTCCTTTTGAATCACGTCGTCCACAAGCGAATCGTCCGACTGCACGTCGCCCTCTATCCCTTCGATTCTCTTGTTTTTTCTGAGCATATCGAAGTAGAGATTGCGACACACCTTGAACAGCCAGAACTTAAATCCGTCTTTTTCCTCGTCGATAGAGCGGATTGCGCGCATATACGCTTCCTGCACGATGTCCTCGGCGAGCGTGCGATTGTGGCAGAACGAAAACACGTACAAGAGAGCCTCGTTGTAGTATTTCTTAAACAGGTTTTCCCAAGCGGTGTTTTTCATTCATTCCTCACTATAAAAACGTTCGTATCCTATTTCGGTTACCGATTTTTGCTAAATTTTTTCAAAAAAACGCGACATTTTCGCACTTTTTTCGCTAATTTAAGGCGCACTCAAACGGTTGCGTTTAAGGCGATATACTCTTTGGGGGTCATTCCGTACTCTTTTTTGAAGCACTGAATGTAGTGCGTTTGCGAGCAGAACCCGAAATAATAGCCGATTTCGCCGTATTCCACACCACTTGCAAGCAGAGTTTTGGACGCTTCGAGTTTTTGCGTAACGATGTATTTGTGCAAACTTACGCCGACGTACTTTTTGAATTTTTGCGACAGATAATCCGCGCTCACGCCGCACTCGCTCGCAACGTCGTCGCAAGTCAGTCTTTCGTGGAGCCTCGCGTTCACAACTTTTATCGCCTTGCGGATATACGGCGGATATTCCAGCCTTTGGCGGTGACTTTTCACGAGCATAGTAAGTTCGGTCGCCTTTTCGATGAGAAAATTCATTATTTCTTCAGGCGAATCCGTCTTATCTACGGTTTGAATGTACGCGTCCGAGAGGTTGTACGCCTCGCTTTCCATAAGTCCGCCTTCGACGGCGTAGCGCGTGGCAAGCGTAATACAACTGACGGCAAGATACTTGACTTGGCGCAAATTGTCGTCGCTCATTCTGCCCACGACCAACGCTTCGCTCATAAAACTCGCCATATTGCTTTTGAGTCCTTCGAGGTCACCGTTTTTAATGCAGGTATAAAACGCCACTTCGCGACTGTACGGCGTATGCGCAACGCCGCTTTCTCGTTGCTCGAATTGCGGATTTTGCACGCCTTTGGGAAGGAATCGGACGTTAAGTTTTGCGTTGTCGTCGTTGCTCATACGAAGATAATATCATACTTTTTGTATTTTACAACGGTTTTTTGATATTTTGTAATAAATTTTGATATAAATCTATCCTTTTATAAAATAAAATGGTATCGTAAAAAAATATCGAAAGGGGGTTTTGATATGAGCAAGGAAAAGAAAGACTGGACTCATATGGTTGAGGGCAAACTCTACAACTCGTCGAGCAAAGACATTTTCTGGCAACACGCAAGGGGTATGTGGCTGACGCAAAGATTCAACAAATGCCCCGTTTGGAACGCACCAAAACAAAAACGACTTCTCAACAAACTCATTCCGTCTTCAAAGGGCAAATCCGTTTGGATTTTCGCGCCGTTTTATTGCGAATACGGCGTAAATATTCACGTCGGAAACGATACATTTTTCAACTACAACTGCACGCTTTTGGACATTTCGCCCATAACGCTCGAAGACGGCGTATGGCTCGGCGCAAACGTAACAATCGCAACGCCTTGTCACCCGTTTTTGGCAAGCGAACGCCTCAATCAACAATATCCCGACGGCTTCCACGACCTCGAATATTCAAAACCCGTTACAATCAAGAAAGGGTGCTGGATTGCCTCGAACGTGACGATTTGCGGCGGCGTTACGATTGGCGAAAACACGGTCGTGGGCGCAGGAAGCGTTGTGACTCGCGACTTGCCCGCCAACTGCATTGCGGTAGGCTCGCCCGCAAGAGTGCTTCGCTATCTCGACGACAAGGATAGAATCGACGTTTGGAACACCTATATAAACGACGAAATGCCGCTCTCTATCCGTGAAAAAGAAAAACTCGCCGCTAAAAAATAATCGTATCTGCGATTGCAAAAATTCATATTGAACGTTGAGGGCAAAAATGATATAATGAAATATAGTTTTCAAAACTTGTTTGATTATATAAATAACGCGCACGCGAATTAAGTCTCGCGACAAAAAGACGAAAAACACACAATCGGTACTTTATCGCCGAAAAACCAAAATATAAACACTCTGTTGGAGGAAATTATGAACGACAAGGACTATTTGGAAATACTGGGCAAGTTGACGCTTGACGAAAAAGTGTCTATGCTTTCCGGTTCTACAAACTGGCTCACTCAACCCGTCAAACGCGACGGAATCGACATTCCCGCCGTGCGTATGAGCGACGGGCCGAGCGGACTCAGACGTGAAAAAATCGGCAAAGGCGTCAACATTATGCAAACGCCCGAACCGGCAACTTGCTTCCCCGGCGCAGTCACCACCGCTTCGAGTTGGGACGTAGACCTCGTTGAAGAAGTCGGCGAGGCTATCGCCGTCGAGGCTCAATCTCTCGGCGTTTCGACCGTTCTCGGACCCGGCGTAAACATCAAAAGAAGTCCGTTGTGCGGAAGAAACTTCGAATACTTCTCGGAAGACCCGTTCCTTGCAGGTCGTATGGGCGGCGCGTGGGTTCACGGCGTACAGAAGAAAAACGTCGGCACTTCCCTCAAACACTATCTTGCAAACAACCAAGAATACATAAGAATGACAATCGATTCCATCGTTGACGAGCGCACTTTGCGCGAAATCTATATGCCCGCTTTCGAGCATATCGTCAAAGAGGAACAACCCACGACCGTTATGTGTTCCTACAACCGCCTCAACGGAACGTACCTTAGCGACCACAAACGCTTCCTCACCGATATTCTTCGCGACGAATGGGGATTCAAAGGCATCGTCGTGAGCGACTGGGGCGCAGTTAACGACCGCGCCGAAGGCGTCAAGGCAGGTATGGACCTTGAAATGCCCGGCAGCAAGGGTCTTAACGACGACACCGTTTACAAGGCACTCAAAGCAGGCACTCTCACCGAAGAAGACATCGACAAAGTGGTGCTCCGCCTCATCAGATTCGCATACGAAAACATCGTGCGCGAAATCGAAGGCGTAACCTTTGACATCGAAAAACACAACGCAATCGCTCGCAAAGCGGCTGAAGGCGGCGCGGTTCTTCTCAAAAACGACGGCATACTTCCCTTAAGCAAAAAGCAAAACATCGCCGTCATCGGCAAACTCGCAAAGAAAATCCGCTATCAAGGCGGTGGTTCGAGCCACATTCTTCCCACAAAACTCACATCTTTCACCGACGCACTCGATAGAGTCGCTCAACCCTACGAGTACGCAGACGGCTACGTTCTCAAAGGCGAAGGCTACAAAAAGAGCCTCATAAACAAGGCAGTAAAAGTCGCAAAAGGCAAGGACGTCGTGCTTTTGTTCGTCGGTCTTACAGATGCGTTTGAATCGGAAGGCTACGATCGTCGCCACATCAAAATGCCGTCATCGCACGTCACTCTCATCAACGAGATTTTGAAAGTCAACAAAAACGTCGTCGTCGTGCTTTCTTGCGGTTCGCCCGTCGAAATCGGCGACTGGGACAAGAGCGTCAAAGGCATTCTCAACCTATATCTCGGCGGTCAGGCAGGCGGCGAAGCGGCGTACAACCTTCTCTACGGCAAGGTCAATCCGTCGGGCAAACTCGCAGAAACCTTCCCCGTCCACGAAGACGATTATCTCGGCTCGAAATACTTCCGTATGGGACCGAGAACGGTTGAATACCGCGAAGGCATTTACGTCGGCTATCGCTATTACGACAGTGCGAAAAAGAGAGTCAAATATCCCTTCGGCTACGGTCTTTCCTACACGCAATTCGAGTACTCGAATCTTCGCATAAGCGCAAACGCAATCAACGAAGGCGACCCGCTCACCGTCACTTTCACCGTCAAGAACGTCGGCAAAGTCGCCGGTGCGGAAATCGCGCAACTCTACGTTTCGGACATCGAAAGCACTCTCTATCGCCCCGAAAAAGAACTCAAAGGCTTCAAAAAAGTATTCTTGCAACCGGGTGAAGAAAAAGACGTCGAAATCACTCTCGATTCAAGAGCGTTCGCATACTACAACGTCGAAATCAAAGACTGGCACGTCGAAAGCGGCGACTTCAAGATTTTGGTGGGCGCGTCCTCTCGCGACATCAAACTCGAAGGTATCGTAAACGTTACGTCCAAGAATCCCGACGCACCTATCCCCGACTACAAGGCAGCCGCGCCTTGCTATTACGACATCGCAAACGCAACCGAGATCCCCGTCGAGCAATTCGAAGCACTCTACGGCGCAAAGATGATCGAAAACAGACCTTACGAAAAAGGCGAATTGCTTGCAAACAACACGATCGGTCAATGCAGAGTTTCGCCATTCGGCAAGTTTATGTACAATCTCTGCGTGGGCGTCGTCAACCTCGTCGCACTCTCGTCCGAGAACCCCGAAATGCTCACCAATTCCGTCAAAGATATGCCCTACCGCACGATAGCGGCGTGGTCGATGGGGCTTATATCCAAGCGTTCGCTTGACGGACTCGTGGATATGCTCAACGGCAGAAAAGGCGGCTTCCGCAGATTCCTCAAAGGCTTCGGCAAGGAAAAGGAAGAAAAGAACGAAAAGAAATAATCGCTCGACAAATTGAAAAAGGCACTCGAAAGAGTGCCTTTTTTATAATTCGTTTTGAAAATCGTTTGCTTTTCGAAAACCAATTATCGTTTATTTTTTCAGAAATTTGTCGTTTCTACAAAATTGCGTTTCGTCAAAACCGAGTTTATTTGCAAACTTATTTGTCGTTTCTGTGCAGAACTTCGTATGCCATTTTCGGGTTGTCCGTCATTATGCAGTCCGCACCGTTGGCTTGAAGTTTGGCAACGTCGTCGGGGTCGTTTATCGTCCAGTACTGCACCGCAATGCCCATGCTGTGCGCAAAGTCGATAAACTCTTTCGTGGACAAATCGAAGAAGCCGTTGAAGCCCATCGGAATTTGCAAAACTTCAAAGTTGAATTTTGCGTTCGTATTACCGTAAAGGAATGCGAAATAAAAATCGAGCACTTCGGTTATACCCGCAGAGCGCACCACTTCTTGCTCGAATACGCCCAAAGCATTGCACTCGTCGACGTATTTGCTTATTTCGCTTTGAAACGTTCCAAACACCGTGCGATCTATCATTTTATACTCAACCATCATGCGATAAAGTTTGTTCATAGCGCGTCTGCCCGCATCGCCGCCGTCCTTGATTTCTATGACGTAATTCATAGTTTTGTCGGGGCGAGCGACCTTTTCGACGTAATCCAAAACTTCTTTGAGCGTAACGATACGCACGTTTTCGAGTTCCGCGTCGGACTTATCGCGATATTTGTATACGCCGTCTTCGGTTTGGAAGTTATAGCCGAAATTGTAGGTTTTGAGTTCGGCAAGAGTCATATCGCAAATCTTGCCCGTGCCGTTTGAAGTGCGGTCGATTTCGTGGTCGTGCATAAGCACGAGTACGTCGTCTTTTGTGAGGTGCAAGTCAAATTCGAGAATGTCGACTTTGTAATTCTCTCTTTGCGCTTCTTCCATACATTGCTTGAACGCCGCCATAGTTTCTTCGGGTTCGAGAACGCCGCCCGCACGGTGAGCGGAAAGCATCAAACCTTCGGGCTTGTGGAAAGCGATATATTGATTGTCGCCGACATAATCGGTGACTCGTTCGACGCGCGCGCACTTGCCCGTAAGCGGCAAAATCACGACGTTGAGCACCAACACGAACAAAAGCGTACCCACAATCGACCATACGATTGCGTCTTTCACGGTTTTTTTGTGCTTTTTCACTTGCGCTTTGACTTCGGGGGAATCCGTAAGCAACACGTCGACGCCGTCAACGTCACGTCTGAAAAATTCATTCAGTTTGATTTTCATTTTTCACCTTATCACAATATAAAATCTATAATATTGACATTATAGCACACGAAATTTCACTCGTAAACACTTGACTGTAACTTTTTTAGACATATGTATATTTGCGCATACACGAATACGAGAACTCTGATATGCAAATATGCGCAACGGTCGATATTAGAAACCATATATCTCGCCCTTCTCTGCGCTTGAATTTCGATGTGAAAATAATTGCGCCGCGCGGTTGAAAGCCGCGCTTTTATATCTTCGTTACTCAAAAATATGAACAATCCGTGAACTACTAATCTCGTCCACTTTTTATGCTGATGACGGCAAGCAAAGGCGATGAGAGCACGAAGTATTCTCAATCGTCGTGCGATGACGACGAGCGCGCCGCGCGGTTGAAAGCCGCGCTTTTATATCTTCGTACACGAAGATATAAAAAATCCGTGAACGAATTTCGTTCACGGATTTGGAGCTGATGACCAGACTTGAACTGGTGACCTCATCCTTACCAAGGATGTGCTCTACCACCTGAGCCACATCAGCATATTTTTGGCGGAAGCGGAGGGATTCGAACCCCCGTGGGCTTTCACCCAAACGGTTTTCAAGACCGCCTCGTTATGACCGCTTCGATACGCTTCCATATAAAATCAAAGCAAATCGTTTCTTTTATTTTTGAAACCGTTTTCTATCCAAACGGTTTGACGCTTCGCTATCAAGCAAGACACGCCTGCTATGACCGCTTCGATACGCTTCCATATAAAATCAAAGCAAATCGTTTCTTTTATTTTTGAAACCGTTTTCTATCCAAACGGTTTGACGCTTCGCTATCAAGCAAGACACGCTCGTATGCCTACGTTTATACGCTTTCGTATCACTTCAAGCAAATCGTTTCGCTATCAAGCCTATTTAGTATAGCAAGAGTTTGCGATTGTGTCAAACATTGCCGTTAAATTTGCTAAAAAACTTGCAACGTTTTGCAATTTATTTTTACGCAAACCTAATTTGACCGTCGATGACGTTGATTTGTGTGCCGACGAAAGAGGTGTCGTCGGGCGTTACGCCGCCGTTTCTGACGTTGTAGACGTATTCGAGACTCGAGCAACCTGCAAACGCATACGCACCTAACGTACACGGCATTCTGTTTTCAAAATACACGGCTTTAAGATTGGGCAGACCTGCAAAAGCGGCGGCGTCGATTTCGCATACGCTTGCAGGGATATGAATCGTTACGGGCAAACTTTTGAGGGACGAATCCGCAAAAATGCTGTTGGTGATGCGGTAAACGTTGTAGGTTTCGTACGCGTTTTCGCTTACGCCGTCAAGCGTTGCAAGCACTTTTCCGCTGCCCTTTTCCACCCAAATGACCTCGGGGATATACAAGTCGGACAAATTGAGTCCTTGTGCGTTTTCGCCGTCGGTGTAGAACGTGGATATTTCGACGTATTTGCCATCCAACCCCTCGACGGTTATTTCCTTATAATTGAAATACTTTGCCCAGACGTTGTTCGAGTCGGGCGTAACGGACGGGGACGCTTTGGACGAGCCGCCGCCTATCGGACCGTCCGGGGAAATCCAAACCGCATAGGAAACGCCCGTCGCCGAAACTGCGACTGCAAAAAGCACTATTATTGCGACTATCATCGCTATTTTGTTTTTGCGAAGTGATGTCATACGGGCATATTTCCTTCTCTGATATTCACGCCTTGCGCAACGTTGTCCTTGATTTCGAACTGGAACGTTATATTCTTTTGCGTGTTGGCGAGGTATATGAGTTTCTCGTTGCATTCCTCGTCGATTCGGTTGAAATAAACGGTTGCTTTGACATAGTAGGTTTCGCCGGGGATTACAAGCATATAGAGTTTGCAACTCGGCAATTTACGTTCGACGTCTTTGAACGGTTGGTTGTAGTATATTGCGCTCGGATTGCCCGAAAAATCGCTCGGCGCAGTCGGCGTTATGGTTTCGCTGGTTTTGGACTCCTCTTTCAAGGTGACGAGTTCCATTTCGACGTTGAAATCGGAAAGATAATCTTTGTTTTCTTCGTCATTGTCGAGGTGCGCCGAAAGTGCGCTGAGCATAAGCGATTTTCTTCCGTCTTTATACCCCGCGTCCGACGAGCCGACAAACGTTATTGGAAAATACAACACGGCGCATTTTGCCGCAATGTCGATTTTGCTCGTCTGCTTCTGCTTCAAATCGGTGCCGTACGGGGCGACGTTGCCTTTTGAAAGGTACCCGGGCGTAGCCACGGCAGGCCAAATCGAAGTGCCGTAATCGCTTGCGGCGTTCTCGTCGATGGATATGCTTGCGCTCTCTTGCAAAAGCGCGGAATCGGTTGTGAATCCGTCCTCGTTGCTGTCCGCGACGTTCGTAAACCACGCGGCGGTCACGCTGACTATAGTGACGACGAATATGAGAGCCATAACGACGGAAGATACGATTAGAGTGCGTTTGGTCTTGTTCATTATCCTTGCGCCTCCTCGTGTACGTTCGTTACGTTGAGTACCGCCGAAAATTCAAACGTAGAACCCGAATAATCCATATGCGAATAGTACATCTGATTGGACAATTCCTCAAAAATCTTTTTAGTGTCGTCGTTTGTCGTTTCGCCGTCCACCGTGGTTGTGTAGATATCGGTTGCGGTGTATTTGTCCCTGTCTGCCGAGAAAAACTGCATCCAGAACAGTTTTTCGGGTGCGAAAACGATGTAGAAATCGAATAATTGCGACGTGGCGTTGCCTATGCCGTTCGTGCCGAAGTCGTTGATAATTCGCTTGTCAACGCCCTTTATACTCGCAGAGTCGATTGAATCGTCGTCGTTTACGCGCGCAACGAGATTGTCGTCGCCGAAGGTGAGTTTGCCGTAGGGCGTGTACCAAACTTCGTTCTTTTGCGGTTCGAGTTGCAAAAGTCGCTGAGCGTTGGTTGAATCGTCGATTTTGTACGTTTCGTAGTTTCTCACTACGCCGTCGTTATCGGTTTCGCCGTGCGCCTTGAAAAACCACGTGAACGCAAACGGAATGTCACTCACGGGCGATACGTTAGAACCCGTAGCGGCGTAGATTTTGTTGATTTTTTCAACGACGTTTTGCTCGTTTTCATCTTTGGCAATCGAGCCGTCGGCGTTGCGCTTGTACTTCACTATCTTCACGCCGTCGAACGCCATACTCATATCGAACGTCTTGCCTTGCGTGTCGAGCGCAACCGTGTTGATGAAGTAATACGCACGGTCGCTCGTGTCGACGGCGTTGCCCGCCGCGATGGCTTCGGTCATAAGTTTGCCCGCGTTTGCGCCGCTTGCGCAAAATGCGGTCTGTCCGACGTACTGCATATTGTCAAACAACAACTTGCCGTCAGTGGACAAAGGTTGGCGTGTAAAGTCGATTCTGTAAGAATCCGCCGTAGACATCGTTATTTCAGCAACGGTGACCTTGTCGGCGTTGGTAAACCACGCAAAGGACGCGCCCACCATAACGACGGTGGTCACGATTATCAAAAGCGGAATCATAACTGACATTACGATTTTGAAGTTTTTGCTTTTGCTTGCTTGCATAGTTTATCCTTGTTTCTTTTGTTCGTACCTTGCGGATTTTTTATATATTTATATATAAACTACAATCGAGCAAGGCGTTTTATTTGATTTTTCGTCGATTTTTTTGCACGATATTTCAACTTTTTGAAAACGTGCGGTTAGAATCACGATTTTGCGATATTTTCGCAATTCTTTGGATTTTCGAGCGAGTTGTTTTTTCGCACGTTTTTCTCGCTCACGGACGGCTTTTTTTGCCGCCCGATTGCGATTTATGTTGCGATTATGCGACTTCTATCCAACTCGGATTGCTCTCGGCGTACGCCTCGAACATATCCTTGTCGCAAGTTATCTTGTATCCGAGCGAATTGCCCGTGCTATCCGTCTCGCTCGTAACCGTTCCGAAGAACGCGCCTGCAAACGTGCTTGCAACGTCGAGCGCGATATTGGTTTTGAGCGTGAACGTCGCAAACGGAAGTTGTCTTAAAAGCGATACGTTTTGCTTGTTTGCGATTGCAATCGGATTGCTTTGCGTGCCGTCCGCCGTGCCTACGAGCCAACTCGACGAACTGAGCGAGTATACGTTCACGCCGAAACTCTTGCCGTCGCTCGTGAGCATTCCCGTCGTCTTTGACAAAGAATACATCATTAGATATACGGAAACTATATCTTTGAGGCGCATACTCTGTCTTGGATTTTCTTCGCTCGGCTCACCTATTGCCGACAGTTCGGTAATATGCACGTCGTCGAGTACGTCGAATTCGCCTTTGTTCGGTGCGGTATCGCCCGTGTAGTAATACTTGTTTTGCGTGCCGTAACCCGAAATCGAACCCGACATCAACTCGTTGAACGTCTTTGACTTGCCAGAAACATTGTCGAATCCGCTTCTCTTTTGCCATACGGCGTTCGTCATATGATAGGAATCTTCAATCGTTGCGCCCGACGTCGTAAACGCTTTTGCCGTGCCGCCGTATGCGGTGATTTGCACGAGGGAAACGACGTTCTTTACGCTTGCGCTCGTCGTGCCGACAACGCCGCCGACGTTTGCGTTTTGAGAGGTTATCGTGCCGAGAACGATTGCGTTTTCAATATCTCTCGCGCTCGTGCCGAACAATCCGCCCACCGTGCCGCCGCTCACGTTGATTGCGCCGTGTACGGACACGTTCTTTACGCTCGTTTCGGTTGTTTTCGATTCGTAAACGCTACCCGCGATTGCGCCTACGTTGCCTCGATTTGCGTTGATAGTGACGTTTCTCAAATGCACGTTCTTTACGATGCCGCTTTCGCCGATCACGTCGAACAAGCCGACGTTCGTCTTGCCATAACCCATTATATTGAGATATTCGATGACGTAGCCGTTTCCGTCGTAAGTGCCGTCAAAGCCCGTCAAAACGTCGCTTCCGTTCACTTTCGACGTCACCGTCGATACGAACAGACTGCCGTCTATCGTCACGTTTGCGCCCACTCTCGCTTTGAGTACGTTCGTGAGGAAGTCCTTGTTGTTTCCGTTCCAGTTATACTGCTTTTGCGTAACGACGCCGTTGTCGTCTACGGACGAGGTCGTGAAGAACGCGTTGAGTATTTCGATGTCTTGCGCCGTGAACGTACCCGTTATGTCTTTCGTTTGCACGAACTTCAACGGAATGTCGTTTTGCGTGGATTCGTTGGAACTATAGTAGCCCCATTCGTTCTTTTCGGTGTCGAAGAACACCGCGTAATCCGCCGCTTGCAATTGGGCAAGATACTCGTCCCAAGTGGTTGCCGTAGAATCCTTGATAGGCGAATTGTCGGGCTTCTTGTAGTCGCCGACGTATGCGCCGTCCTCACCCACGCTGACGACCTTAACCCACGCGTAACCCGACGATACGATCTTGATCATATCGAGGTTTTGCGGATTCTGATGCGCCGTATAGTAGAAGGACGCGATGAGCAAACGCGCAAGCGAAGTTATCTTGTATTCGTTGCTCTCTGTGGACACGAAGTACGCAATGGTGAGAGTCGGCTGATTGCTCAAACGATAGTTGAGATTCATACCGTTGGTCGTGGACACGGACGCACCGAGTCGGGAATTGCCCGACCTACCCTGAATGACCGTGTAGCCGTGGTATTCTCTCTTTTTGTCGGTGGAATCTATCGGGCGGTCTTTGCCGTCGTCGTACATCCAGCCGTTCGTGACGATGATGTCCGCGCCCGCCTTGTCCGTTTCCTTGTTCGTACCCGTAACGCGCGCCCAGTCGGTGTTGTAGGTGTTGTCGTCGTTGGCGTAACTTTGAGCGGTGTTCGAGTATTCCACTTTGACGGATTTTACGGTTATTTCGATTTGGATTTGCGGCGAACCGCTCTTATTCTTGCGGTTTTGGTCGCTTTCTCTGCTGTCGTACACGGTGACTTTAGTCGCAAAGTTGCCGTCCGTATCGCTGTATGCGCCGTCGCTCGAATGATATACGTTGAACGTATAGTTGCCTGCGTCCGCGCCGTTCATCTCGAACACGAGTTTCTTGAGATATGTGCCCGAAGTTGCTTTCTTGAACGTGCCGTCCGAGTCTTTGTACACGTCGTTGACGTATTTTGCAAAGTCGAAACCGCCGTTAGTAGAAGTGTTGCGCAAGTTTTCGGATTCCGAATAATTTGCGAAGACGGTCACTACGTCGCCCGTCAAAACGCCGCTTACTCTGAAGCCTTCGCCCGCTCGATAAGGTTTAGTCGTGCCGTTGCCGCTTACGCCGCTGCCGCCGTAGGTCGTGCCGTCGGTGTACGTCCTCGTCGCCTTGTTAGAGCGCAGTTTGTCAAGGAAAACTTGAATATGTTTCGGCGTAATCTTGCCCACGTTGTACGCCGCCGTATCGACGCTTCCCAAAGCGTAGTCGCCTACGTTCGTCGGGTCGGCGAACGTATACGAGAACGTGACCGCTTTGCCTCTTATGACGTTGTTGCTCGAATCGTAAAGCACGTTTTCGTCGTCGTACGTTCCGCCGATCGTGAATGGGAATTTCGTGGGAACGTGTCCAGTTGCTTCCAACTTGAAGTAACTGTCGAGAATTTGCGCCGTCACCCTGTTGTTGCCGTCGTATACCTTTTCGAGCGTTGCGTTCGTAGCCGTAAAGCTTACGGACACGACGGACGGCGTTATCTCGAACTCGCCGCTCGTTATACCGTCGACGATTTCGTAGTTTTTGAGAATGGAATCCGAGCCGTCGGCATTCGTTCCCGTCACTTTGCTTATGACCGCAGTCATAAACTTCTTGCCGTCCGCAACGTGAGTCGCCGCGCCCGATATTGTGATTTCGATGACGTCGTTTCCTGCATATCCCTTGATATTCACGCCGTCTATCGTGCTCGAACCGTTTACGATTGCGAGGCTTCCGTTGCCGTCGATACCCTCAACGCCCGTGACTATCAAGCCTTGCGCCGCATTACTGAACACGAACGACGGGGCATTCTTCCAAGTGAGTTTGATTTGTCTGGGTTGAATGGTGTATTCCGCCTCGTCCGTGCCGTCGATTTCGTAGTTTTGCGTGGTGTTTTCACTGCCGCGCATTGCGATAATCGCATCGGTTGCGTTGCCGCCGATGCCTATTTTGTACGTTCCCGCATTAACGATCGTGTCCGTCGTTGCGCCGTCAACGGTTGCGGAATACTTGATCTTTATGGTATCCGCGCCGTACGTAATCTCGCCGTTAGAGATGTCGCTTCCGTTGACTTTGAGGACGGGCGTAACGGGCGTGCCGTCGTAAATCTTGCCGTCGTCCTGTTTGAGACCGCTGAGCGTGAGTTTATGCTTCTTGATCGTCCAACTCGTGCTTTCGTCGTAGTTGGATATATAGTAGTTGCCGCTGCTCTTTCCGCCGAGCGAAGCGCTTATCGTTGCGGCGTACGTTCCGACGTTTATTGTGCTTACCAAGTTCTTCACGTCAACGGCGTTGTTGCGATTCGACGAAACGACGTATTGATTGTCGCCGACGTAAAGCGTAATATCGACATGATCCCACACGCTGCCGATCTGGCAGAGATTTGAGATCTTGACGGTGGAAAGTCCTTGATGATACGTGTTGTACTCATAGGGCGAACTGCCTGTTTGTGCAAATTCGACGGTGAGCGGTCGCTTCGTAATCTCGTAACTATACGTCGGCAACGCAGAAGGCATGTGCGAACAACTCTTTGCCGCTTCCTCGTAGCCGTCGCCTTTTTTGAGCGTTACGGTGTATTTGTTTGCGTTTACACCCGTTTCAAACACCCACGTTACGGCCTTACTGCTCGACGAGGCGGACGGTTTTGTTTTTACCGTTACGCCGTTGTTTATGCTTGCGGCAAAGAACTGTTCGACGAACTGACCGAGATTGACGATGTTCTTGTCCGCAGTGAACGTCACCGTAATCGTTCCTTTCGTACTGCCGTCATATTGGTGTGTTCCGTTCGTCGTGCCGCTGATTGTAATCTTATTTTCGTTTATCGAATACGTCGGCTCACTCGTGCCCTCGAACGTAAGCGTATAGTTGCCCACGCGATAGCCCTTTCCGCCCGCAATCTTAATGTAGTAATCGCCGACTTTTGATACGCCTGTCAAATCAAAACTCAATATCTTGCCGGTTTGTTCTTCATTTACACGAAGATTGACTTGTATCAAACTGTCAATTTTCACCGGATTTATCAAAGCACCGTCTTTTTGCATTGCTGTTTTCGTGACAGTTTTTGTTTCGTTGATTTTTCCGAGAGCCATTACGAACTCAGGCTCGAATGCAGCGAATTGCGCCTCGCCGTCATTGAATTTGAAGCCCGAAACCGTCCACGTCGCGCCCTTATTTGCGTAGGTGTTATCGAAGTCGTGCGAAGGCGCCGACGTTCTTCTCAACGTGAGCGTTGCGGGATTGACGGTTATAGTCTGGTCCTCGACTATGGGCGAGGGATTGTATTTGTCGTCCATATTCGGCGTAACGACGCTGATTTTGTACGTCTTTGCGTCCTTGAAGTTTATGCTGCAACTGAACGTTCTCGTAGCCAAATCGAGAGAGTCGATGTCTTCGACATTGAACAGCAAATCGTCGCCGCTTAAGTTGCTTCCGATTCCGAAGCCGCCGTTTGAAACGGTTATGTTGTTGGAAACGACTTTGCCGTCTGCCGATTGACCGACGAATTCCGTGCCGTTCCAAGTGAACTTCGCAATTTCTTTGCCGTCCTCGTCCTTTATGACTATCTCGAAGCGGATATTGCCCGCAATTCCAAGATTGTTGCCGTCAATCGGCGCAATATTTTCGATTGTCAAAACCGCGTCGATGTCGGGGTCGCCGTACGTCAACGTACCCGACGGAACGGACAAAGAGGCTTCGAGGTCGCGCTTTTTGATTTCCCAATCGATTTCGACGCCGCCGACTACGTGAGGCGTGCCTTCACTGTCAAAGTAGTAAATCTTGACTTTGGACTTGAATGTGCCGGGTTCGGCTTTTATACTGTCTGCCGACATGTCGGACGAGTAGCAATATGAATCCGCCTTTGTCGTGTCTGTTGACGGTTCTTTAATGAACGGAACTTCGTCGCCTTCCGAAGCGGTGATTCCGACGGGTGCGAAGCGGTCGTAGCCGTTGTAGGTGAGCGTTTTGCCTCTCGAAATGGTGCGATAGTACACGGCGACGTTGCCCGCCAACTTTTCCTCGTCATCGGCAGTTGTATTGCCGTCTGTCACAGTGTTATTGTTGACGGTGAGCGTCTTGATGAAGAACTTATCGCCCGAATACGTCGCGCTCGGACGAGAGTTGCCCGACGTTGCCATATACAGATAATATCCGCTGTTTTCGCCCGCGGAAGTCGCGGTGGCGTAAAGCGTGGATTTTTGAGGTTGACCGTTATCGCCCAAAACAATTGCCGATTTTTCGAGTTCTTTCGTATCGTCGCCCGCTTCGCGTTCGCTTGCGGTGTATGCGTCGGCAATGCGTTTCCAGTATGATTCGTTTGCGTTGACGGAATGTTCCGCGCTGATAGTGCCTATCGTGGTATCGGTTATGGTGCCTATCGTGGTATCGGTTGCGTAAACGAAGTACCAGCCCGTGTCGCTTGCACCCGTCGTGTACGACTTTGCGCCCGCAATGGGTTTGACCCACGCACCGTTCTTCTCTTCCGCATTTGAGATGCCGAGGCTCGAAGCGAAGTATTGTTCCCACGTCATATTGGCGTCGGTTACTGCGGTTATGGTCTTTCCGTCGTATTTATGCGTGCCGGTGTAGTCGTCGTAATAGGTCTTGGGCGTGTACATCGTGCAGAATTCTTCGGTGAACACGACGGGTTGACTGTCGACATACTCGACTATGGTTTCAAACTTGCCGAGGTCCGTTTGCAGTTTTCCTACGTCCGTACCTGCGAGGGTTGCGTTGGGATAGCCTTTGACCCAGTAGGAAGATTTCGCGTCGGTGTCGGATTCGCTAAGACCTATGATGCCGCCCACCGTTTCCGAGCCTTCGAACGTACCCTCGACCGCGTATGCCGACTTGATAACCGTGCCTGCGCCCGTCGTTGCGCCGACGATACCGCCGACGTTTGCGCCGCCCTTGACGGTCGTGCCGTGCGCAAGCATATTGCTTATGGTGACGTTGTCTGCGTTGACAAGACCGACGATACCGCCGACGTTGTTTATGCCGCTTGCCTCGACGTTGCCGTTTGCGTAGTAGGTGTTTCTTTCTTTATCGTCAGAGCCCCACTTTGCAACGTTTGCGCCGATGACGCCGATTGCGCCGCCAACGCCGCCCCACCCCGTAGACGAGTCGGAAGCGTTGCCTTTTGCTTCGTCTATTGCGGTTTGATTTGCGTTGACGGTGAGATTGCCTTTTGCCTCGAAGTGCGTGTTGACGATTTGAACGTAATCGCTTGAAATTGTGATACCGAGCGTATCGAGCACGGTTTTGAGCATAGAAGGCAAGCCGATGTAGCCGACCGAGCCGCCGACCGAGTTGACCGCATTGACCGTCAAACCGTTAGATTTGTTGACGAATTGCGCAAATTTAACGGGACCTGCAAGCACGCCGATAGAGCCGCCCACGAAACCTGTCGCGTTGACGTTGCCTTCGTTCTCGAAGTTGATCATATAATCGGTGCTTACGCCCTCGATTGTGCCGACGAGCGCGCCGATAGAGCCGCCTGCGAAGTAGCCGTGCGCCGTAACCTCGCCGCTGTTGACGAATAGCGTGTCGGTATCTTTTGCGGTAATCGTGACGTTTTTGCCCACCAAGCCTATCGAGCCGCCGACGAATCTGCCGCCCTCGACCGTACCTTTGTTGGTGAACGTACCTGCGATTGCGCCCTTGCCCTCGTCAGTGGCTTGGAGTGCGCTCGGAGAATCGAGCAATCCGATAACGCCGCCAACGTAGTCGCCGTTTTCGTATGTCGTGCCGTTCAATGCGCCGCCCTTGACGTTGCCTTCGTTGGTTATGGAAAGATTTTTGATTGAATTTATTTGTTCTGTCGAGAGCGTTGCGCCGCCGATCGCGGTGTCTGCCTCGCCGCCGCCGGTCGTGAGCAAGCCTTGGTTGAGACCGATGATGCCGCCGACGTATTTTTGACCTTCTATGTCGCCCTTTTGCAGAATAACGCCTTTGACGATGTCTATGGTTGCATAGTCGGTTGCGCCGAGCGAACTTGCGCCCTCGTTCTTGCCGACGATACCGCCGACGTTCTCGCCGACGTTCTCGCCCGAACCTATAACTTTTGCGGAAATGGTGATGTTGAGCGTACCCGACTTATACGGCTTTGCGTTTGCGACGTTTGAGCCGATATTGAGAGTGCTTTGCGCATTGTTTACGCCTATAAAGCCGCCCACTTCGCTTGTGCCGACGATAGTACCGCCGATTGAAATTTGCGTGCCTTTAAGTCCGTTTACGAGTTTGTCGGTGTTGTCGGCGAGGATATACACCGTGCCGATATTCTTGCCGATGAAGCCGCCGACGTTTTCGGTGTGCGACGTACTCATATTCGGGCTGACGTCGAACTTGCCTATGAACGTAGCGGTGTTCGTACGACCCGCAACGCCGCCGACGTTTGCCGCCGCAAGCGGAATGGAAATCGTACCGCCGACCGTTACGACAGAGCCCGAAGCGAAGTTTGCGCCGCTGCCCATATCGCCCACGATACCGCCGATACAGCTTATTGCCGCGTCGGAATCTTGCGATTGGTTGGTAGCCGCAATGCCCACCGTAATCGTGCCGCCGAACGAAGACGTACCGCTGAACGTCGTGGTGAGCGGGCTGACCGTGTCGGCCGAGTTTTGCGTAAATCCGACAAGACCGCCGATTGCAGTGCCGTGATTCGCGCTTTCGGCAACTTGTTTGTCGCCGCCTTGGTCTATACGAGTTATGCTCGTGCCGCCGCCGACCGTGCAAGAATCGATATAACCGCCTTGTGCGTTGGACATACCGCCCGCAATGCCGCCGAGGCTGTGTTCGCCTTTAATCGCAACCTTGCCGCCTACGCCCACCGAGCAACCCGTGACGAATGCGGAAACGTATTGCGAACCGAATCCTAACACGCCGCCGATATAACTCGACGTGGTTGCGCTGTCCGCCGCTTGAATGACCGCGTTTTGCACGTTGCAGTTTTCGATGCGAACGCTGTTGCCTTTGCCTTCCGCATTGCTTAAGCCGTCGACGTAACCGAGTATGCCGCCGATATAATCTTTTGCGCTCTCGATATTGCCCGTCGTCGAAACGTTGCAGTTGCGAATGATCGCCATAGCACCTGCGCTGTAGGAAGCACTGCGTTTAGGATCTGCGATACCGACGATACCGCCCGCAAAAACGGTTTTGTCCGCTGCGACGATTTCGCCTTTATTTTTTCCGTAAGCCCCGATCGAAGTTGTTCCGTTCACAGCGCAATGCTCTACTTCGGTGCTTCCTGTCGCATAGCCGACGACCGCTCCCGACGAAGCGATTTGATTTCCGCCCGAAGAATACGCACAAACTTTGCTTGCGCCGCCAATTTCCACAAAACCTATATATGCGTCTTCCGTTCTGCCAAACAAACCGGCATATGTATCGCCGCTATTTGCATGAGCGGATATATGCAGATTGCTTATAATCGTGTTTGAGCCGTCCTTTTGTTTTCCGCTCAAACTGCCCCTGAACGGGCGATTGCTTTTGCCGATCGGGAACATGTTTTGGACGCTGTACGTCGCATTATTTGCATATTTGCCGTTATCGCCGTTGTAATAGTAATTTTCCGAAAGCCAATTCACGTAGGCAGCGTTTACGCCTGCGTTATTGTCGCCCGAACACACCGCACTCTGCGCAAACAAATGATAACTTTTGCCTGTATGCGTGTAGTTTTCTTCTCCTAAATCCGACTTTGCTTTATATGCGCCGTCGGCGACATTGACCTTAGCGGTTTGGCTGACTTTTGTCGGCAACTTTATCTCTTTTGCAATGTCGGAACTCAAATTTTGGTCGAGAGTAATATTGTTTTTGCCGTTTGCAAACTCGATGTACTCGCCCTTGAACGAATAGCCGAGTCCGACAAGCGTTTGCACGCCCAAAAGGTCTATGCCGTCGCGAATGACGTACGGGCTCAATCTTTCGCCTGCCGCTTGCGCCGTGTATGTTCCGTCTTCGCCGTAGGTTTCGTCCTTGCCGAAGTTTTGCGAGTTCATGCTCAAACCGTTGTATGTGTCAACGGCAAACACCGCAAGTTGAGGCAAGCAACCGTAAACATAGACGTATCCGCCGAGCGTTCCGTTTTTGTAAGCGGTAGAATCTTGCGCACCGATTGTTTTAATGCTCGGATTCCACAATGTTTGCTCGTTAGTGCCGGAATATGCTTTCGGTTTTACCGTTCCGTCCGATTGCATAATAGCAGTCAAATCCGAACGAGAATTGAGCGTAATACCTGCAACATACGATGTATTGTCACCACCTCCGGCTTTGTTTACGCCCGAATAATATGCGGGATTACCTTTACCGTCCGTATAGTTAATTATGTTATTTGCAACGCCGTAACAGTTTTTAATTTCTGAATGGTCACCTGCATTCCCTTGGATATAACCGATAATATCCGCACTATAACGGGTTGCGCTTTTTTTACTTTCTTTTAATTCGATTACACCGACGTTATAACAATTTCTAACGTATGCATATCCAATGTTTTTCACGCTTCCAACATTGCTATTGTTGTGAGATGTCAATTCACCTATGATACCACCGTTTCTTGCCTGCCAAGTTGTAATATAACCGACACCGCCAAGTCCAGTAATTTTGCCTGCATTGTAGCAATACGAAACTTTTACGCCTCCTGTTGTTCCTATTATACCGCCGGCATTAGATCCGTTAAAATTAACGCCGCTACCGCCGATTTGATCCGGAACATACATTGTAATGCCACCCCATTCTACATTACCGACTTTAACTTCGCCAGTATTATAGCAGTATGCAATTGTTGAGTAGTATTGTGTTTCTGTGTAACCTGCTTTATTATCTGAATCGCCGCCTGGAATAGTACCTATGATACCTACCAAACCACCCGCAACATTTCCTATTGCACGTACTTCGCCGGTATTGTAACTTGCATACATTGACATTTCTGTATAGTAGTCAACTTCCCCAACAAGTCCCCCTGCCTTTGACCAAACGTTACCGGATTTATTAGTTTCATTATCTGCATTATATGGATTATACTCTTCGGAATAAATCCTACCCATATTTGCGCAGTTATTTATTGTTAGAATAGTTTTATTTTTATTTTCGTTTGTGACTCTGCCTACAAGTCCGCCTATTTTGGAACCTCCGGTAATATCACCTGTGTTAAGACAACTTTCAAAGTTTATGTTACTACTTGCATAGGCAACAAATCCACCTGTACCATATGCGTAGTCATACTGGTTGCCCAACGTTTGTGTTCCGCCTCTTGTCCAAGTAGACCATTCAAACGAATGAATATCACCTTTATTGACACATCCGATAAAAGTAATAGGCGCATTTTTCGTACTGCATCCTGCAAAGCCTGCAATAACACGCAAACCCTGAATGTCGACCGCCGCCGTGCAGTTTTCAAACGTGATTGCGCCAAACGGCTTGCCGACAAATGCCGCAATGTCATAACCGGAATTGTCTTTGTTTGTTCCTGCTTTAATACTGCCTTTTATGGTCAAATTTTGGAAAGTAGCATTCGACGCATTCGGAAACACGCTTATGCGGTGATGACCGCCGCTTGTATATCGAATCTCAATCGTGTGTCCGTTGCCGTCAAAGTGGCCTTTGAAAGACGGCGTTTTTGCACTCAAATTCTTGCTTGTGCCAAAGTATATCTTTTCGACTTTGCTGCTGCCTTGCGAAATGTTGCCTGCAAAATTGTAGCCTAAATTCGACGTGGCGTTCTTGCTGTCATCGCTGTTATTGTTTGGCGTACAAGTCGTGCTGAAATTCAGCGGAACGGTGCCGCTCGCCGTGCCGTAGTGTGCGCTGTTGTCGATGACGATGTCGTCGGTGAGCAACTTGACGTATTTGCCTGCATAGTCGTTTGCGCCCGAATAGATGCTGTACGCAAAATCGTTCCACTCTTTCTGATTGCTTATGGTTAACGGCGAAGCAGGGTCGTCGCCCGGTTGGAAAGAAGCGTTATAATCGCCGGTTTTTTCGCTTGCGGTGCCGCTTTCGCCGACAAGCGTGGCATGCCCGTCGTTGTTCCAGTCAAAATACACAAGTGCTTGGATTCTGTCCACTTGGTTTGTCACACCCACATCAAAGTGAGCGTCTTGCACTTGAACAATATATCTTGACGAGTCGGACGGCTTTTTGTATCTGCCCTCTACAATAGATATTCTCTCGTCGTCGTTTGCATAGTGTTTCGGCACGTTGACAAACTCTATCGGGATAAGGCACACTTGCATGCTCGTACCCGTTTCCATATCGAGTTTGATTGTCAATACGCCGTTTATGCTTTCAAAATCGCCTGATTCTCCGCCGTTGGTCGTAACACTGTCGCTTCCGCTCGCGTCGTAGAATGCAAGTTGTCTTTGCGTGGGAACGTTGAGGGCAAATTCGAGTACGCCGACAGCACCTTCCGTCGCCGTGTTTGCAATGCCTGCAAAAGCGCAGAGTTTTTCAAAATACGGATAAGACGAGCCGTTTGACGTTATGGTGTCCTTGTCGACGAGGATATATTTGCCGTATTCGTTTGCGCTGATTGTGGAATAAGTCGCGCCCTCGCGAGCGATGTAGAACGTCCAACTTGCCTCGATTGTCGGGTTCGTACCGCCGCCGAGCACGCCGCCTTTGGTGATAGACGTGCTTTGAAGGTTGAATCCCGTTGCAAGGCTGTTTCTTATGCTTGCGTTTTCCGTTCTGCCAACAAGACCGCCGACGTATTCCTTGCCTTGGAAGTTGTCCGTGTCAAAGGATATACTCTCGCCTACCGCCATTGCGCTCACGACCACGCAACCGTCAATCGCGCCGCTCATCATTTCGCCGATAAGACCGCCCACTCTCGTGGCGTTCGAGTCCGTAAACTTGGCTTGAACGACGATATATTGCAATTCGTGTTCGAGATTGTCGATGAAACCTGCGATACCGCCCGCATAACTTCCCGCAATCGCCACGTTTGCGCCGCCGCTGTACACGTTTAGCGCGCTCACGTCAATATCGCCCGTTTGCGGTTTGTTGCGAAGCACAAGACGCACGTTTGCGCCGCTGTAGCCAACGATACCGCCGACGTATTCGCCGCCAATGCCGTTCGATTTGGTCACTTGTACGCTTGCGATGTTTCTGAGTTTGCCGTTTGCGCCCGAAACGTAGTCGCTGTCGGTGGTCGGCGCAATGCCGAGCGTTGAGCCGGACAAGCCTTCGCGAACGCCGCCAACGAGGATTTTTTGAAGAATATTAGTTCTGTTATCTTGATTTTGCGCAACGGATATTTCGTCGTAAACTGCGCCTATGCTCTGCTCTATCTTCGAGAGCGCAATATTTCCGAGCGCGCCGAAAATGCCGCCGACAAAGCCCGTTGCGTAAATGTTTGCCGTGTTTTCAAATTGAACCGCGTTGCCGAAAACGGTCGTACCCTCGCGCCAGAACGAGCCCGCTTGCGAGGAAACGTAGCCCACGATACCGCCGACGAAACTGCCTGCGTTGTAGTTGCTCGAACTCGGCGAACCCACGTGTCCGAACTGCGTATTCGCCGTGATTTTTCCGTCGACTGCGGTTAGTTGCGAGCCGTCGTTTTTGGTCAAGACGAACATTTCGATTGTCGAATTTTTGCTCATAACGCCGACCACGCCGCCGAGGAACGACGTCGAAGTCTTGTCAAACTCGAATTTGATATTGCTTGTGTTCCAACTCGTGCCGAAAACGAGTGCCGCGCTCTCGATAAATCCGACGAGTCCGCCCACAACTTTGGGCAAATAAGTCGAATTTCCGTCCGTGTATGGCACGGGTTTTAGCGTAACGTTGCCCACTTTGCTCGATTCGATGACGATTGAAGTCAAGCCAGTGCTGTTTGCGGTTTGACGGTATCCGTTGCCTACGAGCGTGCCGAACAGCGCGCCGACGTATTCCGTGCCCTTAACTTCGAGAGTTTTGCTCGTGCCGTTGTCGTATTGCGGCGTAAAGGTTACGCTTCCCGAACAATTCGACAAATCCAGCCAGCCGACGAGACCGCCGACGTACTTCGCGCCGCTTACGCTGCTGCTGTCGATAGGCGTAAGGCTCTGTTGATTGTTCAATCCGAGTTGAGATTTGTCGTAAACTTGCCACTCGCCCGCGATACCGCCGACGTAGAATCTGCCGCTCACGCTCGCGTTGAAAATCTTGCCCGAGTTCGCAATCGTCGTGTTTTTCGCAAAGCCGACCACGCCGCCGACGTAATCGTTGCCGTACACGCAATCGCCGTATCTCAATACGACTTCTTCGAGGGTGGAATCCACCGCTTTGCCGACTATGCCGCCGACGTAATCTCTGCCGTTTACGCCGCCCTTATACGTCACGTCGCCCACGGTGAAGGAAATACTGCGCTCGCTCGTAACCGTCAAGTTCTTGACCGTCGCGCCGTCGATATAGCCGAAAAGGCCGACGTAATCGTACTTTTCTTCGCCGCTCGGATTCGCTTTATTTACGAAATAACCGATATTATATATATATTTAATCTCATTATTACCGCCGTCGAACGTAGCCGAGAACAGGCGTTCGCCGTTTGCCGAACCGTCGCCCACGGGCAAGAAGTTGGTCAATCCGTCCGTGCTGACGTAATCCGACATATCGATATTTGCGGTCACGAGGAAGTGCGCGCCCTTATAAGTTGCGTTTTGCGCGGTTGCGGTGGATTGCGGCGCATAGCAGTATGCGGTGTTTGCAATAGAGTTCCACGCCTTGTCCTTGCCGTTTACGATTTGGCTGAGTCTGAGCAAATATTCGGGTCTGTCGATGACGTAGGGATTGTCCGCAGTGCCCCAGTTTGCCGAGTTGGGATTCTTGCCCGACTTCCAGCCGAAATCGCTGTACAAAACCGTATAATATTTGCTGAGGTCGCCCGCGAAGTTGCCTTGACCGCTTGCCGTCACGCTCGTGTTTATAGGCGCGGGATTTGCGGCTGTGGGTGCTTTGAGGTCGGACAGCGTGTATTCGTTGCCGCTGACGAGTCGTGCAATCGTGCCGTCGTTGTACTGAACGTAAACAATAAAGTTTTTGGGCAAATAGTGCTGAACTTCCGTCGTATTTTGACCGTAGACAAGCACTTGTTGCACGCCGCTTTGAGCGTATTGCAACGGATAATAGTCTACGCTCACGCTATTGCCGTCTCTCGTCGCCCCCGAAATGACGGAAGTCAACTGATTGCCGACGATAACGTCCGTGTTTGCGCCGAACCATACTTTCGTCTTGCTCGAATCCGAATTAAAGTTGTCGAGTATGTTGTATGCGAGAATCTGCCACGAATACATCACGGAAGACTGCGTATCGTTTACGCTCACGCCCTTGCTGCTCGAAAGTTTGGCAGTGCTGTTTCCGACGTACGAATTTGTGTAAGCAATCACGTAGTTGGTCTGATCGTTAAGATAAATACTGCGAGAATATCTGCCGACGTTTATGGTGTTCGCGTGATTATCGGTATACAAAACCCACGAATAAATCTCGTGCGACTTACCCGCCGTATCGTTTTCGACGATATAAGTTATACCGTCCGTCGCGAGCAAGCCTTGATGTGCCGCGTTGTATTCAAAGGTATAAATCGTCGAGTCTTTTCCGAAGTCCTCTCTCACCCACCTATTTTCGATTGTGAGTTTGTTTCTGCGGATAATCCACTCGAACGTAACCGTCGTACCCGACAAATCCGCGTTGGTATTCGTCGAATGAATCTTAAAGTTTCTCGTGTCGTTCAGCGTGTACGTACGGGAATACGCGTTGCTGCTTGCGTTCGTATACTTCAAATTACCGCTTGAGGTAAACATATATTCCGCCGCCGTATAGAACAAGTTTTGATTGTAAGCGAACGTCACCGAACCCAAACCTTGTTCCGCTTTGTTGTATACGAACTGAATGCCGTCGCCCGTGCCGATACGGCTGAACAGAGTCGATTGTTTGCCGTCCGTCCATTCCCACGCGACGTTAATCGTTTCTTGCGCGATTTCAAAAACTCTGTTTACTCTCTTACCGACGATAACGTCGCCGATTTTTACGAATACGGTCGTATTATACGCGCCCACTTGATACGGATTGCTTCCGCTTTCGGTAAGGTTGCCGTTGGAATCGAATGCAAACGTCTTGACGAAATGCTCGGACGGCGAAGTAAGCAAGTAGTCGAACACGACGCCGTATACGCTATTGTTGGTGTTCGGATTGCTCACCGCGCTTCTTGCAAAGCCTTGCTGTTGACCGTTGTAAATATTGTTTTTTGAATCGTTTATCGTGACTGTGCTTATCGTGCACTGAATATTGCTATTTGCGTTTGCGCCGTACCACGCGGTAACGGTAAACGTCGCGGTATTGCTTCTGTCTGCGGCGTTCGTGGGATTGCCGTTTTCAACCTTGCTCGGCGTGAGATATTCCGAACTCGACACGCCTTTTCTTGAAAGGAAGTATTGACTCGAACTCGGCGCGACGTCGCCCGACACCATAAATCCGTTGATGTCGTTGAACAATCTGACGACTTCGCCGTTTACGGTTGCGTTAACGTATTCCGCAATCACAGTCCAACTATCGAACGGCGTTTCCGAACCATCTTCGATAATTGCGGGTTTGAAAGTGAGCGCAGAGTTATACACCAAGTATTTACCGCCGTTCGTCGTGGACGGTGCGGATGCGCCGCTTGCAATGACGTAGTTGGTGTTGTCGATAGTTGCGTTTGCCGTGCCCGAAATCGCATAAGTCGTGTTGGTCGTATAGCAGTTATACACGCGCGTGGAAGTCAACGTGCTTGCCCTCGGATTGCCGACGATACCGCCGATATTCTTGTCGGAAGCGGTGCTGTTGGACGAAACCGCGCCCGAACTGAAGCAATACGAAATCGTCGCAACGTCCGCTATCGACGTTCCGTTGGCAAAGAAATAACCGGCAATGCCGCCCACCGTGCCGTACGTTGTTGCGGCGATACTGCCGTCGTTGTAGCAGTTTGCAAAAACCAACGAGTCTTTTGCGTTTCTCGTGGTTTCGATACGTCCGCCTATGCCGCCGACGTTTCTGTCGCCCGTTATGGCAGCATTGTTTTTACAGCCTTGAACGACCAATCTGTTTGAAGCCGATTCCGTATGACCGATGATACCCGCAACGCCGTTGGATTCGGGACTGCTCGACACCGTTCCGCTGTTGTGGCAACTCGTAATCGTGACGTTAGCATTGTTCGTCATTGCGCCGAGCACGCCCGCAACGCCGTCGAAGCCCATAATGCCGCCCGCGTTTGACGAATCGATGATTGCAAAATTGCCGCTTGCTCTGCCGACGAGACCGCCCGTATAGTTACTGCCCGTAACGCTTGCGTTGTTTTTGACGTTTGAAATGACCGTGCCGTTTCCGCTCGTACCCGAAGCGTAGCCGACAACGCCGCCTACGTCCTCGCCTGCTGCCAAGAAATCGAACTCGGAAAACTGAATACTGCCGCCCGCGCTTATGATATAAACCCAGTAGTATCTGTATTTGTAAGTTTTGTTTCCGTCAAAAGCGAACTCGACTCTCTCATAGTTCCTTGAAGAGAAATTGCTCGTATCGAGGGAAAATACGAGATTCCAGTTTTTATAATTGTAGAGCGCAGGCCACGCGCCCGCGTTTCCCTTATCGTTAGGGCTATCGGACGGCCAATTATTTTCAGTGTTAGAACCCCAAATTTGAATCTTTTTCGGGCGTCTGTTTGAATTGCTTTCCGTGTCGTTTGCGTTTGTGATTGCAAAGCCCGAAATCGCCAACCTGCTTCTCAAATCCGCAACGAAACTCATACCCGATTGCGTGCCGCAGAACTTCGTACTCGTCTTTCCGTCAAACACCTTATCGAAACCCTCGTTCGTTTGGTTGCCGCCGTCGTATTGTCTGATACTCGTTGACAAATCTTTATCCACCGAATATCTTGCGGTTACGGTTGCGTTGTTGGTTACGTTGTAAATCGTCGTGTTGAGCGCGTAACCCACAACGCCACCGACGTACTTCGAGCCTTTCACCGCCCCCGAAATCGTGAGGTTTTGAATGGTTGCGCCGCTCGTATAGCCGAAAAGGCCGACGTAACTGCCCGCCTTGTTGATGTTGATTCCGCTCAACGTTTTATTGTTGCCGTCGAAGAATCCCGAAAATACCGCCGTATTCGTGCCGATAGGCGTAATATTACCTGCCGACAATGAAACGGCGAGTTTGAAATATGCGCCTGCGTACGTTTTGTCAGTTGCGGTGACATACTCATATAGTCCTGTTTTTATACTGTTGACTGCACCGCCGTTGCGCACAATGCTCGACAATTTGTCAAGTTGTATGAACGTGCGAATTATGTACGGATTGTTCCGACTGCCCCATTTGTTGTTATCGATATTGTTTCCGTTAATTCCACTGTTTTCAACGCCGAAATCGCTTTCTTTTATGACGACTTCGAAGCCCGATATGACAAAGTTTCCAGTGACAATATTATCACCGCTTTTAACGGTAATCTTATCACTTGTAATCGCAAACGTGTTTTGACCTGAAGTTATAGATTTATAAAAATTGTAAGCGCTCGAATCTATAACAACGCTGAACGGATGACTTGTCAATGCTGTACCACCGCTTGTTGCAGATATAACGATGTTGTTTTGCAGTTGTTTCTCAACGTTTACACCGTAATTGAAAGTTGCATTCGACACACGCAAATACAAAGGCGTGATTGTCCAATTCGCCTGTTTCCGACCGACAACGTATGTTACATTGCCGACTTTAATTTTCACATCTGAAATAACGGCGTATGTGCCTGCATTTGTTTTGCTTAATAACGGCGTGCCTGTTGGATTGCCGTTGTCGTCGCGGTCGAAATAGAACGTTGCGAGTGTTTCATAGCCTGTCGGCAATGCAAAGCTTCCGATTTGCTGTGCGTTTGCATTGTATGTTTTGCTATCCGTGTTTGGGTTTATCGCTTCGACTTGCACATATATATCATTTGAAGTTGTAGCATTATAATATACATCACAACTTATATTGCCTTGCGTAATTGCGGTTGAACTCGTGCTGTTTTGCGCCGTATAACCGTTGCCGACCTTATACGGAAGCACGCCGTTGCCGTTGTTGTTCGAAAGTTTGAGATAATAGCCGCTTGCAACGCTCGTAGAAATCTTGAAGCCATTGATATTTTGGCTCAAAATGTCCGTCCAAGTCACTTCCGTTTCACCGCTGTTTATGACAATCGGGGTAACTGCGAAACTTGTCACAAGTTTTTTTCCTAACGTACTGACAACGGCGTTCGGATTTGAAGCCGTTGTTTCCGCAGTCGACTCGTTTACTACCCACGAATTTTCAACCGTACCGCCAGAGCCGGTGATTGCGCCGATACGACCCGTGTTGTAGCGATATTTGCGCTGCCCTTGCACATCGTAGCAATACTTAATCGTGCTTGACGAATTTCCTACAATACCGCCCAAATAATCGTTGCCTTCGATTCGTGCGCTTCTTGCTTCGGACGAATCAAATGTGATAGAAGAATCGTAAATATTTGCGCAATATGAAACCTCTGTTCGTGCATATCCGACGATACCGCCAACGAAATTAGAATTGGACAAATAATTGCCGCTTTCCGTCAAAGCCGAAACGTAACCGGAATTATAACAATAAGAAACCGGCGCACTTCCGTGCGTAAAACCTGCAATACCGCCGACAAACACACCGCTTGCCGATATTTCGCTATTTGAAGCTACACTTGTACCTCTGACAAACGCCTCGTTCACAACGTGTGAAATCGCCACGCCGTCAGCATATCCGACAACACCGCCGGTGTAAGCGCCACCGAAAATCGAACCGGCTATCTTTATGTAAGATATGTTCGCACCGCTTGCATATCCGAACAATCCAACGTTATTCACGCCGCTCTGTTGGATATTCAAATATATTGTCCTCAAATTACGAGCATTTACATTATTAAGACTTCCACCGTAAATTGTACCTGCAAAATAGTTACTTGCATTGTTACCGATTGGCGTAAGCGACACAGGCGCGCTTGCCGATCCTATATCTGCAGAAATGACAAAATAGCAGTTTGCAAATTTATTATCCACTGCAACGACTTTGTCTGCCGTAACCGCGCCGCCATCACTTCCGACAATACTGTTGAGTGCCGTTTGCGTGCCTGGTGTGTCACTGTTGACAATACGCGACAAGTTTTTCAAATGCGTAGCGTTTTTTATGACGTATGGGTTGGACAAACTTCCCCATTTTCCGCTTGCGCCGTCAAGTTTTCCGAAATCGCCTTCGATAATCTCAAAAGGCAACGTGACGGAACCTCTTGTTTTTCCGTCTTTCGTAACCGTGATTGTCGCAGAATAAACACCTATTGAAGTCGGCTCCGAAATTGTCGAATTGCTTGAATCTTTGTACGTTATGGTTGTTGTATAGGACGAATCGACAGTAGATGTCAAATATCCGCTCTTTCCTTGCAACACTTGCAACACTTCATTATTGTAAATCGAATAATTCTGTCGATTGAAAACAAATGAAATTCCCGTGTATTGAGCGTACAGCGTGGTTGTTGTATTTCCCGCTGCAAGATTTGCCTTTACGACGTTTCCGAAAGTGTTTGCAGCAACGGAAGTTCCCGTACTAGCCCCGATTCCCATATGAATGCCGTTGCCGTCTGCACTTGTGTTCCACTCGGTGAAATACTGTCTGTTTCCGACATAGAAATTCGACGAGATGTTGGAAGCGGCCATAAATTTGTGACTTGTATTACTCACTGTTCCCGTTGAATCGCTTGCGTTTTTGTCGTAAGTGACAGAATATGTTTTAAGCGTACGCGTGAGAATTATGCTAACATTGGTCAATTTTAATTGTCCATATCCACTAGAAATAAACGCATAATCATATGTCACCAAATAAATTCTCACATAGCGCCCTTTTACAGTGTGTGTGATGCTCGCACCATTCGAAGGATTTTCTGAAGTCTTATCACAGTTGTCATTTTTTTTCACATCATTGTCATACGCTTTTTCCCCATTACTCGTGCTATACTGTGCAAATTCCGTCGAGCTACTGTTTATAGCAACAATAAAACCGTCCATATTTGAACGCGACACCGACCCAATTTTTACAGATATTGTAGCACTGTCACTAAGAGTATAAAAATCGCCCAAATCAAAATCAAACCAGCAATGCGCATAGTCGGTTCCAGAATGATTGCCACCACCACCCATATACCAACTTGTATTTGACCATGTTCCAACCGCATTATCGCAATTGCTATTACTGGTTGTGTAAAGTTTACCGCGACTAGCATAATAATTAGAGACGTTATTGGTAATATTAAGCGTCGTAACAGTTGGATTAAAATAGCTAGAAAGAGTTATCGTACTCGAATTAATTGCTGCATCCGCACTTGCAACGTTATTTTCAATTATGCCGTTTTGTTGAAGGGAATTTTCAATGCCGAAAGCACCGGAGAGCGTGCCGGCAAAGACGAGGACAAACATCACCGCAAGCAGCAATCCGCTCGCAGTCAACTTCATACACTTTTTCAGTTTGTTTTGTCCTATCCTTGTACTTCTCATCTTACTCTCCGTATTTATGTGCCTTTGGCACTTCGTTCGCCTTTGGCTTCTCTTGTGCCTTTTGCACAATGATATCCACTATGTGGATGATATCCTCGCCGTTGCTCGGTTGATATCCTTCTCTTCGTTCGGATGATATCCTCGCTTCACTCTGATTGTGGAATAATTACACTTTATTCGCTTTTGCCGTCGTGCAAGACGTTATCAACAGTTTTCGCAATTCACCGCAGTCGTGGTTGAGTTTTTTGTATTTTGCTTCGTCCAAATAACCTGTTTCGGTCATCAATTCAAGCCAGTAGTCGCTTTCATAACATTCTTTCAATGCTATTTCAAGCTTTGATATAAAATCCGCTCTGCCTTGTGCATAGTTTGCTTCGTGTATATTTGCACCGATACTGGTGCCCGACCTCATCAATTGGTCTGTAAGAGCATACTCCTTATGAGTTTGTTGTATCTCTTTTGCCGTAAAGACAATCTCTTTGGCAAACTGTTTTGACTTTTCAACCAAAATATTACCTTTCACTTGCCTCTCCTATCATTTCAGATATTCCGCAACCCAAACACCGTTTGGATATCATCGTGCCGTTTGGCGCGATATCATCACGAAGTGATATCATCGCCTTTGGCGATATCATTGCATCATTGCCTTGCGCATACACGCACTATTTTATATATTTTATATTATATATACAATCCAAGCAATCGTTTTATTGGACGATTTGCAAATTTTTTCAAAAAATTTTCAACAAAAAAGCGAGACGTCTTCCAACACCTCGCCCGAAACGCTATTTATTTTACGTTTGTATCTTAAAACAAATCCGAATGACTGCCCGTTCTGACAAGCATCAATATCAGTTCGGACTCATACTTTTTGTATATCAAAAGCCAATCCGGCTCGATATGACATTCTCTGCAATCTTTATAATCCCCTGTCAAACTATGGTCCTTGTATTTTGCTTCCAAAACTTCGTCGTTTGCAAGTTTTTCGACCACTTCAAATATCTTTTCTGTGTCTTTGCCTTGCTTTTTTGCAAGTTTTATATCCTTTTTGAACTGCGTGGTAAAGTCAACGATATACTTCATAGTTCCAAAGCAGACCTAAGACTATCAATATCGTCATAACCTTTGCTTTTGCCCGAAAGGACTTTTTCGTCGCTTTCTTTTATTGCCGCTCTCGTGGTGTCGTTGGGGGTATATCCTTTCAATTCAAAAGGCATACCGTTGACGCGAATAGCCTGTTTCAAAAAGACGTTGACCGCCGTCGACAACGACATACCCATACTGTCAAAAAGCACTTCGGCATCTTTTTTTACTTCTTCATCGGTTCTTATGCAAATAGATTTGCTCGCCATAAGCCTTCCTCCTTCTATATTCTATGCAAAATGTATCACATTATACACACATTGTCAATACATTTTGACACTTTGTGCGCATTTTTAATGCAAATGTAATGCAAACGCTATACAACATTGCTCAAACGGTAATTTAAACAACTTATTTGCTCGACAGCGCACAATAGGCGCGTTTTTCCTTATATCATTGCGAGGAACAATGAAATTGTGACGTGGCAATCCAGCGCAGCGAAATTGCAAATCAGGTGCGGGTGTTCCCGCCCTCTTGTCATTCCGAGCATAAGCGTGGGAATCCAGCGTAGCGAAATGTTTTTTTTCAAAAAATTCCGAAATTCCGTTGACTATCGCGCTATGCGGATTTATACTCAATATACCCCCATAGGGTATACGAGGTACACAATGGAAAACGACGAAAAACAACAATGTACGGCTTGTTGCTCGTGTTGCACTCATCAAAAGCACACGCCCCGCAGCGACGAAGAATTGAAATCGCTCAATTCGAGGCTCAATCGCATAATCGGGCAACTCGGCGGAATCAAAAATATGCTCAACGACAATCGCTATTGCGGCGACATACTCATACAGTTGTCGGCGGTACAGCGCGCGCTTGAAAGTTTCGGCTACGAGATACTGGGCGAACACCTCAAAACGTGCGTGGTGGAAAACGTGCAAGACGGCAACGTACAAATTCTCGACGAAGCGATTGAACTCATCAAGAAAATGAAATAATAGGTGACGTATGGAAAAACAAAAATTCAACGTATCGGGAATGTCGTGTTCGGCTTGCTCGGCGAGAGTCGAGAAAGTCGTGGGCGCGCTCGACGGCGTAAAGAGCGTAAGCGTAAGTCTTTTGACCAACTCTATGCTCGTCGAGTACGACGCACCGCTCACGGCAAAAGACATATGCAAAGCGGTGGCGGAAGCGGGTTACAAAGCCGCCCTCGCGAGCGACAAATCCGAAAAGAAAGACAAAATGAATCCCATACTCGTTATGGTGATTCGCCTTGCGATTTCTATCGCACTGCTCTTGCCACTTATGTACGTTTCGATGGGCGTGGTTATGTGGGACTGGCCGCTGTCGTTCAAGGACGACCCGATGGCGATTGCCGTATACGAACTCGTGCTGTCGCTCGTGATTATGGTTGTCAACGGCAAGTTTTTCGTGAGCGGCACAAAGAGCCTTATCCACCGCGCGCCGAATATGGACACGCTCGTATCGATGGGCAGCGCAATATCCTTCGTATACAGCGTCGCGCTTATGATACAAGCGGGCGTACACCCCGAGCATCTTCACCACCTCGCGCACAACTTGTACTTCGAGTCGGCGGCGATGATACTCGCGCTCATAACGCTCGGCAAAACTTTGGAAGCGTACAGCAAAGGCAAAACCACTTCCGCAATCAAAGGACTTATGAATCTTGCGCCCAAGACGGTGCGAGTGCTTAAAGACGGAATCGAAACGGAAATCCCCGTATCCGATTTGAGCGTGGACGACTTGTTCACGGTGCGCCCGGGCGAGAACTTCGCCGCCGACGGCGTGATAGTGAGCGGCGAAACGACTGTCAACGAATCGTCCGTCACGGGCGAGAGTATGCCCGTTGACAAGAGCGAGGGTTCGAGCGTCATTTCGGGCACTACCAACCTCAACGGATTCGTAACCGTAAGAGCGCAAAAAGTGGGCGAAAACACCACCCTTTCGGGCATAGTAAAACTCGTCGAGGACGCGTCCGCGTCGAAAGCCCCGATTGCAAAAACGGCAGATAAAGTGTCGGGAATATTCGTACCAACCGTCATTTTGGTTGCTTTGCTCGTTTTCATAGTCTGGATTTCAATCACCAAAGACGTCGAACAATCCCTCAAACACGCAATCAGCGTTTTGGTCATAAGTTGCCCTTGCGCGCTCGGTCTCGCAACCCCCGTCGCGATTATGGTAGGCAACGGAAAAGGCGCAAAAGCGGGCGTGCTTTTCAAGACCGCAACCGCCCTCGAAGAAGCGGGCAAAACGGATATAATCGTGCTTGACAAGACGGGCACGATAACCAAAGGAACGCCCGTCGTAACCGACGTAAAGTCGCTCGGAACGATCGGACAAAACGACTTGATTTTGCTTGCCGCAAGGCTGGAATCGGGAAGCGAACACCCCATCGCTTCGGCAATCGTCAACCGCGCAAAAGAGATTTCAAACGGCGAAATTCCTGCCGCCGACAACTTTCAAAACTTGTCGGGACACGGCATAAAAGGCACTCTCGACGGACTCGACGCACTCATCGGCAACGCCTCGTTAATGCGTGAGAATTCCTTGCTTACGGACGAGGCGCAAGACGTTGCAAACGCATTTTCGAAGCAAGGCAAAACGCCGCTTTACTTCGCTCTCGACGGCAAAATAGCGGGCGTGATTGCGGTTGCGGACGAGATAAAACCCGACAGCGCGCAAGCAATTTCCACCCTCAAAAAGCAAGGTTTGCGCGTGGTTATGCTCACGGGCGACAACTCGCTCAGCGCAAAAGCCATTGCAGACGAGTGTAACATAGACGCGGTCATTTCCGACGTATTGCCGCAAGACAAAGACCGCGTGATATCTTCCCTCAAAAAGTACGGCAAAGTCGTTATGGTCGGCGACGGAATCAACGACGCGCCCGCCCTCTCTCGCGCGGACGTCGGCATAGCAATCGGCGCAGGCACGGACATCGCCATAGACAGCGCGGACGTCGTGCTTATGAAGTCGAGCCTTTCGGACGTGGCAAAAGCCGTCACCCTTTCGAGGCGCACCCTTCTCAACATAAAAGAAAACCTGTTCTGGGCGTTCATATACAACGTCATTTGCATACCGATTGCGGCTGGCGTGCTGTCTTTCGACCCGATAAACGTCACGCTCAATCCTATGATTGCCGCAGGCGCGATGAGCCTTTCCAGCGTATGCGTGGTGCTAAACGCATTGAGACTCAACCTCGTCAATTTAAACAAGCACACCAAGCGCAAAAAACCGCCCGTAAACTTTGACGTGAATGAGGTTATACAAGCGGTAAAATCAAACGAATCCGCGCATAAAGACAGCGAACAAACTCAAACTATAACTGCCGAAAACCCGCAAAATATCAACGTTTCGGGCGCAGAAAATCAAGCGGCAAACGAAGCATGCGGCGAAGTCGCAAACGGCGATATTGCAAGCGCAAATCAAACAAATTCGGCACAAAATAATCAAAAGGAAGGAAACACTATGCAAAAAACGATTTCAATCGAAGGAATGATGTGTATGCACTGCGTAAAGCACGTCAAGGACGCACTTTCAAAGGTAAGCGGCGTAACGGACGTCGAGGTATCGCTCGACGATAAAAACGCGGTAGTCACGCTTGCGACGAACGTAGACGATTCCGTCTTGAAGTCCGCCGTCGAGAACGCCGGCTACGACGTAAAAGGCATAAAATAACGCGGAATAACGACGTAAATAAGGCAAAATAACAAACGAAAAAATCAAGCAAAAATCAAGCAAAAAAAATTCAAATAACCCCTAACTGCGGCGTTGCCAGCGTTAGGGGTTATTTTTGATTACATATTTGAATATTCCTCAACTACGGCGTTAACTCTGTTGGTTAATTGCATTTAGGACATCTAAATCTTCCTCAACCCACGCACAGCGTGGATTTCACCCGAACGCAGTGAGGATTTCACTCTCGCACAGCGAGAATTTCACTGCGGCAAAGCCGCAATATCGCTGTGTCGCAAGTCACAATCGGGTGTGGGTGTCCCACCATTTCGTCATTCCGAGCGTAAGCGTGGGAATCTAGCGTAGCGTAATGTGGCTTCGCCTTGACCTACACGTCGCAATATTCGTTATTCCTCGCAAGGACAAACTGAAGAATTGATTTCAAATCATCCGCAACTGCGGCAAAGCCGCAATTTCATTGTGACGCAAGTCACAATTTCACTCTCGCAAAGCGAGAATCTCACCGTTGCGAAAGCAACGATATAGTTGATTGCGTGTTTGGCAGAAAATCTCTGCTAAACGTGCAATCTTCTTGCCGTTCTTTGGTCGAGGTCGTAGACGAAGTTCTTGTCCTCGTCGCCGTGGAAATCGCTTCCGCCCGTAGGCAACAAGCGGTGCTTTTCCATAAGTGCGGCAAAGTTCTTTTTGTCCTGTTCGTTGTGCGAGGGATAGTTGAGTTCCATTCCGTCGAGTCCGAATTGTTTAAGACCGCCGAGCAACATATCGAGGCGTTTGTCGAGCAAGTATTTTTTCGGGTGCGCTACGGAAGCGAAACCGCCGTATTTTTTTATGAGTTTCACCGCCTCGACGGGCGTAAGTCTTTTTGCCTCGCAATACGCTTTTGCCCCGGGTTTAAGGTATCTGTCGAAAGCGTCGTTAATATCTCTGCAATACCCTTCTTTCACGAGTTGGCGCGCAATATTCATACGCCCGAGTCCGTTTGCCGAAAAGTCGACGTCGACGTTGATTCCGAGGTCTTTGAGTTTTTGACCTATGCGGATATTTCTATCCTTGCGCATATCCTGCACTTTTTGCAGTTCTTGCACGAAATCGGGGTTTTTGTAGTCGATATTGTATCCTAAAATGTGGATTTCGCAAATTGAAAAGGTGCTCAGTTCTATTCCGTCGACAAATTTTATGCCGACTTTCCGCGCC
This sequence comes from Christensenella sp. UBA6880, assembly GCA_002449145.1. Lineage (GTDB taxonomy): Bacteria > Bacillota > Clostridia > Christensenellales > CAG-917 > CAG-475. Next base: position 14,796 of record DKCG01000024.1, on the reverse strand, counting down.
TCGTCGCGCCCTTCGTCAAGCCCCGCTACGGTGTCGTGGTCGGTGATTGCCATAACGTCCAAGCCCTTGCTTTTTGCCCAGCGCACGACTTCTCCGGGCGAGAGAGAGCCGTCGCTTTTGTTTGTGTGAATGTGCAAATCAGCCTTCATACGTTCCGCCCTCAAACGTGATTTCGTCATCTGTAGACGACGCTATAAGTTGTTCCATATCAGGTCCTTTCTCGTCGGAAAGGCTGTTGACTTTGTTGAGTTTTTTGCCGATGATTCTCGTACGTTCTTCGGCGTTTTCAAGCGACTTTTTCACGGTGTCCAAACGGTCGCCCGTCTGCTTTAAGTACTTCGTGAACAGCGCAAAATCGCTCATAAATCCTTGCAAAAGTTTGCCAATTTCGGTGCTTCGTTTTTCGATTGCGACGCTTCTGAATCCCATTTGCAAACTATTGAGCAACGCCGCAATCGTGGTCGGCCCGCACACCACGATTCTAAACTTGTTTTGAATGTCCTCGACAAGCCCTTCGCGTTTGATAATCTCTGCGTACAAGCCCTCGGTGGGAAGATACATAATAGCAAAATCGGTGGTTTTTGGCGGATTGACATACTTGTCTCTTATGCTCATAGCCTCGCCTTTCACACGAGCCGCAAGAGCCTTGCTTGCCGCTTCCACGCCGTCGGGGTCGCCCTTTTCGGACGCTTCGACGAGGCGCGCGTAATCCTCGACGGGGAACTTTGCGTCAATGGGCAACAACACTTCTTCGTCGCCCTTTCCCGGCATACGAATGGCAAAATCCACCATATCTTCGCTTCCCCTCTTTATGCGCACTTGCTTTTGATATTGTTCGGGCGCGAGAATTTGCGCAAGCAGATTTTCAAGCGACACTTCCCCCCACGTTCCGCGCGTTTTGACGTTTTTGAAAATGCGGTTGAGGTCGTTGACGCCCGTCTGCAAGTTTTGAAGTTCGGAAAAAGTTCTGTTGATTTCTTCGAGCCTGTCGTTGACGATTTTGAAAGACTGATTGAATCTCGTTTCGAGGGTCGCGCTGAGTTTTTCGTCGACGGTTTCGCGCATTTTTTCGAGTTGCTTTGCGTTGTCCTCTTTCATCTCTTTCATACTGTTTGCGTTAAGAGCCGTGAGAGTGGCGATGCTTTGCTCGTTTGCCACGCGAAGCGCGGCTATGCTTTGGGCGGTTTGAGTCTTGACTTCTTCCAAACCTCTTTGCGTGATTTGCACGAATCTGTCCATACGCTCGCCCACCGACTTTATGTTTTCTGACTGAACGTTGAGCGTTCCGAGCAGCATAGAGTTGTTGATTTTCATAGCGGTGTCGATTTCGTTTTTGAGTCTTTCGTTTTCCTCTCTTACGCCCGCAATTTCGGTATCAGCGGATTTTTCGCCGCTTTTTTTGAGCAAAAGGACGCACAACGCAATACAAGCGATTAATAGAGCGATGCACACCGCAATCAAAACGTACAATCCTGTCATATCAGCCTCACTTACTTTGTATTTTCTGTTTGTTTTCTTATCGTTTATTCTTTCCGTTTACCGTTGATTTTCTTTGTTTACCGTTATTTTTCTTATAGATTCTCTTACGGTTTCATTCTTTTTTCGACGTATTTTTCGACGTACGCAAGAGCCTTATCTCTGTCGTTGAGCGCGGGATTCATAACCGTATCGAGCCACAACTCGTTGAGAATCGCAGCGCGCGATTTTTCGTCCACGCCGAGATTTACGAGGTCGTTTCCGTTTATTTTCAAATCCTTCACCGACAGCGGCGAACCGTCGTTTTGCATTTCGATAGCGATATTTCGAATTCTGTTTTCCCTATCGATTTTTCCCGACGAAGCCATAGCGTCTGCGTCCATAAGGTCGCAAAGGTCGAAAATCACGTCGTAGTTTATCGCAACGAATCGCCTCAACTTTGCCGTAGACGTATCGCCTTTTATGTCCGTCATATGCAACGCCACGAGTTTTACGATTTTCTTTCTTTGTGCGGTCGGCAATTTGAATCTTTTGCAAATCTCGTCCGCCATTTGCGCACCTATTTGAGCGTGCTCGTGCATATTTCCGTTTTGTCTTATCGCTTCCGCCTTGCCCACATCGTGCAACAGCGCGGCAAATCTCAATCTCGGCGGCGCGTACTCGCAGGCTTTGAGCGAGTGATTGAAAGCGTCGTAAAGGTGATATTTCTTCGGTTGTTCCACGCCTTTGAGCGTTGCAAGTTCTGGAAGAAGCATATCGAGGATTCCGAGTTCGTCGAGCATTTCAATGCCTCGGATATGCGCATTTTTCAATCCGAGTTCCTTGTGTTTCGTGTCGGCAACGAGGATTTTTTCAAACTCGTCGCGCACTCTCTCGACCGCCAAATCTTTGACGCGCCACGCGTTTTTCCTTGCGGTTTCAAAGGTGTTTTTTTCAACCTCGAATCCGAGTTCGGCGGCGAATCTCACCATGCGCAAGACTCTAAGTCCGTCCGCCTCGAACACCACACTCGGCTCGTCGGCGGTGGATATTATTTTGTTTTTCACATCGGCGATGCCGCCGAGCAAATCGACGATTTCGCCCGTTTCGACGTCCTTATACAAGGCGTTGCATTTGAAATCTCTGCGCCTTGCGTCAAGGCTCATATCCGTTGTGAAAGCAACGTCTTTGGGGGTATGCTCTCCGCTTGCCGAGTCGTAACTGTCCGTACGAAAAGTCGTGTATTCGCACACGAATTTTCCGCAAGATATATGCACCGTTCCCATACGCAGATTTTTGTCAGAAACGACGAAATCGGTGTTTAACAATATCTTTTTGACGTCTTCAACCCTAAGTTTTGAGCAAACGTCGATGTCGAACCGCTCTATGCCGAGCAGTTCGTCACGCACCGCGCCGCCCACTTCGTAGAGGGTCGCATAGGGCTTTATAAGGCTTGCAAGCAGTTTGAGTTTATCCTCTTTTTCAGCCACCGTAAACCTCTGGGGCAAGCACGCAAACGTCTTTGAAGTTTCTCATCTTTTCGTTGTAATCGAGACCGTAACCGACCACGAATTCGTTTTCGATTTCAAAGCCGATGTAGTCGCCTTTGAAGTCCACTTTACGTCTTGACGGTTTGTCGAGAAGCGAGCAGACTTTGAGGGATTTCGGCGCGCGCGCAAGCAAAAGTTTTTTGAGATAGCAAAGCGTAATTCCCGTGTCGATGATGTCCTCGACGATAATCACGTTTTTGTCTTTGATGGGTTCGGACAAGTCCTTTATCATCTTCACTTCGCCGCTCGAACTCGTGCCCGAGCCGTAACTCGAAACCGCGATGAAGTCAATCACGACGTCGCCTTCTATTTCTCTGACGAGGTCTGCAAAAAAGATGCTTGCGCCTCTTAAAGTGCAAACGAGCGTGACGGATTCGCCCTTATAGTCGTTTGAAATTTGCTTTCCGAGTTCGCTCACTCTTTTTGCGATGTCTTGACGTTCGATAAGAACTTTTTTGATTTCTTTGCCGTACATTTTTCTATACCCCATAATAATGATTTCTTTGGTGCGTTTTCGGTACACCCGATTATTTTTTCGCAAGTTTCAATACGTTTTTCGTATCTTCGTCGATTGCGACCTTTTTGGAAATTTCCAAACCGAAGACTGCCAAAACCTCGTTGCCCGACGCAAGCAACACGAGCGAATCTCTTTTCCGCAGCGGCACTTTCTTGTCCGTAAAAAAGTCACCTATGCTCTTTGACCCGCCGCCGAATTTTTCAATAAAATCGCCGTCTTTTCTGTATCTCAACACAGCGTTTTTCGCCACTTTGTCGCCGTCTATAAAAAGCGCGCCCTTGCCCTTTTGCGCCTCGTATTCTTTTCTGTCCGAGCGCTTAACAGACACGCCGAAGTCGTCGAAATCCCGCACCTCGAACTTTGTTTTAGGCATATCGATTGCATTAGCGCAAGTTGGATTTTGTCTTGAAAAAACGAGGTTTTCGCCCTCTTTATGCACACACATTCCGTGCGTAAGTTCTATTCTTTTTCCGTTTTGTGCTTTTGCGAGGTCGAACACGAGCGGAAAATGGCGTTGCTCTATGTCCTGACAAACGCCGAGAAGTTTTGCCGCTTTAAGCACGAGTTCCTTGCCTTCGAGCGAGCCGTCCATATATTTGACGCTCACCTTGACTTCGCCGTCTTCGAGTTTCAAACTCGGCGTGTTTTGGTCGATATAGTCGCAAACTTCGTTTGCGTTTTGGCAAAGCCTCGACACCGACGTGCAAAGATACGGGAATTTTTCCTTGATTCTTGAAAGTTCGGCGCGGATAAAATTGCGGGTGTACGCCGTATCGGCGTTGGTTTCGTCCTCGACGAACGGAAGCGAGTTTTGCTCGACGAAAGCGTTTATATCCTCTCTCGTGCAGTTGAGAAGCGGACGAATATAGCGGCCGTTCACCTCTTTCATACCGCAAAGACCTCTCACGCCCGTGCCGCGGATTATGCGCATAAAAATCGTTTCCGCTTGGTCGTCGGCGTGGTGCGCAAGCGCGATATAGTCGCATTTGCCCTCGTCAAGAACCTTGTCGAAAATCTCGTATCGCAAAATGCGCGCGCCCTGCTCTGTCGTGTAACCGTTTTCCTCGCAAAACGACGGCACGTCAAGCGAAAAACAAAGCAGCGGAATGTCGTATTTTTTGCAAAAATCTTTGGCGAATTTGCTGTCTTTGAGGCTGTTTTCGCCTCTTATTCCGTGTTCGACGTTGATTGCAATCAAAGGAATATCCGCCGTTTTGAGCGCATAGGCAAGCGCGACGGAATCTCTGCCGCCGCTGAGCGCAACGCCTATTCTCTTGCCCGAAAAAGACGGATTTTCAAAAAACTTATTCAAATTTATTTGAATATCGTTTGCCATACGGCAATTATACAGCAAACGGGCAAAAAACACAACACATTATGTCACCCATCAGCGGGAATTTGTTCTTGCTCTACAAAACACTTAAAATTTAAAATTTCCCCCTTCCTCAC
>DKCG01000024.1:0-9737 GCA_002449145.1 Christensenella sp. UBA6880 | reverse complement strand
CAACACTCGGTGCTCGCATAGATAAGGACATTTTTCTCATTATGCCACTTCGTCTGCGTGGCGGCTTCGCAACAGAATGCCACGCATTCTCGTACTAATCGTCAAGCTCGACGCTCGCTACGGTCGCCGCCTTGCGGCTCCAATTCCGTCTGCGAATATGCACATCCCGTGTACAAGTAGCCTTCGAATAAGTATTCAGATTAAGGCTTCGCCTTCCGCAATTATTAATTATTCATTATTAATTATTAATTTTTTCGCGGCGTTGCTGCGCACGTACGAAAAATCACACCATAAAAAGCCGCATTGCGAGCACGGTGCAGTCGTCGTTTGCGCCCTTTTGCAGTGCTTTTTCGAGGATTGCGTCGGCAAGCGTTTGGGGATTTTGCGTGTCAATTTCGTCAATCGCCTCGCAAACGCCCGAACCGTCGAGCACGTCGAACACGCCGTCGCTCATCATAAGCAGCATATCCCCGTCGAAAAGTTGATAGCGCGACGTTATGCTCTCTACGTCGTCTACGATTCCTATTGGCGCGCAAGTGCAAGTGAGCATTTCGATGTTTTCTTTGCGAATGATGAAACTGCTTGCCGAGCCGAGTTTCACGACGTCGAGACCGCCCGATTGCATATCGAGCACCGCTATGTCGAGAGAGGAAAACATATCTTCCGCGCCTATTTTTAGCAACTTGTTTGCAAGGCTCAAAATTATACCCGAATCTATGCCCGCACGGTAGAAACTTTCAATCATACGCACGGCGTTTTTGCTGGTTTTGCTTGCATTGCTTCCGTGTCCCATACCGTCGCAAATGGCGAAAAGTCGGCGAGTTCTCGACGGACAAAGCACGCTTACGGTGTCGCCGCTTTCGCTTTCCTCGCCGTATCTTTTCTGCGCAGTGCCGAACGCCACTTCGTAAACGGGCGCGCAGTCGAGATACATCGCTTTTTGCGAGCCTTTGTCCTGAATTTTGGACACTTCCATTTTGCAGCCGAGATGTTTAGATACGATTTTTGCAACGACGGCTTTTTGTGCGTCCGAACTTCTGACGAGCAACGTCGCGCTCGATTTCGAGCCTTCGCCGCATATCACGATTTCGCTTGCCACGACGTTGTGTTTGAGAAGTTCGCTTTTCAGAAATTCCACGTCGTCGGAAGCAAAATTGACTTGTTCGGCGCAAGAGGTCGCAAGCGAATCTAAAACGAGCGAAACCCCCGCAAACTGCTCCGACATCAGACTTTTGCACGCAACGAGGCTCTTTGCCTCGCTCATTCTCTTTTTGTACGCTTCGGCACTCGTGTTTATCGCAGAGGCGAGCGAGTGCATATTCGAGCATCTGCTCGTCACAAACGGCGGCATATCGAGGATTGTAACCTTGCCTCTGTTGACCGCCGCGTCCGCCATAGGCAAGAGTACGCTTGCCGTATCCGAGCCGAGCGCGGTGAAACATATCTCTCTGTCGCGGCAACGTCCGCAAAAACTTTTCGCAACCTCTTTTGCGAGTTTGTCGGGGGAACACTCGGACGAGTTTTGCGCAACTTGTTCGAGATTTTTGGACATATCGTAAAACACATCGGAAGCGGACGATAGCCTTGCGGCGAGTTCTCTGCCTCGTCTGTTCACTACGCCCGTGTACGCTCTGCGGTTGTCCCCTTTCGCAAGTCCTTTGATTTTGGTGGTTACGGACGAGGGGATACACAGCGCGCAAATCACGCCGACGGCGCACATAACAAGCGATTGCCACCCCGTGCCCGAATATGCGTCGAGCAACCACTCTATGCCCTCGATTGCGACGATTGCAAGAGCGGACGACCACTTTGTGAACGGCGAAAACGCAACCGCCGCCGTTGCGAGCGCGACCGCCGCGCCGAGATAGGTCATATTCCACCTTGCAACGCTCATACCCGCGCCGAGCAATATCCCGACGAAAAGCGTCGTTTGCGGCTTGAAGCAAACCGAGCAGAACAGCACGCAAAAAGACAGCGCCGCGCCGTATGCGTAAAAGCCGTAGCCGCCAACGCCCGACAGCGCGTAACCCGTGACGGCGAGAGTTATGCCGCCGCAAATGAGTTCGTCAACGGTTGCCTTGTGCAGAATCGAACGCACGAACACCGCATACGCGCAAATGCCGAAGCAAAATGTCGTCACTACGGCAAACAACGCCGACAGCCCGAATCTTAAATAATCGCTGCCGAAAACGCAACCGCACGCAACGTACGGAATCATACCGACAAGCGCGCAAAGGGCAATCGACCAAAGAGGCACGTTTTTGCGGAATTTGTAGAAAATCGCATACAGCGCAACGAGTATCACGACGGGGGCGAGAGCATACAGAAGCATACGCCAGTCGGGCGTGAAAACGACGTTTGCGACGATAAAGCAAGGCGATACGGCAAGTATGTTTTGCCGTGCGAAAACGAGGGCGCAAAACAGCGCGAGCGAAAACGCAAACCCGAAAGACGGCACGCTCGCAAACAAGAATAACGCAAGACCTTCGAGGGTGAACGCAACTGCCGTTTTTGCGCTCATCTTCAAATCGAAGGTGGGAAACACTTTTCTTTTGGCGGTGAGTATATGGTTTTTCATACCGCAATTTTAGCAAATTCGTCGTGCGGAATTTTTCTTTTTCGGTGCGCAAAAAGCACTAATATTTCTTATGCCGTCGAAAAACGTCAAAACTTTTATCGTCGAAAAAGCGGTTTTATTATTGCGTTTTGAATATATAAACGTTGCGTTTTGCAATCGTAAGCGAATCGCTCGCAATCGAGAAACTACGCCCTCATATAAGTTTGACAAAGACGGCGCAAGAGCATATAATCAATTTATCAAACGAATCGGCAAATAAAAAGTTTAAGGTTATTATGCAAAGCAAAAGACTTGAAAACATCAAGAATATCACTCTACTCGCGCTTATGCTCGCGCTGACGATAATCTTTTGTTTCGTCCCCGTTCAGTTCGGCACGATAACCCTTGCGCTTATGATTTTGCCGACGATTATCCTTGCGCAAGTCGCTTCTTTCAGAACCTCGCTCGCAATGGGAATTATGATGGGGCTTGTCAACTATATTGCATGGTTCACCACGAAAGCCGCTTCCCCCGTCGCGCCGATTTTTCAAAATCCGCTCGTCTGCATAGTGCCGAGAGTGCTCATTGCTGTGGTTTGCTATTTCACGAGATACGGACTTCAAAAATGCGCGTTTTACGCGCGTATGAAACGCACGTGCAATTACGAATATATGCGCCAAACCGCATATGAGAACACCCTCGATTCTTCCCTCGAAAACACGGCAAACGAGAGCGCAAAATCAAAAAGCAACGCCGCAAAAAATCGCGATTCCGACAAGAAAAAAGAGGGGCGCGAGATATTGACCAATCAGTTTATATATGCGTTTTCCGCCGCACTCGGCGTCGTCACCAACACGCTGTTCGTTGCGATATTCACCCTATTGTTTTTCAACGGCACGTCCATTGCGCAAAACACCGTCGTTACGGTCGAATACGTGCTTGCGTGGTTCGGCGTGAACTTTGCCGTCGAGGTGGTTTCGTTCTCGCTCGTTACGCCGCCGATAGTGCTTGCGCTTAAAGCCGCAAAACTCGCAAAATAATCCGCAAAAATCCATTCAAAATACTTTTACGCTTTCAATCGATTGCTTTCGTTTCAATTTTATCGATATTGATTGATTTTTATCCCAAAACGACTGTTTTTCGGCACTGAAATCGCCTCTTTTCACTGTCAAACCGCCAAAAAGTCATACAAATTCCGTTCGTTGTATTATTTTTTCAAATATTTGACAAATAGTCTATTTACACGATTTTTTGCGTGTGTTATACTATATATATCTTATATATAAGGTGGAATATGGGCAATTACGTTCTCGCCTACGATGTAGGCACAACAGGCATCAAAACTTGTCTTATCGAAATCGACAAGAACATCAGGATTATTTCGGCTGCGTCGCAAGGCTATCAACTTTACGTTCTTCCCGGAGGCGGAGCGGAACAAGACCCCGAAGAATGGTGGGACGCTATGAAAGCGACCACTCGTCGCATTTTTGAAAACTCGTCCGTCAAGCCCGAACAAGTCGAAGGTATATCTTTCTGCTCGCAAGCGCAAGGCTTGGTGCTCGTAGATCGCGACGGCGTGCCCGTACATCGCGCTTTCAGTTATATGGATCAGCGCGCAACGAAAGAAATCAAGGAAGGGCTCAAATTCGGGCTTCAAATCGAAGGCGCAAACGTATTCAGACTTCTCAAATCTCTTGCGATAACCGGTGCCGCCCCGCTCAGCGTAAAAGACCCGCTTTGGAAATATCTCTGGCTCAAAAACAACGAATCCGATAACTTTGCACGCGTATATAAATGGCTCGACGTCAAGGAATATCTTATCGCGCGTATGACGGACGAATTCGTGCTCACGCACGACTCGGCGTTCGGCACTATGCTGTACGACCTCAAAAACAAGTGCATAAGCAAGTCTATGTGCAAGATGTTCGGCATAAACATCAAGCATATGCCGAGGCTTATCGAATCCACCGAATGTGCAGGCACTCTCACCGAAAAAGCGGCAGAGGCACTCGGACTCGTCAAAGGCATCAAGGTGTACGGTGGCGGTATGGACGCAAACCTTATCGGCGTAGGCGCAGGCTCGACGGGACTCGGCGACACGCACATTTACAGCGGCACGTCGGGCTGGGTCGGCACAATCACCGACAAACCCACCGTTGACGTAACGTCGATGATTGCGGCGGTCGTTGCGGCGCAACCCGGCAGATACAACTACTTTGCCGAACTCGAAACGTCAGGCAAATGCTTTGAATGGGTCAAGGACCACATCGCCCTCGACGAGTGCGGAATCTATATCCAAAAGAAACACATCACCGACGACATCGAAAGCAAGTATCTCAGCCTTTTCTCGTACATGACTTCAATCGTGGACGACATTCCCGCTGGAAGCGGCGGTGTCATCTTCACGCCGTGGCTTCACGGCAACCGTTGTCCGTTTGAAGATCCCAACGCGAGAGGTATGTTCTTCAACATCAGTCTCGAAACGGGCAAGACCGAACTTATCCGCGCGGTGTTGGAAGGCATTTGCTATCACAAACGTTGGATGCTCGAAGCGTCCGCAAAGAAAGTCAAACCGTCCGACGTCATCAGATTCGTCGGTGGCGGCGCGCTTTCCGACTTCACTTGCCAAGTGCTTGCAGACATCACGGGTCACGTCATCGAAACCGTTGACAATCCGCAAAACATCGGCGCGGTGGGTGCGGCGGCGTGCGTCGGCGTAGGTTTGGGCATTATCCCCTCTTTTGACGAGATAAAGAAGTTTATCCCCGCAAAAAAGACGTTTAACCCCAACTTTGAGTTGAAAGAGAAAGTTTACGACAAGGGCTTTGAGGTGTTCAAATCTTTGTACAAACAAAACAAAAAGAGTTTTGCGATTCTCAACGCAAACAAGTAAAAATGAAAGGCACTCGCAAATGCGAGTGCTTTTTAATTAATAATGAATAATGAATAATGAATAATTAATAATTAATAATTTTGGGTGGACTCTGTCCGCACCTGAAAAGAAATAATATTCACTACGTGCATACGTAAAGACGCTCGCAAATGCGAGCGTTTTCGTTTTACGGATTGACTGTCAAGGTGCTTGCCTGAATGTAATAATACGTTATTCCGAGTTCTTCATAGCTCTTAAACACACCTACAATTTCGATTTCCGTACCTCTGGTCGGATAATTTGCGGCAGAACACTCGAACTCTAAACCTTGCGCACAGCAAGCGGTCGCATCTTGTATAACTACATAGTTATAATATTTTTGGGTCGGCGAATAATAACTCGTGTCGTAGCTTCCTTTTGCCTTTATCGTTTTGTCGAGGTAGGCGGTTGGATTTGTCACGATGTCATACACTTTTGCATAGACCATAGTTGAATTTAACACGCTCAAATCCACGTCGACTTCTTCCGATGCGATTGTGTTTTCACCGCACGCGGCAAAACAACTCAAACACATCGTCGCAACTATAATGCAGGCAGCAATTCCTACGATTTTTTTTGTTACACTGTTACCGTTTCTTTTCATTGACATAATCACACCTTTGACCTTGTAAATTTTCTTGACACGAATCCTATTGCGTAGAACAAAACGAAGCATGCAATATCGGCTGCTACAATAGTCGAACCGACCGGCGTTCCGTAGACGATTGAAATCAATATGCCGAGCACGGCGCATACGACGGATACGCAAGCCGAGCATATGACAACCGACTTGAAACTTTTGAATATCCGCATTGCCGACAGCGCGGGAAAAATTATCAGTGCGGATATTAAAAGAGACCCGACAAGATTCATCGCAAGCACAATGATAACCGCAATTATTATGGCTATCACAAGGTTGTAAACTTCCACCTTTCTTCCCGTTGCTTTTGCAAACGTTTCGTCGAACGTCACCGCAAAAAGCCTGTTGTATGCAAACACAAAAAACAGCACGACGAAAATCGAAAGACCGAAACACAGCCATACTTCGCTTTTTGACAGTGTAAGAATAGACGTCGAACCGAACAGCGTGCTACACACGTCGCCCGAAAGGTTTGCTGACGTGGAAAATATGTTCATCAACAAGTAACCTATGGCAAGCGAGCCTACGGAAATCATTGCTATCAGTGCGTCACCCTTAATTTTTGCATTTTGCCCTACCCTCAATAGGATTATTGCCGCCACTATCGTAACAGGCATAACTATTAGCATATCGTTTGTGAGTCCGACGACTCCGGCAATGGCTATTGCGCCGAATGCAACGTGCGACAATCCGTCGCCTATATACGAAAACCGTTTTAATACGAGCGTTGCGCCGAAAAGGGATGCGCACAATGCAATCAAAACGCCGACGATGAGCGCATATTGCACAAACGGAAACTGAAAATAAGTCGAAAGTTTCTCAAATGCGTCCACAGTCTTAATCCTCGATTGCATTCTTGCAAAATTCGCTGTGCTTGAATTCGTCCGCCGTAGCGTAATAACAAGGCTTGCCGACATAAAGAACGTGCTTTGCATTCTTTAACGCAGCCGAAATATCGTGAGAAATCATTATAATCGTCATACCGTTTTCCTCATTCAATTTTCTTACTATGTCATACAAATCCTGCGTCGCGATGGGGTCGAGTCCCGCAACGGGCTCATCGAGAAGAAGCATCTTGTCTGCGGCGCATAAAGCGCGAGCAAGAAGAACCCTTTGTTGCTGCCCGCCCGACAGTTCTCGATAGCACTTTTTTGCCAAATCGGATATTCCGAGCAATTCCATATTTTTGCGAGCGAAATCCTTTTGCGCTTTTGAATAAAACGGTCTGAACCCGCATCCCGAAAGGCAACCGGAAAGCACGATTTCATAAACTGAAGCGGGAAAATCCTTTTGTGCGCTAGTTTGCTGTGGCACATATCCTATTTCTTTTTGCTTCACACCGTCAAAAACGACATTGCCCGAAACGGGTTTAAGCAATCCTAAAAGCGTCTTCATAAACGTGCTTTTTCCTGCGCCGTTTTCGCCGACGACAAAAAGATAATCGCCTTTTTCGATTGTTAAATCGATATTTTCCGCCACCGCTTTTCCGTCATATCCGACAGAAAGGTTTCGGCATACGAGTTCAGCCATAATTCGCCTCTTATTCGCCCAATGCGGTTTTGAGCGAGTTCAAATTTCCTCTCATCGCAGACAAGTACGTTTCACCGTTTGCAATGTCTTGCGAAGTCGTCGATTGCATAGAATCGAACGTTACTATCTTTTGGTCTTTTGTTTTTGTATTGTCTTTCACGGTTTTTGCAATCTCGTGTTTTGCGCCCTCTATCGTGCAGATTGCCGGCAACGACAATTCGTCCACTTTGCCCGCAAGAAACGCTATGGTTTCGAAACTTGCTTCCGTTTCGGCAGAGCAACCGACAAACGCCGCATAATACTTCAAATTGTAGTCGTCGACAAGATAACGGAACGGGAATCTATCGCCGAAAACAAGCGTGTTATATTTTGCGTTCTTCACTGCAGATGCGTATTCGCCGTCGAGTTCGGAAAGGCTGCTTTTGTATTCGGCAAGGTTTTTGTCGTATTTCTCTGCATTTTTACTATCGAGAGCCTTTAAGTCAGACGCGATTTTGTCACAAAGAATCGAAGCGTTTTTCAAGGAAAGCCAAACGTGTTCGTCTTTTTCTTCCTCTTTTTCTTCCTCGTGTTCTTCTTCGTGCTCGTGTTCGTGCTCGCCTTCCATTCCTTCAACTGTTTCTTCGTTTTTTACCTTTTCGCCCAAAACTTCGAGCAAATTGATAACTTTCATATCTTTGTTGGTTGCGTTTTCAAGAGCCTTGTCAACCCACTCGTCTGACTCGCCGCCGACGTATATAAACAAATCGCAGGTCGATATTTTTGCAATATCCTCAACGGACGGTTGATAACTGTGCAAATCCACGCCGTCGTCCAAAAGCAAAGTCAAATCGACATTCTTCGCTTCATCGCCGAGGATTTGTTTTGTCCAATCGTATTCGGGGAAAATCGTGCAGACGATAGAAAGTTTGCCGTCGTCTTTTGTCTTGTCGCACGCAACGAGTCCCAAACAACCGATTGCAACCACGCATATTGTCAAAATTGCTATAAAGATTTTTACTTTTATTACATTTGATTTTTTCATATTTACATCTCCTTCGAATTTTTTATAAAAAAATGCAAGGCAAACACACAGAACCTTCTCTTTCCAGAGAATTTCCGTACGTCAAAACAACCGATGATTTCGGTTATGCCTTGCTAAAGATTATATTAAAATGTCAATACGTCGTTCAAAGAAACAGGGGTCACGACACTGCTTGTGCGTTGTCCGGTTTCAGACAATGCAAAAGCAGACGCGACAAAAAGAATAAACAGCGCAATTAAACTGTCGGGACGTTTGATGCTCGACAAAAAGTCTTGCACAAAGTGCAACACCGCGCATATCGGACAATCGTCGCCGGTGCAATCGTGATCGTGCTCTATTTGAGAAAACAAAGACGCAAACAAAAACGCCACGATAAAAAACGCGATCAAAGCGATTATTAACATCTTGCGCTTACGCAACATTTGTTTGCCCTCTTTTTATAAGTCCTTACATTTTTGGCAAAGTCCCGTTATAAAAGAACTTTGCTCGTCTATCGAAAACCCGTATTTGCTCATAACGGAATCGCCGAGTTTGCTTGTATCGTTGTCGCTGATGTGAATTACACTGCCGCAACGACTGCACACCAAATGCAAATGTCCCGAACAAAAAGCGGTTTTGTTAAGTCGATACAACGACTTGCTGCCGTCTTTTGACAATTCACGAACAACGCGGTTGGTTTGAACAAGTTTGTCGAGATTTCTATATACGGTGCTTATGCTTACGCCGTCGTTTTTCAATGCGACAAATATGTCCTCTGCAGTCATATAATCACTGTCAGCGAGTGCATCCAATATGAGTTTTCTCTGTTTTGTCGTATAATCTTTCAAATCGTGCCTCGATAACATTTGCGATTCATTTGCATATGTTATAGCAAAACCTTTCGTTATTGTCAATACAAATTTGAAAAAAATCAAAAAACATTCTATATAAAGATGCTCGCATCTGCGAGCGCCTTTTTTAATGAATAATTAATAATGAATAATGAATAATTGAGGAAGGGGCTTTGCCCCTTACCCCAAAAGCATTGTGACGATTATTTAATATTTTTGTGAATTTAATAAAAATCCACCAGCCT
>DKCG01000001.1 GCA_002449145.1 Christensenella sp. UBA6880 | reverse complement strand
TTGGCTACAACACATTCACTGAATGTGTTGTTTAACGCGTCGCGCCCAACCGCCGTTCAAATTTTCCGGTTGCGCACAAAGTGCGCACACACCAAGCAAGCACTAGCGCGGAATTGCGGTTTGAGTTTTTACCCGTCTTATTTTGAGAGCAAATAGGGCTTGCGCGGTTAGTGATTGCGAAAACAAGTGCGGTGTTAAGCAAAATACATTGTTTGTTGCTTTCACCGCAACGCCGTTTGAGCAATGGCTCGCCGCCTTGCGGCTCGCGTTCCGTCTGCGAAACGGTTTTAGTTTTCAATCTCATCTAAAGCGGCTTTGAGTCCGTCCGTGCTCAAAATCTCAACGTCGCCGTTGTCTACGGCAAACGCAACTCTTTGGTCCATAGGCAACTTGCCGAGCACTTTGAGGTCGAAATCCTTTGCCACTTTGTCAACCTTGCCCGAACCGAAAATCTCGATATGCTTTCCGCAATCGGGGCATACGATATAACTCATATTTTCGACGACGCCGTAAATGCGGATATTCATTTTGTTTGCCATTTTCACGGCTTTTTCGACAATCATTGACACGAGGTCTTGCGGCGAGGTGACGATGATTATGCCGTCGAGTTTGATGGATTGGAACACCGTAAGAGGTACGTCGCCCGTTCCCGGAGGCATATCCACAAACATAAAGTCCACGTCGTCCCAAACGACGTCCGTCCAAAACTGCTTGACCATCCCCGCAATGACAGGACCGCGCCATATCACGGGGTCGGTTTCGTCGTCCAAAAGCAAGTTGGACGAAACGATTTTTATGCCCGAATTGCTCAAACGCGGATAAATTCCGTTGGCGTCGCCCTCGACCGTGCCTCTGATCCCGAAAGCGCGAGGTATGGACGGACCCGTGATGTCCGCGTCCAAAATCGCCACGTTTTTGCCCTCTCTTGCCTTGCCCACGGCAAGCAACGACGTGACGAGAGACTTGCCTACGCCGCCCTTTCCGCTGACGATGCCTATAACTTTTTTCACGTTGGAAAGCGGATTTTGCTTTTCAAACGTAATTCTTGACGAGCAGTCCCTTCCGCAAGAACCGCAATCGTGAGTGCAATCGCTCATATATATAACTCCTTCTGCAACCGAAGTCGCCAAACTTTATTTCTATATAATGATACCACTTCCGCGCGGATATTAAAAGACTTTTGCGCATTTTGATTGCAAATGAAAATATTGCGTTTTGCGGTCAAAAATCCGAATAAAACGCCGCGAAAATTGCAATAATCCTTGCATAATTCAAAAAAGAAGGAGAAGCATATGAAACTTCAAGACAGCAAAACCTATCAAAATCTCGCACGCGCGTACGTCGGCGAAACGCAAGCGTACGTAAGATATCAGTTTATCGAATACGGCGCGCGCAATCAAGGCTACAACGCCCTCGCCGAAGTGGTGGACAAAATCGCGTACAACGAATTTAACCACGCAAGACTCTTGTACACCCTCATTCAGCAATCGAGCAAAGAGCAAATCGACAACATCGACATAACCGCAGGCTATCCTTTCAAGGAAAAGTGGAATTTGACGGACAACTTCAAACTCGCCGCCGAAGACCACGAAACCGAAATCAAACTGTACAAATCCTTTGAAAAAACGGCGCGCTCGGAAGGCTTCGAGAACATCGCAAACACTTTCAAAATGCTTGCCGACGTCGAAAAACAGCACAAAAAAACCTTCGAGGACTTGCACAATCAACTCAAAAACGACACGCTCTACAAAAAAGAGAAATCCACGACGTGGCGTTGCTCGGGTTGCGGCTACGAATCCTCGTCGAAAGAGGCTTGGAAAGAATGTCCGCTTTGCAAAGCCGCGCAAGGCTTCGTAAACGTCAAAACGCCCCAAAAATAACATATAATAGCGGGCCTTGCCTTGCGGCAATGCCCGCTATTATATCGAAACTATATTAATTAATAGTATTCTTCCACAATTCTATTATAAATTGATTCATCAACTTCAATAAGTGATGGTCCTAGATCAATTTTCCAAAAAATCCGTATTTGATATATTTTTTTTGCAGTTGCAGATCCTAACAATCCAATTCCACCAAATAAAGCAAAACCAATCGCTCCTCTTGCGACGGCACTATTTTTATCTACAAAAGTATTTGTAAGAACCCAATAGTCTATGTATTCTCGTTCAATAAAAATATTTTTACCGCCGCTATAAATTGAAATTCCTTTTCTGCATCCATCTGGACTTGTTGACAATCCGACAAACGAACCGGCACATTCCCCCGATACAACCATATTTTTTGGCGCCATACAACTCAATACTCAATGCGAGCCCTCCCAAATAGTTTCACAATAAGCATAACAACGGTCGCAATACCAACGTCCATCACGCCATTTTTTAGTTGCCTTACCACCACAAGCATAGCAACTTACACTAGATGAAGAACTAGAATTAGAACTAGAACCGGAACTCTTGTTTCCCCCTAAGGTAATTCCGACAACAATCGCCACAATAGCACCGATTACAAAAATTACTGAAAAAATTTTCCCCGCTATGTCAAATTTATCCATTTTATTGCCTCCGTTCACCAATTGATTTTATAGGATTTATTCCTATATGTCAATACCAAATATGGAATTTTTACTATATTTTATCCAAATACTATCTATGAGCAGAAAAATGGACATAAGAAAAATTGTTGGAAACAATCTTAAATCGGCACGAAAAGCGATGGGGCTTACGCAAAAACAAATTGCCGACGAACTCGGAAAATACCAACCCGATTACAGCGAATACGAAACGGGAAAAATCGAACTCGATTACGAAAAAATCATTTATCTTTGCAAAAGACTCGATATAACCCCGAACGATTTGTTTGAAATTAAATAGGAAATCATTTATTAAATATACCTCTACCACATACCTTTTTACAAACACGAATCAAAAAATAAAAGTTTCCCCTTTCCTCAGGTGTTTTCCCTATCGCCGTTCCCCCTCTGCATACTTTGAGGGAACCCACGGCGACCGCGTAGCGGGGGACAACACTGACGCGATTGACTTCGTAGCAATCGCTAGTTCGTT
>DKCG01000041.1:34124-103247 GCA_002449145.1 Christensenella sp. UBA6880 | reverse complement strand
GGGCAAATCCTCGGTTTCGGGCTCTTGCGAGAGTTCTTCAACGGGTTGCTCGACAACTTCGGGCAAATCCTCGGTTTCGGGTTCTTGCGAGAGTTCTTCAACGGGTTGCTCGACGGCTTCGGTTTGAGGTTCGTCTTGAACGTCGGATTTGACGGCTTGAACGTCTTGTTTTTGCTCGACGGGTTCGACTTTTCCGTCTTCGGTGATATGTACCAAAGTGCCTACGGGGGCGGTGGGGTCGTCGTCCACGATTTCGCTTTCAAGAAACTCGATTTTATCAAAATTTACCATAAAAATAAATTCCTCCGCACGGAAAACAGAAGAATTTTCGCATAAAAAATCCCTCTATAATCCAAGTTATGAATAGAATATCATATTTGATTTATTAAATCAATAATACAAACGCATTTTTTCCGACAATTTTTGTGCTATTTTCTTGAAAAAATTGATAAACTCCACAATATGTGGTATAGTGATTGTAGTTAAAATGCGGCGAAAAGTCGCAAAGGCGCTCGCTATGAACAACTTTAATCTCAATCCCCAACAATTAGCCGCCGTCAACGACACCGAAGGCGCGGTTTTGGTTATCGCAGGCGCGGGAAGCGGAAAAACTCGCGTGCTTACGGCAAGAGTGTGCCATCTCATCGAAAACGGCGTAGATCCGTACAATATTTTGGCAATCACCTTTACCAACAAAGCCGCTAACGAAATGAAAGAACGTATCGAAAAATATCTCGGCTCGCAGAGCGTGTGGACAAGCACTTTCCACTCGATGTGCGCGCGTATTTTGCGATTTGACGCGGATAGAATAGGGTATACCAAAGATTTTACCATTTACACCGACCTCGAAAGCGAGAGAGTCGTAAAGCGCGTTTTGCAGGATTATCCGCAAGCGGACCCGAAAAACAAGGGTGATTACCTTTGGCATATCTCGCGCGCAAAAACTCTCGATATGTCGCCCGAAGTCTATTACGACGCGATAAAAAACGACGATAACGACGCGTATAATATCTTCCAAATTTATTCGAGATACGAGCAGGAACTCAAAAACTGCAACTGTATGGATTTCGACGATTTGCTTCTCAAAACCGTGCAACTGTTCCGCGAGTGTCCGGACGTTTTGGAAAAATATCAAAGACGATTCAAATATATCTGCGTAGACGAGTTTCAAGACACAAACAAACTGCAATACGACATCGTGAAAATGCTCTCGAAACTCAACGGCAACTTGTTTGTCGTGGGCGACGAGGACCAGTCGATATACAGTTGGCGCGGCGCGGAAATCAAGAATATTCTCGACTTTTCAAAGGATTTTCCGAACGCAAAAGTCTACAAACTCGAGCAGAACTACCGCAGTACTACGTCAATTTTGCAGGCGGCGAACAACGTCATAAAAAACAACTCGAACCGCAACGAAAAGACATTGTGGTCAGAGATAAAGTACGAGGATTCTATCGAGTACTATGAGGCGTACAACGACCGCGACGAGGCGACGTATGTCGCTAGAACCATAAATACGTTGCACAGAAACGGCGAAAATTACAAGGATATGGCGGTTTTGGTGCGCGCAAACTCGGTGACTCGTCAGTTTGAAGAAGAATTTAATCTGCACGGCATACCGTACAAGGTTTTCGGCGGTTTTAGATTCTACGAACGCAAGGAAATCAAGGACGCTTTGGCGTACGTTCGCCTTGCAATAAATCCGAGCGACAACGACAGTATTCTGCGCGTGGTGAACTATCCCAAGCGCGGCATAGGCAACACGGCAGTACAAGAGTTGCAAGACGTTGCAAAAGCAAAGTCCGCGACTATGTTTTCGGTGCTTCTTAATCCCGAATGGCTCACGCCGACGACCGCAAAAAAACTTGCGCCGTTTACGCAAATAGCGACGGATTTGGTGCAATTCTCAAAGCAAATGCAGGCGGTTGAGTTCGTGCAATACGTCATTCGTCGAAGCGGACTGGAAGCCGCGCTTTCCCAAAGTCAAGACCCCGACGACGCAAACCGCCTCGAAAACATCGAAGAACTCGTGTCCGCGGTTCAGCAATTCGAGCAGGACAACGATGGTGCGAGCATATCCGACTTTATGCAATCGGTCGCGCTCGTTTCGGACACGGACGAAATGAGTGGCGACGACTACGTCACGATCGCCACGATACACGCGGTGAAAGGACTCGAATTCGACGACGTGTTCCTCGTTGCGCTCGAAGACGGAATTTTCCCCACGCAAAGAGCGATTACGGCGGGCGACGTAGAGGAAGAGCGACGACTTATGTACGTCGCAATAACGCGCGCGAGAAAGAAATTGTTTGTTCTCAACGCTCGTCAACGCTATCGTTTCGGGCGTACGGAATACTTGCCGAAAAGCCGTTTCGTGGGCGAAATGAGCGGATTCAAATCCTCTATGCGCTACGCAAATTCCAATTATACGTCGCCTACGTTCGATACCAAAGACCGCATTAAACTCGGCGTGAACAATCCGCAAACTTCGGCGTTCAAAAAGAATTTGTCGAACGGATTTTCAAAATCCACTCTCGAAACGCCGAAAAAAGCCTCGAACGTTGACTATTCGCAATTCAAAAAGGACACAATCGTCGAGCATAACAAGTTCGGTCGCGGTATCATAATTCAAACGAGCGGCGACGGCGAAGACAAGATTGCGGCAATCGCGTTTAAGGGTTTGGGCGTAAAGAGATTCTCGCTCGCAATCGCGGCGGCAAACCTCAAAGTCATAGACAAAAAAGAAAACGGCTGATAAAAAATCGGCGTGAAAACGCATTTTTCGGTATATTGCGAAAATCGCAAATTTGCAAACTAAAATGCGAATTAATGCGGTCAGATACTCGAAAATCCGCATACGCATAAATGCGATATTGACAATAAGCGAATTATAAGTTAAGTTTGAATGGGTATGCCTTTCAAAATTAAGGCAACAAATAGGAAGTTATGGACAAACTTGCAAGAATGAAAGAACTTATCGCAACTCTCAACGAGTGGGCGAGATTGTATTACGAAGAAGACGCACCCGTCGTTTCGGACGCCGAGTACGACCGCCTCTATGACGAGTTGAGAGCCCTCGAACGTGAAGAAGGGTATTCTTTGCCGACGAGCCCCACGCACAGAGTGGGCGGCGCACCCAAAGGTAAGTTCGAGCAATCCAAGCACCTTTTGCGCCTTTACAGCCTTGACAAGTGTCAATCAAAGGAAGAATTTTACGAGTGGTGCAACCGTATTGTGAAAGCGGTCGGATATTTGCCAAAACTCACTTGCGAATACAAATTCGACGGGCTTACGCTCAATATTTTGTACGAAAACGGCAAAATCGTCAAAGCGTCAACCAGAGGCAACGGCATTGTCGGCGAAGTGGTTACGGCGCAAGTGAATACAATCAAAAAACTGCCCAAGACCATCGATTATAAGGGCAAAATCGAAATTCAGGGCGAGGGCATTTTACGACTTTCAAGGCTCAACGAATACAATTTGACCGCAAGCGAGCCGCTCAAAAACGCAAGAAACGGCGCGGCGGGCGCAATCCGCAATCTCAATCCCGAAGTCACCGCACAGCGCGGACTGTCCTTTTTTGCATATAACATCGGATACAGCGACAAAACCTTTGAAACACAAACGGAAATGCGCGAATTTTTGAAGAAAGAAGGATTTGAAACCGAAGGAGATTTCGAAGTTGTCGACAATGCGCAAGCCGCTATGAAATACGCCGACAAAACCGGCGAAAAACGTGAAAATCTCGACTATCTGATCGACGGCGTAGTGTTCAAAGTGAACGACGTGAGGTTGAGAGAAGAAATAGGATTCACCGAAAAATTCCCAAAATGGGCGGTTGCGTACAAGTTCAAGGCAGACGAGATGACGACGACCTTGCAAGACGTGGAATGGCAAGTGTCGAGAAGCGCGAAACTTAATCCTATCGCAATACTCGAACCGGTTGATATAGGCGGCGTAACCGTGTCGAGGGCGACCCTCAACAATTACGGCGACATTCTCAAAAAGAAGGTTAAAATAGGGGATAAGGTGTTTGTGAGACGTTCAAACGACGTCATTCCCGAAATTATGGGCGTTGCAATCGAAAATCCGAACGCAAAATCCATTGAAAAACCCACCGAATGTCCCGTTTGCCATGCACCCGTCAAGGAAGTCGGCGCATTTTTGTACTGCACGGGCGACAACTGCGCGCCGCAAATCATATCCAAACTCGACCATTTTGCCTCGAAAGACGCAATGGATATCGACGGATTCAGCGAGAAAACCGCCGAACTTTTGTACAACGAAACGCACGTCGAGGACGCTGTGGATTTGATGAATATCACCGCAACCGACCTTTTCGGACTGGAAGGTTTCGGGGATAAAAAGATTGACAATTTGCTCGGCGCGATTGAAAAATCGAAGCATACGACGCTTGACAGATTCATCTTTGCGCTCGGAATAGAGGGCATAGGCAAAAAGACTGCAAAAGACTTGGTTAAGAGGTTTAGAACGCTGGAAAACTTGCAAAACGCAACGCTTGCCGATCTTGGCGCGGTGGACGGAATAGGCGAAGTGCTTGCAAACAACATTTTTGAATATTTCCATGATTCTAACAATGCGGATTTTGTAAAACGATTGCTTGAAAGCGGTATCGTGTTCGAGGAATCCGAAGAAAAGCAAGGCGTGTTCAGCGGAATGAAAATCGTGCTTACCGGGTCGCTTCCGACCTACAAGAGAGGCGAGGCGACAAAACTCATCGAGGACAACGGCGGCGAGGTTGCCTCTTCGGTGTCGAAATCCGTAAACCTCGTGCTTGCGGGCGAGGATGCGGGCTCGAAACTCGAAAAGGCGCAAAAACTCGGAATCGAGATAATCGACGAACAACGTTTCAAGAATATGCTCGGTTTGTGATTGAACCTAAATTCGATTAAAACTCGAAAAATATTGTTTTTTCAACTTAAAAAGGCACAAGTGCCTTTTTATTTTTGTCATATTGTTGGCGCAATTTGTTGTGTTTGAATAAACTTTGTGATATAATATCAAAAAATTATTAGGCGGGTGCGCGTATATGCACAGTATGACAGGGTATGGCAAAGGCGTTTCAAAACGCGACGGAAAGACCATAACCATCGAAATTAAAACCGTAAATCACAGGTTTTTGGATTGTAATTTCAAACTTCCTCGCAACTTCTTGTTCGTGGAGGACAAATTGAAAAAAGCCGTTTCCAAGGCAATATCGAGAGGTCACGTCGATCTTTATCTCACCTATGAACAATCGTCGACGGACGAGGGCGCGTACACGGTGGATCTCGAACTTGCAAACAATTATCTTGCTGCTGTTAAAAAACTTACGGACGGCACCGGACTCGAAAACGACGTGACGGTTTCGACTCTCTTGAAAGTCGGCGACATAGTGACGAGACAAGAAGCGGTCGAGGACGAGGATTTGCTTTGCGAAATGACTCTCGAAGCAGTGAATCTTGCGCTTGAAAATCTCAAATCTATGCGTGAAAAAGAAGGTCAATCGCAAAAGGTCGATTTCGTAAAGAAACTCGATTCAATCAAAGATTGCCTCGAACATATCAAAGAGTTTGCGCCGAAAGTGGTTGAGGATTACAGAGCCAATCTCAACGCTCGAATCGCCGAAGTGGTCGAGCCGTCGCTCATCGACAAACAACGCCTCGCAACCGAAGTCGCGCTCTACGCCGACCATTGCGCAATAGACGAGGAAATCACGAGACTTTCCACTCATATCGCGAATATGCGCTCGCTTCTCGAGGCAAACGAACCCGTCGGGCGCAAAATGGACTTCCTCGTACAAGAGTTCAACAGAGAAACCAACACTATAGGCTCGAAAGCAAACGATATGCGAATCACGAATGAAGTTCTTGCAATCAAGAACGAGATAGAAAAAATGCGCGAACAAGCCGCAAACGTCGAATGACGAATATTCAATCCGGAAGGTAAACGATTATGCACAACAAAGGATTGCTCATCGTCGTGTCGGGATTCAGCGGCGTGGGCAAAAGTACCGTTATATCAAAAATGTTCCAAAAGATGCCGAATCTGAGATTTTCGGTGTCCTGCACTTCGAGAAAGCCGAGAAACGGCGAAAAAGAGGGCGTGGATTACTATTTCATCACCGAGGACGAGTTTGTAAAGCGCGCCGACAACGACGAATTTGTGGAATACACCCGCACTTTCACAAACTGCTACGGCACTCTCAAATGCGAAGTGGAAACGAAGCGCAATCAAGGCTTCGACGTGCTGCTCGACATCAATAGCGTGGGCGCAATGAACATCAAAAAAGTGTATCCCGATTGCGTGACGATATTCATCAATCCGCCGTCTCTCGAAGAACTCAAAAAACGCCTTATCGGCAGAGGTAGCGAAACGCCCGATTCTCTCAAAAAACGCCTTGACGAAATCGAGTTTGAAAGAAAGTGCATACCGTACTACGACTTTGTCGTGATAAACGACGTTGCAGACGTTTGCGCCGACAAAATCGTAAACTACCTCGAAAAAAGAAGGGCGGAACTTAAATAAGCAGAGCAATAAAAAACATCGTAAAAACTCGCTCACAAAGCGTAAACATAAAAACAAAACAAATTTACATACTCAATCGGAGGAAACAAACTATGATGATCGATCCCCCCATCGACAAACTCATCAAACACGCAGAGTGCAGATACGCACTTACCGTCGCCGTTGCAAAACGCGCGCGCGAACTCGCAACGACCGAAAGCAGTTACCTTGAAAAGAGCGGTTTGAAACCCATTTCGCTCGCTTGCAAGGAAATCTACGAAGACAAAATCAAAATCGTTCGCGACTAATCCGAACGGTATTACGACGATTTTTCAATCTCGATTGAAACGAGGCTTATTATGCTGTACGGAAAAAACGTGGTTTTGGGCGTAAGCGGCGGTATCGCCGTTTACAAAGCGTGCGAAATCGTATCGAGGCTCAAGAAGTCGGGCGCAAACGTGGACGTTATTATGACTGATAATGCCCGCGAGTTCGTCACGCCTTTGACCTTCCAAACGCTCGCAAAATCCGCCGTCGTCACAAACGCTTTCGAGCCTGTCAAGGAATTTGACATCAACCATATATCCCTTGCAAAAAAAGCGGATATTTTGGTGGTTGCCCCTGCGACGGCAAACGTCATCGCAAAGTTTGCAGAGGGCATTGCGGACGATATGCTCACGACGACGTATCTTGCCTCGAACGCTCAAAAACTCATTTGTCCCGCGATGAATTGCAATATGTACGATGACGTTGCAACGCAAAAGAATATGCAGACTTTGCGTGAGCGCGGCGTACTTTTTTGCGATTCGGCGGTTGGGCTGTTGGCTTGCGGCGACGTAGGAAAAGGGCGTATGGCAGAGCCTTGCGACATAGTGAAGGCAATCGTGGACTATCTCACGCCCGTGCAGGATTTTGAAAATAAGCGCGTGCTTATCACATCGGGCGGTACGGAAGAAAAAATCGACGGCGTGCGAGTCATCGCAAATCATTCGAGCGGAAAGATGGGCAAGGCACTTGCCGAAGCGGTTGCGGACAGAGGCGGAAGCGTCGTTTTCGTGTACGGAAACGTCAAGGTTGACGTGCCAAAATGCGTCGAAAAAGCAATTCACGTCACCACGACGCAAGAAATGCTCGACGCTTGCAATGCGGAGTTCGACTCTTGCGACGTTGCGATAATGGCAGCCGCACCTGCCGACTACAAGGTGAAAAACACGTTTTCGCAAAAGGTCAAGAGCGACACGCTGACCCTCGAACTCGTCAAAAATCCCGACATCGCAAAAACGCTCGGCGAAAAGAAGGGCGAAAGAAAACTCGTCGTATTTTCCGCCGAAACCGAAAATCTGATTGAAAACGCCAAAGGCAAACTCAAAAAGAAGCACGCCGACCTCGTGGTCGCAAACGACGTTACCGTCGAGGGCGCGGGATTTGACGTAGATACCAACGTCGCAACGATAATCGACAACGACGGCAACGAGTTTGAAAGCGGAAAAGTGAGCAAGAGAGAACTTGCCGACGTCATTCTCGACAAGGTGAACGCTCTATGATTCTGGAAGTCATCGTCAACATCTCGAATAGCGACGTGGACAGGACTTTCGATTATATCGGCGACGACGTGCCGATAGGCAGCAGAGTCGTTGTCGAGTTCGGAAAAAAGAGGCTTATCGGCTTTGTTATCGGCAAAAAGGATAAGTCGGAATTTCAAGACCTTAAAAAAGCGCAATATCTCGATTCGCCCATAAGTCCCGAACAGTTGGGACTTATGAACTTTATGCGCAAAACGTACAATCTGCGCTATATCGACGTTTTGCGCTTGTTCGTTCCTCAACAACTACGCGAGGAAAAAGACCCCGAATATACGAGGAAATTTCTCACCGCCGACGATTCGAGAACGCTTGCCGAACTCAAAGAAATAGTTGGAAAGAGGGCGGAAAAGCAACAAGATGCTCTCGACTATATCGCCTCTAACGGCGGGCAGTTTTTGAGTTTTTTGAACGCGAAATTCGGCGTTAGCGCAATAAACGGATTGCGTGAAAAAGGCGTCGTGACCGAAAGCGACGTACACGAGCGTTCAACGCCGCTCAAAACTCTGCAAAGAGAGAAAAAGCACGTCGTTCTTACCGAAATGCAGGCGAGCGCGGTGGAAACGCTTTGCGGCGCGAAAGGAACGTATCTTTTGCACGGCGTTACGGGAAGCGGAAAAACCGAAGTGTACGAGTGCGTGATAGAGCGTATGATTGCAAAAGGCAAAACCGCGATTATGCTCGTTCCCGAAATCTCGCTTACGCCGCAAATGCTCGGATTGTTCCGCGCAAGATTCGGCGACGACGTTGCGATACTTCACAGCGGACTTAACGCAAGCGAACGCTACGACGAGTGGAAAAGACTCAAAACCGGCAAAGCGCACATCGCAATAGGCGCAAGGTCGGCAATATTCGCACCGCTCGAAAACATCGGCGCAATCATTATCGACGAGGAACACGACACGAGTTATTTGTCGGAATCCAATCCGCGCTACGACACGAAAACTATTGCGGAATACCGCGCAAAAGCAAACGATTGCGTGCTTATTCTCGGTTCGGCTACGCCCGATATGGAAACCTATCTCAAAGCGACCGAGGGCGTGTACGGGCTCGTATCGCTGCCCGAAAGAATATCCAAACACAAACTTCCCGAAATGGAAATCGTGGATATGACGGCAGAGTTCAGACAAGGCAATCGCAGTCTGTTTTCTCTTGCTTTGCAAGAGGCTCTCAAGGAAACCGTCGCAAAAGGCGAGCAGGCTATGCTCTTTCTCAATCGCAGAGGCTTTGCCTCGTTTATCCGCTGTAAGGAATGCGGATATATAGCAAAGTGCGAGGATTGCGACATTTCGTTGACCTATCATAAGGAAGACAACGAACTAAAATGCCACTATTGCGGGCGCAGATACCACGCTTTGACCAAGTGTCCAAACTGTGGCAGTCACGAGATAAAGCAAGGCAGAATCGGAACGGAAAAGGTTGTCGAAGAACTTAAAAATCTCATTCCCGGCGTCAGAGTCTTGCGTATGGACAACGATACGACCGTGAGAAAGGACAGTTATTTCAAGATTCTTTCCTCATTCGGCAACAAGGAAGCGGACGTGCTCGTCGGCACGCAAATGATTGCAAAAGGTCACGACTTCGGCAACGTCACGCTCGTTGGTATTCTCGAAGCGGACGCCGCGCTGTATTTCAGCGATTATCGCTCGAGCGAGCGCACGTTCCAACTCATTACGCAAGTTGCGGGCAGAGCGGGCAGAGCGGAAAAAGAGGGCAGAGTCATTCTTCAAACCTACGCGCCGAAACATTACGTTTTTCGCTTCGGAAGAACGTACGACTACATAGGATTTTGGAAAAAGGAAATCAACACGAGAATGGTGACCAAATTTCCGCCTTTTACGAAAGTCGTGCGCGTGCTTTTGTCGTCCGTAAACGAGCAAGACGTGGTGGACGCGGCGAGAAACGTGTATAAATCCGTTCAGAATCTGCAGTCGCAAAGCGGAAAATTCGTGTACTTGGGCGCAAGCAAATCGCCCGTCACGCGTATGAACGGTCTTTGCCGCTATCAAGTGATGATGAGGATTGAGCCGCAACAATTTGAGAATATCATCGGCGAAATATACAAAATCGCCGACCAAAACAAATCGAAAAAATGCAACGTGTTCGTCGAAATCAATCCGCAAAGTTTGATTTGAACACGGAAGGATATAAAGTATGGCAAAAAGATTGATTGTCAAAGTGCCCGACCCCATTTTGACGAAAAAATGCAGAGAAGTGGACAAGTTCGACGAAAGACTTT
This sequence comes from Christensenella sp. UBA6880, assembly GCA_002449145.1. Classification (GTDB taxonomy): domain Bacteria; phylum Bacillota; class Clostridia; order Christensenellales; family CAG-917; genus CAG-475. Next base: position 92,921 of record DKCG01000041.1, on the reverse strand, counting down.
GGACTTTGCTCGACGATATGAAAGATACCGTCAGAGCCGCAAACGGCGCAGGTCTTGCCGCGCCGCAAGTCGCGGTTTTGAAGCGTGTGTGCGTGGTTGACACCGACGACGGATATTTTGAACTCGTAAACCCAGTCATAACTTCGCAAAGCGGCGAGCAAACAGGGCTCGAAGGCTGTTTGTCCGTGCCTAAAAAGTACGGCGAAGTGACCCGTCCTATGAAGGTTAAAGTCACCGCTCTCGATAGATTCGGCAAAGAACAAAAATACAGAGTCGAAGGCTTTACGGCAAGAGCGTTTTGTCACGAAATCGACCACTTGGACGGAATCTTGTATACGTCGAAATGCAAACAACTGCTCGACGAGCAAGACTGAACGACGTTACGCAAAAAGCGCAATAAACTGCAAATAAATAGGCAAAACAAAGAAATAAGTTATGAAAATCGTGTTTATGGGCAGTCCCGATTTTTCGGCGACGGTGCTTGAAAAACTTAATTCGGTATATCCCGTGTCCGCAGTGGTTACAGGACTTGATAAACCCGTCGGGCGCGGCTACCAACTCAAACCCTCTGCGCTCAAAGTCAAGGCGCAAGAACTTTCGATACCCGTTTTGCAGTACGAAAAAGTGTCGAGAGAGGGCATAGAGGACATCGAAAATCTCAATCCCGACATTGTGGTTACCGCGGCGTTCGGTCAGATTTTGAGCGAAAGATTTTTGGCGATTCCGAAATTCGGCGTGCTCAACGTACACGCTTCGCTTTTGCCTAAATACAGAGGTTCGTCGCCCATTCAATGGTCGATTATCAACGGCGACGTTGAGAGCGGCATAACCATTATGCGCACGGTAAAGGCGGTTGACGCAGGCGATATTTTGCTTGAAAAAGCAACGCCTATCGGAAAAGACGAAACGGCGGGCGAGTTGTTCGACAGACTCGCGATTCTCGGCGGCGAGGCGATTTGCGAGGCAATATCCCTCGTCGAAAGCGGAAAAGCCGTGTTCGTGCCGCAAGACGAAAGTAAAGCGACGCATTGCTCGATGATAAGCAAAGAGGACGGCAATATCGACTTTTCAAAAACCGCTCGGCAAATCGATTGCTTCGTTAGAGGTATGTCGCCGTGGCCGTCGGCGTTTACGCACGTTTTTGGCAAAACGCTCAAAGTGTTCAAAGTCGAAAAGGCGGATTGCAACATAGAAAACGTAGATTCTTTCGAGTTCGGACAAGTCGTCAAATCCTCTGCGAAAGAGGGATTGTTCGTGAAGGTCGCAGACGGCGTTGTAAGACTTTCAGAGATTCAACTCGAAGGCGGAAAGCGTATGAGCGACAACGCGTTTTTGCTCGGAAGAAACATCGAAATAGGCACGAAATTCGAATGAAAAGGCGCATCAGATTGCGTAACGAATAAAACGAAAACTTCATTGAGGAACGTATGAGAAAACATATCGACAGCGCATACAAAATACTATCGAAAGTGTTTCAAGAGGGAACGTACAGCAATATGGCGTTCCTCGGCGAGCGCGTGAGCGATATGTCCACAAGGCTCGTGTACGGCACGCTCGAAGAAAACGTGAAAATCGAGTATATCCTCAATCAACTCGTCGAGAAAAAACCGCAAAAATCCGTGCAAACGCTCTTGAAAATCGGAACGTACGCGCTTCTTAGTCTCACGGACGTGCCGAAATTCGCAATCGTCAGCGAGTGCGTGGAAGTCGCAAAATCCAACGGTAAAGGCGGCGCGAGTGGATTCGTAAACGCCGTTCTCAAAAAAGTTGCGGACAACAAGTTTACGCTTCCGAGCGAAAACGACGATTGCTATTTGTCGGTGACCTATTCGAAACCGAAATGGTTTTGCGATAAACTCGTGGCGCAATACGGCAAAGAAAAGGCGATCGAGATTATATCCGCAAAAAGCGATACGCTCGAACATATCCGCATAAACAGCCGTATGGCAACGCCGATCGACGTTGAATTTTTGCTCAAAAAGAACAAAGTCGAGTTCAAAAAGAGCGACGTCGGCGGCTATATCGTCAAAGCGACGGATTGCGTGAAGCGTATGTTCGACAAAGGTCTCGTGACGTTTCAATCGCCGTCGAGTATGCTCGCCGTGCAGGCTTTGAACGTTACGGACGGGGCGCAAGTTCTCGATATATGTTCCGCCCCCGGCGGAAAAGCGATGTATATGAGCGAGATTTGTCCGCACGGAAAAATCACCGCGTGCGACCTCTATCCGCACAGAGTCGCGCTCATTCAAAAGTACAAAAACCGTATGCATACGCCCAACGTAAAGGCGATTCAAGCCGACGCTTGCGTTTTGTCGGACGAATGGAAAGATTGCTTCGATTTCGTGCTTTGCGACGCGCCGTGTTCGTGTCTGGGGACATTCAAAAAGCACCCCGACGTTTTTTTGAACAAGGACGAAAAGTGCGTCATAGAACTTGCCGATATGCAACGGAAAATCATTGAAAACGCCGCAAAATATCTCAAAGTCGGCGGCAAAATGGTTTATTCCACTTGCACCTTGTTCAAGGAAGAAAATGAGGACGTCGTAAACGATTTTATTGCGAAAAACGACGGTTTCGCGCTTGAAAAAATTGACGGACTCGACCGTATCGACGGCGGAAAATACAAAGATAATAACGGCACGATTCAAATCTTGCCTCACGAGGAATACGACGGATTCTTTATTGCAAGATTGCAGAGGGTGAAATGAGCGAAAGTACGCAAAAATCGGTTATGCTCGGACTTAGCAGAGAGGAAATTGCCTCTCTCGTTCCCGATTGTCCGAAATATACCGCTTCGCAAATCTACTCGTTTTTGCAAGACGGAAAAGACTTTGACGAAATGACCTCGCTCAAAAAGGATTTGAGAGAAAGGCTCAAAGAGAATTTCGTTGCGAATCCCGTGAGCATTCTCGAAGTTTTTACGGGCAAGTCGGGCACGAAAAAGTATCTGTTCCGACTCTTGGACGATAATCTCATCGAGGGCGTATATATGCCGCACGATTACGGCGATACGCTTTGTCTGTCCACGCAAATAGGTTGCCGTATGGGGTGCACGTTCTGCGCTTCGACCCTCGACGGACTCGTGAGAAATCTCACGTCTGCCGAAATGCTCGGTCAAGTCATTTGCGTAAACCGCGATAACGGCGGCAGCGCAAAGGCGAGAGCGGTGACGAATCTCGTGCTTATGGGAAGCGGCGAACCTTTCGACAACTACGACAACGTGCTCGAATTTCTCGACAAAGTGAGCGATTCAAACGGCATAAACATCAGCGAGCGCAATATATCTTTGTCCACTTCGGGACTTTGCGACAAAATCCGCAAGTTTGCCGACAGCGGTCACAAAGTCACGCTTTCGATAAGTCTGCACGCGCCGTTCGACGATTTGAGAAGCGCGCTTATGCCCGTAAACAGAGCGTATTCCGTCAAGCAACTCGTGGACAGCGCAAGATACTATTTCGACAAGACGGGGCGCAGAGTCATATTCGAGTACACGCTCATAAAAGGCGAAAACGACTCGGACGCTTGCGCAAGAGAACTTGCAAGGCTCTTGAAAGGCTTTCCCGCGCACGTCAATCTCATAAGGCTCAACGAGGTCAAAGAGCGCAATCACGTTGCGCCGAGCGTTGACGCAACGGAAGAATTTTTGCATAAACTCGAAAAACTCGGCGTGTCGGCAACCATACGCAGAAGTTTGGGCAACGACATCGAGGGCGCGTGCGGTCAACTGCGCAGAAGATACCTCGAAAACGTCGAAAAATAACCGAAAAAGCGCGACATATCGCATAAAAAAACGATATGAATCGCAACCGAAACGAATAGAAATAACGAAAACGAAAATACGGATTTAATCCGAAAAAATAGGCAAAATCGAAATCATAAAGGCGGAATGAAAACGTACAAAGGCAGAGTTATAAAAGCGGTCGCTTCAAAGTTTTTCGTTGACACCGACGAGGGCGTCAAGGTTTGCTTTGCACGCAAAAGACTGAAAAACGACGGCTTGATTTACGTAGGCGACTATGTCGAAATCGCAAAAGAGCGCGACAGTTTCGTCATCGAAAACGTTGAGCCGCGCAAAAATCGTCTTATCCGTCCGTACGTTTCAAACGTCGACGTATGCTTTATCGTGATTGCGCCCGAACCCCAACCCGATTTTCTGCTCGTGGACAAAATCATCGTGAACTGCCTCGTCGAGGGTATCGAACCCGTGCTCGTTAAGAATAAATGCGACGTGAAAGCAATCGATACGAACGAATACGACGGCGTCGTAAAGCAGATTGAATGTAGCGCGCAAACGGGCGAAAACGTCAAAAAAATCGTGGATTGCGCAAAGGGTAAAACCGCTTGCTTTGCGGGACAATCGGCGGTGGGTAAGAGTTCGCTTCTCAACAATATTCTCGATTGCGATTTGCTAGAAGTGGGCGAACTTGCAAAAAAGATAAAGCGCGGCAAGAATACGACGAGAAAAACCGAGATTTTCCATATCGGCGAATCGACTTATTTCGTAGATACTTGCGGCTTTTCAATGCTCGAAACCGTGGACGTTGCGCCCGAAAATCTAAGGCTCTATTTCGACGATTTGGAAGCGTTCAGAAAAGAATGCCGCTTCAATATGTGCACGCATATAGACGAACCGGATTGCGCCGTAAAAGCGCACGTGGGTAAGGAAATAGGCGAGGGCAGATACGAAAGATATAAGACCATTTATCAAGAACTCGTCGAGAGAAAAGAGAAGCAATACGATTAAAATTGCGCCTTCGTCGCAAACGATATCCACTGCGTGGATGAAATCCTCGCTCTGCTCGGTTGAAATCCAAACTTCGTTTGGGTGATATCCACGCGTTGCGTGGGTTGCGGAATATCCGAATATCAAATTAAACTATCTTAATAAAATAATATAGAGGTAAAGTTATGTTGGTTGCACCGTCAATGCTCGCCGCGGATTTCGGCAATATGGCAACGGAAGTCAAGAATATCGAAAAATGGGGCGCGGACATCGTTCACGCCGACGTTATGGACGGCGTTTACGTCCCGAATATAACTTTCGGTATGCCGATGATAAAAGTGTTCAAGCAAAACTCGACTTTGCCCATCGACGCTCATCTTATGATAACCAAACCCGAAAAGTACGTCGGCAAGTTTTGTGATGCGGGGGCGGACGTCGTGACGTTTCACCCCGATGCGTCCGACGACGTGCAAGGCGCGCTCGATATAATCAAATCAAAAGGCAAAAAGTGCGGTTTGGTGGTCAATGCAGACGTCGATTTCGACGTCGTAAAGCCCTATCTCGGTCAAATCGATATGCTGGTTATTATGACCGTTCAGGCAGGGTTCGGCGGTCAAAGTTTTATGCCGCAATGCCTTGAAAAAGCCAAACTCGGCGCAATAGAGCGCGAAAAACACGGATATAAGTATCTCATCGAAGTTGACGGCGGCGTGAGCGAGAAAAACGTTGCGCTTCTAAAAGAAGCGGGCGTTGACGTAGCGGTTGCGGGAAGTTCGGTTTTTAAGTCAGAAGACCCGCAAAAAACGATAAAATCGCTTCATTTGCAATAAGACGTTTGCGTTGCGATAATCGCGTAAACGGCGGCGAATAAACGATATAAATCGTTATGAAATTTTTGAATTGAAACGAATCCTTTGCGGTTCGTTTTTTCTTTGTAACGTTTGGCGTTTTCGATTCATACCTTGTAAAAAACGAGGTGAAGTATGAATAAAATCATTTGTCTAAATCCGCCCAAATTCGTCAAAGCAATCCTTAAACTCTTTGTGAAAAAAGACAAAGAGAAGAAGTGAATAGAAGAAACTAAAATTCGTTTTCGCCGTAGCAAAAACGTGGTTTTGTTACAACAAAAAAACGCCTTCCTTTCGGAAGGCTAACGTTGATTGCTACATTATTCAAAAGGAATTACGCACGGTCAACTTTGCCGGAACGAAGACAATGCGTGCAAACGTAAGTTTCTTCAACTCCGCCGGTCGGTGTATTGACTTTGACTTTTTGAACGTTGGGCGCCCAACTGCGTCTGGTCTTTCTGTTGCTGTGGCTGACTGCGTTGCCGCTCATTCTGCCTTTTCCGCATACACTACAAACTCTGGACATATACTGTACCTCCTAATTTGAACGATTGATATTCTAACAAATATAAATAGGTTTTGCAACTGATTTGCATAAAATTTGTGATTTAGTTGCAAAAAATTATCTTATATAGTAATATTTTAGAAAAAGGAATTGATATGTCGCTTTCAACTTCAAACAAGTTTGGCAAAATTTCCGTGAGCGATGAGGCTATGCAGATTATCGCAAGTCACTCGGCTCAGGACTGTTACGGCGTGGTGGATTTGGTTTCACGCCGTTTCAGCGATAATATAGGCCAACTTCTCGGAAAAAATCAACTCGGCAAAGGCGCGCTCGTTCAGACTGTGGACGACCTTATCTATGTCGAGTTGTTTGTCGTTTTGAAACTTGGGGTGAATATCGAAGCAGTTAAAAAGTCCCTTGCGGATGCGGTCAAGTTCTCGCTTGAAACGTTCACGGGTATGCGCGTAAAACGCGTTCACGTCAACGTTGTCGGCATTCGCGTGTGATAGGTATATACAAAAATGATAAGAATTGACGGATTAAAATTCAAAGAAATGCTGCAAGGCGGCGCAAAGGCTCTCGAAATGAACAGGGCTATCGTTGACGAACTCAACGTATTTCCCGTTCCCGACGGCGATACCGGCACGAATATGTCGCTCACGCTCGCGTCGGCAGTTAGAGAAGCAAACGCTTGCGGTTCTTTGCTCATAGACGAAATCGCGCTCGCGTTCTCAAAAGGCGCACTCAAAGGCGCAAGAGGCAATTCCGGCGTTATATCGTCGCAAATTTTCAGAGGATTCGCCGTGGCTCTCGAAGGCAAAGCCGACCTCTCGCCCAAAACGTTCGCAGAGTGCTTGAAAACGGGTACGGAAATTGCGTACAGCGCGGTCACGAAGCCCAAAGAAGGCACGATTCTGACCGTCGTCAGAGCAATGGCAGAAGAAGCGCAAAGCGCGTCGAAAGGCAAAAAAATCGAATTTGAATCCTTCCTTAAACGCGTTATTGACGCAGGCGAGGAAATTCTGCAAAGAACCCCCGATATGCTTCCCGTGCTTAAAAAAGCGGGCGTCGTGGACGCAGGCGGCAGAGGTCTCGTTACGGTGTTCGACGGTATGTATCGCACGCTTATCGGCGAAGAACTCGTGCTTATCAGCGGCGGTAAAGTCGCAACCGAAGAAAGCGCGCCGCTCGCCGCACCCGGCGAGGAATTTGACCCGCTCGAAAACGACTATGAACATATTACGTTCCAATATTGCACGGAATATTTTATCACGCACCTCAAAAACGAAGTTACGACGGCTGCAATCAACAAATACAGAGATTATCTTATGACAATCGGCGATTGCGTGCTGGTCATCGGCGATACGGATCTTGTGAAAACTCACGTTCATACCAATCATCCAGACAGAGCGTTGAAAGCGGCTTTGGGACTCGGTGAACTCGACGGCGTGAAAATCGAGAATATGCTCGAACAAAACCGCAAAATCCACGCAAACGACAAGCCCGACGAGGAAGAAGAACTCAAAGAATACGCGATGATTTCCATTTGCTCGGGCGAAGGTATGGCAAACATATTCAAAGATTTGATGGTTGACATCGTGGTCGAGGGCGGTCAGACTATGAATCCGAGCGTCGACGACATTCTCAAAGCCGTCAACGACGCAAAAGCGAAAAACGTTTTCGTGCTTCCAAACAACTCGAATATCATTCTTGCCGCAAATCAGGCAAAAGAACTCGCAAAATCCGAAGTGTACGTCATCCCGACGACGAATATGCCCGAAGGTATTTCCGCTTCGCTTGCGTTCGATTCCGATTCGACGCCCGAAGAAAATTACGAAAATATGTGCGTTGCTATGCAAGACGTGACTTGCGCAGAAATTACGCACGCCGTTCGTTCTACTCGTATGAACAGATTTTCCGTTAAAGAGGGCGATATAATCGGTATTTGCGAAAAGAAAATCGTCGCGAAGAGTCAAAGCATTGAAGAAACCACTCTCGATACGATAAGAAAAATCGCAAAAGACAAAGATATGCTCACGCTTTATTACGGCAAAGACGTATCAGCCGACGAGGCAAACGCTCTCGCCCAAAAGGTTTCGGAAGAGTTTGACTGGCTCGAAACCGCTTGCTATGCGGGCGGACAACCGCATTATTACTACATAATTTCCGCAGAATAAGATGCTTACGTTGCGCGATGTGAAGGGCGTCGGTGACGCAACGATAAAAAAACTTAACGACCTTGACATACATTCCGTATTCGAGGTCTTTTCTTTTTTACCGCGCAAGTACATCGATCTTAAAAGTCCTATAAAAGTTATCGACGCGCAAGCGGGACAACTCGTGTTGCTCGAAGGCAGAGTAGAGAGCGTATCGAACGTGACTCGCTCGAAAACGAAGTCATTTTTCGTCATATTCAGCGACAACCTTGCAAACAACAGAATCTATTTCAAGGCGATGTTTTACAATATGCCGTTCTTGCACGACGGATTTTCCGTCGGGCAGTCGTACAGACTGCTCACGAGGCTTTCAAACGATCAAGGCTCGCTCACAGTCGTAAATCCTTCGCTTGAAAAAATCGAAAAGATTTCAAAACTCGACGGAATATACACGCTTTATCCGCTCGGCTCGACGATGGGGCAGAACGCTTTTAAGAATATCGTTTACTCTGCGCTCGACAGCGTGAAAGGCGCAACGTATGAAGGCAATCTTGCCAAAATCAACAAAGATTTCGCGTTGTGTTTCGAGGCGGCGCACAGGCCTACGAGCATAAATATTGCCGAAAGGGCGATAGATTCGCTTGCATCGCTCGACCTTTCAATCGTTCTGTCAATATACCGAAAATTGCGCAATAACGCTCAAAAAGCGAGAAAAGTATTTTATAATTTCGACAATTTTAGAATAGTTGACTACATAAATACACTTTCTTTCGCCCCGACAGACTCTCAAACGCAGGCGTTTGAAGATATTATGTCGGATATGCGCTCAAGCGAATATATGTCGAGAATAATTAGCGGCGACGTTGGAAGCGGCAAAACCGCCGTTGCGTTCTTTGCGATGTGCGCGGCGGCAAAAGGCGGAAAACAAGCCGCGCTTATGGCACCAACCGAAATACTTGCAACTCAACACGCAAAGAAGTTTGCGCAAGTGGCAAAGGCAACGGGCATAAGATTTGCGTTGCTTACGAGTTCTTGCACGCAAAGCGAGAGAAAGAACGTGCTTGCAGGACTTAAAAACGGATATTATCAATGCGTTATCGGCACAAATTCGATTGTGTCCGACGACGTTGAATACAAAAATCTCGCTTTGGCGGTTATAGACGAACAGCACAGATTCGGCGTAAACGACAGAGCAAAGTTGGAAAGAAAGGGTGCGTGCGACGTGTTGAGCCTCACCGCAACGCCTATTCCGCGCTCGATGGCACTCACTTTTTACGAGAATATTGCCATTTCACGCATAGAAAAACGAGCGGAAGCGCAAACGAACGTGATAACGTCCGTATACGAAGATTTGCAATCGTCGGTAGAGTTTATCGTGCGCAAACTCAAAGAAGGCAAGCAAGCGTTTATCGTTTGTCCGTCCATATTCGACGCAGAGGGCAACAACCTTATGTCGATTGAGAGTTTTATGCGTGATTTCGGCAATCTATTTGATGATTTTCCCGTTTCTGTCATTCACGGAAAACTCAAAAACGAGGAGAAAGAACGCGCAATGACCGAGTTTTCGCAAGGCAATACGAGGCTTTTGGTCGCAACGAGCGTTATCGAAGTGGGAATCGACACCAAGGCAACGGAAATTCTCATTTTGAATTCGGACAGATTCGGACTTTCTTCTTTGCACCAACTTCGAGGCAGAGTGGGCAGAGACGGAAGCGAAGCGCATTGTATATTACATTCCTCAAATAAAGGCGAAAAGGCAATCGAGAGGCTTCAAACGCTTGAAAAATCCAACGACGGACAGTATCTTGCCGAAGTGGACTTCGAAATGCGCGGCGCAGGCGACTTTTTGGGCGTAAAACAGAGCGGTCGCTCGCTTACGCCTATGTTTTCTCTCGAAGTAAACGCGCAAATATTGTCTAACGCAAAGGAATACGCCGACAAATTCCTTTCAAATCTTTCGCTGAACGAACTTTTGACACTTACGAGGACGTCAAAATCCAAAATCGATGCGTTTTTGGATACCATAAATTCGGTCACACTCAACAGTTGAGTTGACATATTTCTTTTTTTTGATATAATATAATTAATGGTGGTGCAGTATTCTAGTCAGATTCCACCGACTCGGAGGCGGGGGTAAAATATCGCCGAAGGGCATATCGATGAAGTTTCTGGTGATGGCTTCTTTTGCCCAAATCGGGGCTGTTGCTGGGAGTTAAGGACTTTGGGCGGCTTGTAACGGCATACGAAACCCGACCCAATTTCCGTGGAGACCCGACTCGGTAGTCGCGCAAAATCGTCTACTGACCGGGGTTAAACCTGATATGCGGTGCAACTGCGCTGTGTACAGTGTAGCCTGCTTTGAGTGATTTGGAGGGATCAAGGAACCACGCTCGTCGGCGTTGCGCAACAACGACGGGCGATCGCCTTGTGAAATCCTCTTTGCAAAAAAAGATAAGGGCGGGCGGAATCTGTCAAGGAAATCTTCTAGACTGTTCTTGCGAGGCGACTCGGGGATTATAGTGTGCTCTAAGTGGCGATTCGGTTTCTCTTTGAGATGACTCATATGATAGGAAACTTCTCGGACGGCGACGACGAGTTTTGAGTCAGGGAAAACCTACCGAACCTATGGCGCAAGGTTTACCCGAGACGTTGCCACCATTACATAGAATTTTATTTTGAGGTGCATATGCAGACTCATAGCGATAACAAATCTCAAAGCGATACATCGTCGGGCAACGTTTCCGACGGCGCCGGCAATTTATCTGATATTCAAAACACTAAGTTAGATACTCAAAATCAAGGCGTTGACGACAAAGTCAATGCCGTTTCGGATTCCGATTCAAACAACAAGAACATCGACAAAATCGTCGCAACGACGGCAAGTCAAAAACACGACTTGACAAGCAATAAACACGTCGACAAATCGGACAAACTCGACGCGTCAAAGGACGATAAAAAGAAGAAAACTCCCAAGAAAAAGCGCAATCTTTGGTGGATTAAAGCAACGGTAATTTCCCTCGTCTTGTCAGCGTTTTTCTCGTATCTGAGCGAAATCGTGTCTAACGCAGAACAACTCGTGGTTGTCATAATTTTGCTTGCGTTCCTCATTTTGTCGGGTATTTTATTCGACGCAATCGGCGTTGCGGTGACCTCTTGCGATACGACGCCTATAATCTCTATGGCTTCGAGAAAGGTGTACGGCGCAAAAACCGCGCTTTGGCTCACCAAAAACAGCGATACCGTGTCCAGCGTTTGCAACGATATAGTGGGCGATATATTCAGTATTATTTCGGGTGCTTGCTCGGCGGTGTTGGTTGTCAAAATAACCGTTTCTTTGACCGAAACGTGGCAAATCGTGCTTTCTATCGTCGTTTCGGCAATAGTGTCTGCAATGACAATCGGCGGCAAGGCGTTTATGAAAAAAATCGCAATCGACAATTCTCGAGATTTCGTTATGTTCGTCGCGCGCGTTCTCGCCGTATTCAATAAGGACGAGAGAAAGATAAGAAAGAAAGCCAAAATCGCAAAACAACAAGAGAAAAAACACGTAAACGAGCAATCAAGTAAATCGGACAATGATTGAATTTTAGGATTGAATCATATGAGAATAGACAGGTATATTCAAGAAAAATTCAATCTAAAATCCCGCACATACGCAGAGAATCTTATAAAAACGAGTAGAGTGACTCTAAACGGTAAAATCGTTTCAAAATCCTCGACCGACGTAACGGATAGCGACGATGTGCAAATCGTAAACGACGAAAATTACGCTTCGCAAGGGGCGTATAAACTCGAAAAAGCGTTTTGCGACTTTAACCTTAACGTCGAGGGAAAATACTGCGCGGATATTGGTTGTTCGAACGGCGGATTTACCGATTGTCTGCTTCGTCACGGCGCAAAGCGCGTGCTTGCCGTAGACGTTGCCGACTGCGCGCTCGAAAATAGGCTTCTCGAATCGGGTAAGGTCGAATTTTTGAAAGCGAACGCTAGAGAACTGCCGCATAACCTCGAAAAAGTCGATTTTCTTTGCAGTGACGTGAGTTTTATATCTTTGACGTACGTTTTGAAATCTATGTTCGATTTGCTCGAAACGGACGGCGAGGCGGTCGTGCTTATCAAACCGCAATTTGAACTCGACAAATCCGCGCTCAACAAAAGCGGTATCGTTACCGACGAAAAACTACGAAAAAAAGCGGTGAATAACGTCACCGAATACGCGCAAAACGTCGGCTTCAAAATACTGGATTTGTCCACTTCGCCCATACGCTACGAGAACAAAAACATCGAATATTTGCTCTATATGAAAAAATAATGACGTCCGTTTGAGACGTCATTTTTGTATCGTATTTCGATTTGTCGCCATTTTCGATTATTTGATTGCGTTTTACTTTTTGTCTACCGCTTCTTCCTTTTTCGATGAGTTGTCGGCGTTATTTTCGTTGGTATCGGATTTATCTTGCTTATTATCGGTCGATTCCGCTTTGTTTTTCGATTTGTCGGATTTGGATTTTTTGCCTTTCTTGTCCGTGTTTTCGACTTCGGGAGCGTCCTTTGCCTTGCGTTTGAGTTCGTCGGGATTTATATTCTTCGGAACACGATTTCTTGCGCCGATAGCGAGTCCTAAAATCAGCAACGCAAAAATAGTGCCGGACAGTCCGGCGACGAGTTTCGTTGCGAATTCGGATATGGATAAAACCAAACTAAACATACCTCAATTATACAAAAGCGAGCAAATATGTCAATCGATAGAGGCAAAGTTGCAAATCGCCGCAAATTCCGCTTTGCATAAAATCGCCGAAAATATGCAATTATTCAATAAAACTTCGTTTTATACTTGAATAAAAACTTTCGATGTTGTATAATGCCTCTTGATTATGAAAACGAAAATCGCAATTTTCACGAAAGCCGAATATTCAAAGGAAATGAACGATATCGTCGCTTTGCTCAAAGCCGACGATAGATTTGACATATTCGAGATCGAGGACGGGAAAAATATTCCGTCCGATTGCAGCAATCTGATCGTTTTCGGCGGTGACGGAACGGTTCTCGAAGCGGTGAAAGACGTAAGAGAAGATGTCGTCGTAACGGGCGTAAACATCGGAAATCTCGGATTTTTGACACAGTTTGAAAAGGATTCTTCGGCAAGCGAAATCGCAAACGGGATTTTAGAAGGCAAAATCGAGAAAAGAGCGATGCTCGACGTGCGCTTCGACGATTTTTGCGGGAAAGCACTCAACGAAATCGTGCTTAAAAGCGCGACTTCGCGCCCGATTTATATCGGCGTCTACGTTGACGGAAAGTTTGTCGATTCATACCACAGCGACGGCGCAATCGTGTCTTCGCCGACGGGTTCTACGGCGTATTCGCTGTCTGCAGGCGGTCCTGTGCTTGCGCCCGACGTTGACGCGCTCGTGATTATCCCCGTATGCGCGCACTCTTTACATTCTCGACCGCTCGTCGTGAACGCGCAATCCAAAATCGAATTGCGACTTGCAAAAGGCGAAAAAGCACTCGTGTGCGCCGACGGCGAGAACGTTGCGAATATCGAGGGCGAAAAGAGCGTTTTCGTTGAAAAATCCGCTCGAAACGTAAAGTTTTTGGCAACCAAAGATAACAATTTCTTCAAGAAATTGCTTCAAAAAATGAACAGATGGGGTTTAGTCGATCCCAGAGGATAAGGTGAATTATTATGGCGAGAGCAAACAGACAACTCAAAATTTTGGACATCATTTCAAAGCACGACGTCGACACGCAAGAAGAACTTGTGGATTACCTTCGCAGCGAAGGCTTTTCGGTGACCCAAGCCACCGTGTCGCGCGACATCAAGGAAATGGGCATTATCAAAACTCTATCGAGCGACGGCAGACATTATAAATACACCGCGCAACAAACGAAAGAGGCAAGTGCCGCAGACAAATTTTTGAGTATGTTCAAAAACACTGTCGTTTCCATAAAGAGCACGGGCAATCTCGTAGTTCTCAAAACGGAAACGGGCAGCGCAGGTCCTGCCGCGGAACTTATCGACAAACTGTCGTATGACGAAGTTCTCGGCGTTATCGCGGGCGACAACACGATTTTCGTTGCGGTGGATTCTCTCGAACACGTCGATATGATACGCAGACGTCTCGAAGATTTGCTCGAAGCGAACAGACTTTATTAATCACGAACGTATTTGCTTTTTGACATTCGTCGAAGGCGGTGAATTATGCTTTGCCAACTCTCAATCGAAAATATCGCGCTCATCGATAAACTCGAACTCGAACTCAAAAACGGGTTGAATATTTTGAGCGGCGAAACGGGTGCGGGTAAGTCGATTATTATCGACTCGCTCAATTTCGTGTTGGGCGAGCGCGCGGATAAATCCCTCATTCGCTTCGGTACGGACAAGGCGAGCGTAGAGGCGGTGTTCGAGGATTATCTTACGCCGGCCGTAAAGGATTGTCTCGACGATTTGGGAATCGAAGCCGAAGACGTGCTTATTTTGCGCAGAAAAATGAGTGCGGACGGCAAAAACGAGTGCAGAATAAACGGTAGAATTTCCACTTTGTCAGCACTCAAAAGCCTTACCGAACTTCTCGTCGATATTCACGGTCAGCACGAACATCAATCGCTACTTAAAAGCGCGAATCATATCAAACTTCTCGACAAACTCGGCGAAAAGAAAATCGCGACGGTAAAGGGCGAAGTCGAAAAGGATTTTGCCGAATACACGTCGCTCAAAAAAGAGTTTTCCAGATTCGGAAACGCCGACGAAAGAGAGAGAAAACTCGATATTTTATCCTTCCAGATTGACGAAATCGAAAAAGCGGACGTAAAAGAAGGCGAGGAAGACGAACTCCTTTCCGCTCGCAAGCGTATTCGCAATATGGAAAAAATCATATCCGCGCTCGAAGGTGCGAAAAACCTTTTGGACGGATACGATTCTCAAAGCGTGAGCGCGTCCATAAAG
This sequence comes from Christensenella sp. UBA6880, assembly GCA_002449145.1. Classification (GTDB taxonomy): domain Bacteria; phylum Bacillota; class Clostridia; order Christensenellales; family CAG-917; genus CAG-475. Next base: position 77,740 of record DKCG01000041.1, on the reverse strand, counting down.
AACGCAAACTCGCTTTTGAACACAATTTCTTCATACGACGAAAACATCGCGCCTATCGTGGATAGGTTGGATTCTTGCAAGGTTGAAATTACGGATATATCCGAAACTCTTTCGGATATGCTTCAAAAACTCGACTTCGATTCGCGCTCGGCAGAGCAGATTGAGGAAAGGTTGGAAGTAGTGCGCACGATTTTGCGCAAGTACGGCGGAAGCTACGAATCATTGCAAAGATTCTATGAAGAAGCGACCAAAGAAGCGCAAACGCTCTCGAACGCAACCGAAAGAGTGGACCAACTCGAAAAAGAAATTAAAGTCGCCGCCGAAAAGTTGCTTGCAAGCGCGAAAAAACTCTCGCAGGAAAGACGTAAAATCGCAGATAAGTTTGAAAAAGACATCACGAAAGAACTTTGCGATTTGGGTATGGGCGGTTCGACGTTCAAAGTCGAAATCGAAACGACGGACGACGTTGACCAAATATCCGCAAACGGCGCGGATAGCGTGGAATTTATGATTTCACCAAACGTCGGCGAGCCATTAAAACCGCTTGCGAAGATAATTTCGGGCGGTGAAATGTCAAGATTTATGCTTGCGTTCAAAAACATTCTCGCAGGCGTTGACGACATCGGCACTATGGTTTTCGACGAGATAGATACCGGAATTTCGGGCAATATCTCGCAGGTAGTGTCCGAAAAGATGTGTAACATTTCACGTGCAAGACAAGTCATTGCCGTGACGCATATGCCGTCGCTCGCTTCTATGGCGGACAATCACTATCTCATCTCGAAGTCCACCGAAAACGGCAAGACGTTGACTCACGTCGATTTGCTCGAGGACGATACGGACGAAGTGGCAAGGCTTATCGGCGGAAACGACTATTCGATATACGCCGTGCCGCACGCAAAAGAGATGAAAGCAAACGCGCAAAGATACAAGGATTCTTTGAAATAATCCGCAATCTTGCCGCATTATTTGAAATGCAAATAAGATAGATTACGCCGCAATAGTCGCAATTACGTCAAAACGTATCGTGCAATCTGACAAATATATAAATCTAAACTAAGTACAAATAAATCTAAAATAAACATAATCAATTAGAAGAAAAACATAATCAAATAGAAGAAAAAAGAAGGCTCTTGCGCCTTCTTTTTTCATTTTGCGAGATAGTCTGTAAGCCGAGTTCTGTCTTAAACGGTCATCTATCTACAACGTACATTTCTGCACGTTTCAAGCGATGTGGGGAGTTTGCGGGCCGCATTTCGTACTCCCGATCTTGCATCGAGTGGGGTTTACATCGCGCATTGTCGCCAAATTGCGGGTGAGCTCTTGCCTCGCCTTTCCATCCTTACCGCATACGCGGCGGTTTTTTTCTGTTGCACTGTCCTTGAAGTCGCCTTCACCGGGAGTTACCCGGCACCCTTGCCCTGTGATGCTCGGACTTTCCTCAATATTTCACGCGACCGTTCGGCTAACTCGCATTAAGATTAAAGCACAAATGACGATATTTTGCAACCGAATTTGAAAATATGTTGATTTAGAATTACTATTTCGAGCAAAATATGGCAATAATCGCCGTATGGCGTACGCATTGACGATATTGGTCGTTACGGTGTTTTTCATCGTATATATGATTTTGAAAAAGAATCCCAAAGAGGTGTATTTTCCCGTGCTTACGAACGCCGAGTACGAGGGAAAATCCAAACTTCTCGTATTCGATTTTCAATCGCCCGACAAGGGAAGCGAAATCGAGGACAAAAAGTACAAAAGGCATATAAAACGGCTGCTTTTCAAGTTGAAAAACAAAAAATATAAAGGGATATTCTCGACGTTTTGCGAGGATAGGCAGATTGTCGATAAAATTTGCAAAATAGATTTCGTCGCGCTTTGCGACAATCCGAGCGTAAACGGCAAGCCGAGAGCGGTGGAACTTGCAAGATTTTGCCTCGCTTCTACGGGCTGGATTTTCGTCGAGGACAGATTCAAAACGCTTGCAAACGAACATAATAGGCTAAAAACGCTGACTTTTGCCGAGATAACGACGATGAAAGAAGCGTTTTTGTATGTTATTCTCGAAAAAATCTATTTCGTTCTCGAAAACTTGAATACGGTTGCAAAGGCGATGAATCTTGCAAAAAAATACGTTAAAGACAACGGAATGGCGTTCGATAACAAAAAATACAAAAGTTTTTCAAAATCGAAACTGTTTTTAGAACTCTGTATGCTCGAATCGAATTATCAAAAGAAGGACAAAGAGAGCCTCGACGGCGTTATCGACGGTTTGTATATGACCTATTCGAGACTTTGCGACAGTGCGGAATCCGTGCTGAATTTCGATTTTTCGAGATACTATACGCCGCTCGAAATATACGATAAATTCGATTGTTTTGAAAATGCGACCGAAAATCAAAAATTCGGCTTTTTGTCGCTTGCAAGCAGTTTGAGCGAAAAGGAAAACCTCGACGAGTTTATGTATGCAATCCGAGTCGAGAAGTATATGCAAAGTGCGTCGGCAGGGCATAGCAAAGTGAAAAAGGCGGATTTTTTCAATAAATCGATTTGTATTCTTTCTCACAAAAAGGACATCTCAATGCTCGGCGCGGCGTTGAGTTCGGATTTCTTTATGCGAGTGTTTTTCGACAAGAAATCAACGAAAGAGAACAAAAGTATTTCAAAATTAGTCGATTTTGAGAATACTTTTGAGCCTATATACAAGTTTGATAATTTGAATTTCGGAATTTCCACGTTCGGCGACGTGTTGCGCATATCGCCGCATTTGCCCGACAATATCGACAGCGCGGACGTCGTGTTTTCAAACAACGGCGTAAAGCATAATATGCACATAAAACGCGGCGACGATACGAAAATATATCTCGGAAGCACTCGAATCGAGGGAACTAAATATATTCGACTTGCAAACAAGCCGCTCGACGTAACCGTCATAGTGAAGAAGTGATTGCTTTATGAAATTGCATATGATATTGCAATGGTTTGCTGTGATTTTGCTTGCTTTTTGCTGTTTGGCAAATGTGGATTGCAATTCATACGTTATTTTTATTGTTTTTGTGCCGATTAAAAGAGTTTTTGACGCGTTGAAAGCAATATAACATATTTTGATTGTGGCTATGTCGGCGTTTTAGCATTTTTTGTTTGTGCTATGACGGCATTTTGACACAATTTTTCGACGTTTCGACACCGTTTTGGCACATTTTGTTGACTTATCGTTCTTATATTGTTATTATTTTTTATATATTTAGCGTGCGCGCACTACGCGTGCGAAGAATTTAGGAGTTGTTATGAAAGAAAAAATGGACGCTATCAAAAACGCCGCTCTTGAAATGATCGAGAAGGCTCAAACGTCGCAGGATCTCAACGACGTCAGAGTCAAATATCTCGGCAAAAGCGGCGAAATCTCTATGCTTATGAGAGATATGGCAAACGTACCCAAAGAGGAACGTCCGATGATGGGCAAACTCGTCAACGAATTGCGCTCGGCAGTCGAAACAGTGCTCAATCTAAAGACGGAACAAGTTGTAGAGCAAGAAAAACTTGCTCGCCTCAAAGCAGAGGAAATCGACGTTACTTTGCCGTCTAACCGCGAGAATCTCGGCACTTTGCATCCTCTCACGCTCATCACGAGAGAACTTATCGATATTTTCTCTGTTATGGGATTCTCCGTCGTGGAAGGTCCCGAAATCGAAAGCGATTTGTATAATTTCCAACTTCTCAACGTACCCAAGGACCATCCGGCACGCGATATGCAGGACACTTTCTATATCAACGACAACATCGTGCTTCGCACGCAAACTTCCGCAGTTCAAGCGCGCGTTATGCAAGCGGGCGAGCCGCCTATCCGCATAATTTCACCCGGCAAGGTGTACAGAAGCGACGACGACGCGTCCCACAGCCCGATTTTCAATCAATTCGAGGGACTCGCAATCGACAAACACATCACTATGGGCGATTTGCAAGGTTGCTTGCAAACGTTTGCGGAAAAACTTTTCTCGAAAGATACCAAAGTCAGACTTCGCCCGTCGTATTTCCCGTTCACAGAGCCGTCCGTCGAGGTTGACGTCACTTGCTCTATGTGCCACGGAAAAGGTTGCAGAGTCTGCAAGGGCACGGGTTGGGTCGAGATTCTCGGCGCAGGTATCGTCAATCCGCACGTCCTCGATATGTGCGGCATAGACAGCAGCGTATACAGCGGCTTTGCGTTCGGATTCGGTATCGACCGTATCGCTATGATAAAATACGGCATTCCCAACATCAAAATGCTCTACGAAAACGACGTGCGTTTTCTCAAACAATTCAACTGAGGTGCGAATATGTTAGTTCCTATTTCCTGGCTTAAAGATTACGTGGACATCAACGTTTCAATCCCGACTCTCGCAAAAAAACTCGTCGGAATCGGTTTTGAAGTCGAAGATATTATTTATCAAGAAAAACAAGCGACAAACGTCGTCGTCGGAAAAATCGTCAAGGTCGAAAAACACCCGAACGCCGACCGTTTGCGTGTAACTCAAATCGATATCGGTTCAAAGACCATTCAAGTCGTGACCAACGTTCCCGTAGAGGGCGGCGAAACCATTGCGGTCGCGCTTGACGGCGCGCACCTTGCGGACGGTCACGACATCAAGAAAGGCGAACTCAGAGGCGTCGTCAGCGAGGGTATGCTTTGCGGTCTCGAAGAAGTCGGCGTAACCGAGGACGACGTACAAAATCAAAAGACGGGCGACATCATTCGCTTTGCAGAGGGCACGACGCTCGGTCAAAACGCGCTCAAAGCACTCGAATACGACGATATTATCCTCGACGTGAGCGTCACGGCAAATCGTCCCGACTGCAACAGCATTTACAAAATGGCAAAAGAAGTCGCGGTTGCGCTCAACACCGATTGCAGAGAACCCGTCATCGACTATAAAGTTTGCTCTTGCGGCGCAAAAGTCACCGATATGGTCAGCGTTGACGTGCAAAATCAAGAACTTTGCCCCAGATATATGGCGGCAGGCGTGAAGAATATCAAAATTTTCCCGTCCTCGCAAACGATTAAATCGAGATTGAGAGCGGTGGGTATTCGTCCGATAAACAACATCGTCGACATCACCAACTACGTTCTTATCGAAATCGGTCAACCGATGCACTCGTTCGACAAGAGAGAACTTACGGGCGACAAAATCGTCGTGCGCAATGCAAAAGAAGGCGAAGTTATCGTAACTCTCGACGGAAAAGAAAACAAACTCGATCCGAGTATGCTCGTCATTTGCGACAGCGACAGACCCGTTGCCGTTGCAGGCATAATGGGCGGCGCAAACAGCGGTATTCAAGACGACACGAACGAAGTCGTTTTCGAGGCGGCAAAGTTTGCTCGCGACAACGTGCGCCGTACATCTCGCGCACTCAATCTTCGCTCGGACAGTTCGGCAAGATTTGAAAAAGGCATTGATTTCGCTTCGCAAGAATACGGAATCAAACGTGCTTTGACCCTCGTGTATCAAAGCGGCTCGGGCGACATCGTAGACGGTCTTATCGACGTAAAAGTGGATTATCAATCCCTCAGAGAAATTCCGTTCACAACCAAGAAAATACAAGAAATTCTCGGCTGCAAAGTGCCTAAAAAAACGCTTATTTCCATACTCGCTCGTCTCGGAATCGAGGTCAGAGAGGACGGAAAAACTCTCGTCGCGCTCGTGAAAGAGGACAGAGAAGACATCGTCGGCGTGAATGATATTGCAGAAGAATTTATCCGCGTTTACGGATATTCGCATATCAAACCGACTTTGTTCGAGTTTGCGGGACTTGCAGAGGGCGGACTTCCCGACAAAAACAAGTTCGTGAACGTCGTGAAAGATACCTTGCGTGCGTGCGGACTTATGGAAAGCGTGACATACTCGTTCACGTCGCCGAAATTCGCAACGCTTTTGAATCTCGACGAGAACGACGAGGCAAGAAACGCAATCCGCCTCAAAAATCCGCTCGGCGAGGCACTCAGCGTTATGCGTACGACGCTTACGCACAGTATGATCGAAACGCTCGTTTACAACGCAACCCACTTCAACAAGAGCGCAAGACTTTTCGAGGTTGCGAACGTATACTTGCCAAAGAGCCTTCCGCTCGAAGAATTGCCGAACGAAGAATGCAGACTTTGCATCGGCGAATACGGCGACGGAGCGGATTATTTCGAACTTAAAGGCGCAATCGAGCAAGTGTTCAGAGCGTTGCATATCGACGTAAAATACGCAAGAGCAAACAAGCCGTTCTTACACCCGGGCAGAAGCGCGGAAGTGTTCGTAAACGGCAAGAGCGTAGGTTATCTCGGCGAATTGCATCCCGACGTTCAAAAGAACTACGGCGTTGACAATACGAGAATCTATGTTGCGGAAATCTCGATTGACCGCATTTTCAACAGCGAAAGCCTTGAAAAGAGCAAATGCGTTCCGTTCGGAAAATTCCCGAATATCGACCGCGACCTCGCAGTCGTCGTTGACGATAACGTGCTTGCGCAAGACATAGTAGACGCAGTTAAAGGCACGAAAATCAAATTCCTCACCGACGTTAAAGTGTTCGACGAATACAAGAGCGAGCAAATCGGTAAGAATAAAAAGAGCGTTGCAATGAGTTTTGCGTTCTCATCGCTCGAACGTACACTCACCGACGACGAAATCGCCGCCGAAATGGCAAAGATTTTGTCCGCACTCAAACGCAAAGTCGGCGCAAAAATCAGATAAAATCGATATAAAACCGCAAATCGACGAGGCATTACGCTTCGTCGGTTTTGGGCGGAAGATAATGAAATATAAGTGAAGTTATGTTTGATCAAAAGAGTTTGAATACGCTCGAATATCCCAAAATTCTCGACAGACTTGCCTCGTTTGCGCAATCGCAAGGCGGAAAAGATAAGGCAAGGTCGCTTGTCCCGTTCGAAAAAATCGCGGACGCAAACGCCGCTCTCGACGAAACGGCGGAAGCGGACAGAGTGCTTTTCGAGTACTCCTTATCGCCGAATTTCGCAGTTGACGACATAAGCGAGATTCTTGTGAAGGCAAAAAAGGGCGCAACGCTCGCGATCCCCGAAATTATGAAGGTCGGAAGGTCGCTTCGCGTGTCGAGAAGGCTTAAATACTCTATCGACAAGGTGAAAGATTGCCCGATACTTGCAGGTATGGCAATGGGACTGTTCGAGAACGAAACCCTCGAAAAAAAGATTTTTGACGCGTTTTTGAGTGAAACGGAAGTTGCCGACAACGCCTCGAACGAGTTGCGCGCGATTCGTATTCGTATTCGCAAACTCAACGACAACGTAAGAAGCAAACTTCAACTTTTCATAACTTCGCCGCAGTACTCGAAGTATTTGCAAGACAACATCATAACCGTGCGCGGCGATAGGTACGTCATACCCGTAAAAAGCGACTGCAAAGGCACTATCCCCGGGCTCGTTCACGACCAATCCGCTTCGGGTTCGACGCTATTTGTCGAACCTATGCAAATTGTCGAACTCAACAACGAACTAAAAGTCGAACTCGTCAACGAACAACTCGAAATCGAAAGGATTTTGAGAGGTTTTTCAAATCAAATCGAAAGTTGCGCGGACGGCATAACTTACAGTTACAACACCGTCGTCGATATGGATATGGTGTTTGCAAAAGCGCAACTCGCAAGAGAGTACAAGGCGGTGAAACCCGAACTCAACGAAGCGGGAATAATCAATATCCGCGCGGGCAGACACCCGCTTATCGACGGCAAAAAAGTCGTTCCCGTGTCGCTCGCTCTTGAAAAAGACGAAAAAATGCTGTTGATTACGGGCCCGAATACGGGCGGAAAAACCGTTACGCTCAAACTTGTCGGTCTGTTTACGATTATGGCAATGAGCGGATTGTTTATCCCCGCAAAGAGCGCAAACTTGTCCGTTTTCGACGGTGTGTACAGCGACATAGGCGACGAGCAGAGCATTGAACAAAGTTTGTCCACGTTCTCGTCGCATATCAAGAATACGATTGGCATTTTGAACGTTATCACGTCCAAATCCCTCGTTTTGTTCGACGAACTCGGCGCAGGTACCGACCCCGGTGAGGGTGCGGCGCTTGCCATAAGTATCGCCGAATACTTGCTCAAAGTCGGCGCAAAAGCGTTTATCACGTCGCACTTTAACGACCTCAAAGAGTTTTCTCTCGTGACGAAAGGCGTCGTTGCGGCTTCTATGGAATTTGACAGCAACACGTTCTGTCCGACCTACAAACTCGTTATGGGCGCGATAGGTTCGTCGAACGCGCTCGCCATTGCAAAGAAACTCGGGCTTTCGGACGAGATTATCGAAAACGCAAAGAGCAAAATATCCGTTGAAAAACGTCAATTCGACAACGTTTTGACAGCGGCGGAAAAGACGAGAATGAAAGCCGCCGAACTCGTGAGCGAAGCGTCGATTGACAGAGAGAACGCCGCAAAAGCGTTGAAAGACGCCGAAATCGAGAAGAAACGTATCGAAGAAAAGCGCGAAAAACTCGACGAGAGCATACGCAAGGAAACCAAACGTCTCATCGAAAACAGCGTTGAAGAAGCAAACGATATTCTTGCGCAATTAAAGGATATTCTCAACAAGCCCGAAGTCGAAGACAAGGATTTGTTCGAGGCGAGAAAACTCAAAAAGCAACTCGAAAATATGTCCGCAAATTACGAAAAAGAAGCGGTCGTCGAGGACGTTCCCGACAATTCGCCTTTGAAAATCGGCGATAACGTCTTTGTCAAATCCTTGCAAAAGAAGGGCAAACTCACGTCCGTGAATCAGCGCGGCGAAGCGGTCGTTTCCTTTGGAAAACTCACGACGAAAGTCAAAAAAGACGACTATTTCAAGGTGAAGTGATATGACTGACCACTATTCGCAAACAATCGACGTAGAAGTGTCGCAAAAAATGCGCCAACTGCAATGGGCGGGTATAACTATGATTCTCGCCTCGCTCGGATTCATACTGATTTCGGCGTTTTACAGTTGGTATTTTATGTTCGGCTTTGCGGCGTTGCTCGTAGGCGGCGCGGTCTGCATACACTTTTACAACAAAACCGCAAAAGAGTACACCTACGAGTTTTCGCCGTCGAGATTGAAAGTTATCGAAAAAGACGTTGTGAACAGACAACGAGTGTATCTCGATTTGCTTTGGAAAGACGTTTGCGGCTTCGAGATAATGAACGACGTATACGACGAAAAATCCGATTTACTCTGCGCCTCGAAAGCGTACGAGAGCGGCGTATGGCAAATAGTTTTCAAAGTCGACAACGAGAAAAAACGACTTTTGTTTGCGCCCGACGATTATCTCGTGCTTCTGATAAAAGAAATCGCAAACAACGGTGAAAACAATAAATAAATAATCCAACAAAACTATAAAAATCGACAATCTGACAACGAATATGAACAAACTGATATATCTTGACAATGCCGCAACAACGAGGATTTATCCCGAAGTTGCCGAAACGATACGCAAAGAAAGCGTGGAAGATTTTTTCAATCCGTCCGCGCTTTACAAACCGTCCGTCGCATTGTCCGTCAAAATCAAAAACGCGAGAGAAAACATAAAATCCGCGCTCAAAGCACCCGACGGCGAGTTGTATTTTCTTTCGGGCGGAAGCGAAGCGGACAATACCGCATTGTTCTGCACGAGAAAACCCAAAGGAAGCAAGATTATTGTCGGCGAAGGCGAACACGACGCGATTATAAACAGTGCGAATCAACTTGCTATGCAAGGTTTCGACGTTAGATTTGCGCCCATAAACAAAGACGGTTCGATAAACGTCGAAGAATTTGAAAAACTGCTCGACGAAAGCGTTTCGCTCGTTTCGATTATGCACGTGAGCAACGAAACGGGGGCAGTGAACGACATCGCAAAACTCGTGCGCCTTACGAGAAAGCATAGCCCCAAAGCCGTGTTTCATTCGGACGGCGTGCAAGCGTTCGGCAAAATCAAAGTGAATTTACGCGCGCTCGACGTGGATTTGTACACGATTTCCGCGCACAAGATTCACGGACCGAAGGGAATCGGGGCGTTGTTCGTCAAGAAAGGCGTTTCCATAAAGCCGCTTATCTATGGCGGTGGACAAGAAAAAGGCTTTCGTTCGGGAACGGAAAACGCGCCTGCGATAATCGGATTTGCACAAGCAGTGAAGACTTGCCTTGATAATTTTGATGCTGACTATTCTAAAAAAATGATTTTTAGAGAACAGTTGATGGCAAAACTTGCCGAATCTATCGACGGAATCGAGATTGTGTCGCCCAAAGAGAATTTTGCGCCGAACATATTGACGGTTGCGTTTAAGGACGTAAGAGGCGAAGTTTTGTTGCACGACATAGAGGATTACGGTATATTGGTGGGAATCGGCTCGGCGTGTTCGTCGCATCACGAATCGAGATTCAAAGGCTTGCTCGGACTCGACGAAAGTCATAAAGACGGAATCATACGATTCAGCACGTCGTATGAAAACGACGTAAACGACGTCGATTATATCGTCTCGACCATAAAAAACAGTCTCGAAAAACTCACCGCTTACAAGAGAATTTGATTTTGAGTCTAAAAAGACTTATGTAAAATCGAAAAATACATTACGGAACGACTATGGAAAAAGTTATTATCATCAGATACGGGGAAATATTCCTCAAAGGCAAAAACCGCGATTATTTTGAAAGTTTGCTTATAAAGAACATAAAGCAAGCACTTTCGGGATTGAAATTCGACTTTGCGCGCTCGCAAGGCAGATATTTCGTTGAAAACTTCGACGTTGACGACGAATTCGAGTTTGTGGACAGATTGAAAAAAGTGTTTGGAATTTACTCGTTTTCGGTTGCGTACAAGGTTGAAACCAAAGCAAACGAGGATTTTTGCGACGTAAGAGAGTGCATAAAGCAACTTGCAATCAAAACGCAAGAAGAAACTTTGCTCAAAGCGCCGAAATTCAGAGTCACGGTCAAACGCGCCGACAAGCGTATACCGCTCGCTTCCTACGAGATTGCGGCAAAACTCGGCGGCGTGGTGCTTGCAAACACCTCGTTTAAGGTGGATTTGAAAGAATTTGACTACGATTTCTTGGTGGATATGCGCGAAAACGGCTATTCGTTCGTATATAGCGACGTAGTTCAAGGCGCGGGCGGACTTCCCGTCGGCTGTTCGAGCAAAGGACTTATGTTGCTTTCGGGCGGCATCGATTCGCCGGTTGCTGCTTATATGATGGCAAAGCGCGGTATGAAACTTTGCGCAATCCATTTCTGTTCGCCGCCGTACACGTCCGAAAAAGCAAAAGAAAAGGTGGTCGAACTTCGCAATATCGTCGAAAAATACGCAACAGATGTCAAACTTTACGTCGTTCCGTTCACCGAAATTCAAATGGAAATTCATAGGGTTTGCCCTGCAGAATTTATGATAACCATTATGCGCAGATTTATGATGCGCATTGCTTCGATTGTCGCAAAACAAGCGGAATGTAAAGCGTTGATAACGGGCGAGAGCCTCGGTCAAGTCGCTTCGCAGACCGTCGAGAGCATGACTTCAACGGAAGATTGCGCAAGTTTGCCCATTTTCAGACCGCTCATTGCGTTTGATAAAGAAGAAACGATGAATCTCGCGCGCAAAATCGGCACTTACGAAACGTCAATCGAACCGTTTGAGGATTGCTGCACGATTTTCTTGCCGAAAAATCCCGTTATTCACCCCAAACTCGAAAAGGTGAGAGAAGCGGAAAAGGCAATGGACATTGACGGTTTGGTTACAAAAGCAGTCGAAGGAATCGAGATTCTTTGATTTTCGTTTTTAAGTTTAGATTTGAATTTAGAAAATAGCATAATATTTAGCGAAAAGGCGAGATTTTTCTCGCCTTTTTCTAATGCGCTAATCGAAAACAACGGCTCAGTCGAAAGAGAAGTCGCCGCCGACGTAAACGTCTTTTTCGACATACGCGGTTGCCGACGGATTCGACGTGACGAAACATTCGACTTTGTAGCGAACTATGTCCGAAAACGTATAAGGCGTATCGCAAACGGTTATATTTCCGTTTGAAGTTTTGCCGTCTATTTGCGATATTATCGTTTCGCCGAAAACGTCGTACTTTGTGATTTTGTAGGTGTAGATTTCCTCGCAAGGCAGAGTTATCGTGACTTTGCCGTCTATATATTTTGCCTCAAAGTCCGCTTTGTCTTGCGAAACGCAATCGAAACAAGACGACATAGGGTAGATTTGCTCGTTTGAAAATATTTCGGTTTTTCGATATTCTATCGGTGTATTTTCACTCGCAATCGTAACGCTTTTGTTGCGCTTTGTGGCGTACAAGTCGACGTCGAGCGTAAAAGTTGAATCGCTCTTTTTCATTTTCTTGCTCATAATTTGTTTGCCGTTTGAATCGAGTGTTTTCCACGATTCGAGGCATTGTTTCGTTGCAAATCCACCGCCTTTTTCGCTCATACCCTTGTCAGAGCCGTGCCATACGACGACGGTGTATTGGTCGTTGTAACTTGCGCACCAAGCGTCGCCGTTTTTTCCGTCGTTTCGCTCGGCAGTACCCGTTTTTGCGCAAACCTCGAAGTTTAACACCGAAAGAGTGATTGCCGTACCGTCTTTAACCGTGTCGGACAATGCGGAATTAATCTGGTCGCAAGTGGACTCTTTGAAAACCCGGTTTTGCGATGTATTCGAAGACGACAGTATTTTTCGGTCGTCTTTTACGACGTAATTTACGAAACTTGCGCCTTGATAGATGCCGCCGTTTGCAAACGTTGTATATGCGTCCGCAATTTGTTTCACTCCAACGCCGTTTGAGATTGCGCCGAGGGATAGGGCGTAGTTTTTATCGTTTTCGGTCGTAGTTATACCGAGTTTGTCGAGATACGCAATGCTCGAATCAACGCCGATATAATCGAGAGTTTTGACGCTTACGCTGTTCATAGACTTCTTTATTGCTTGGCGTATCGTCGTGTCGCCGTAATATATTCCGCCGTAATTCGACGGCGAATAATCGCCGAAAACTACTTTCTCGTCAACGATTGGTGTTGCAAGCGTTATTGCGTTTTTATCAAGGGCGGGGGCGTAAACGGCAAGAGGTTTTAGGGACGACCCTGCCTGTCTTTTGATGTCGTAGGGAAGATTCGACCAGTACGCCGAAACCGTGTGCGTTTCGTTGTCCAAAACTATAATCGCGCCGTCGATTTCGTCGGTTGAATACAGACTTTTGTCGCTTCCGATTTTTGCAATTTGCGTTTGAATTTCCGAATCGACGTTGAGGTAAATTTTAAGTCCGCTGTTTGACAATTCGTACTTCGTTATATCGAGTTTTTGGCAAACTTCCGCAATCGCCGATTTTATATATAAATCGTAAATCCGTTTGTTTAGATTGCCGCTTTTTTGTTGATTTTTCGTTGATTCGAGAGGGGCGTTTATCGCATTGTTATACGTGTTTTCGTCAATATAGCCCTCTTTTTTCATTACCGACAAAACGAGATTGCGCCTCGATATGCAATCGCTTTCCGTCGCAAACGGCGAGTATTTTTTAGGATTCTTTACTATACCCGCAAGCGTTGCGCATTCGGGAAGGGTTAAGTCTTGAATATTCTTGTCGAAATACAATCTTGCCGCTTGCTTCACGCCGTATGCGCCGTTGCCGAAGTATATCACCGAAAGGTACATCGCAAGTATCTCGTCTTTGGAATATTCCTTTTCGATATTCGTTGCGATTGCAATCTCTTTGAGTTTGCGTCTGACGGTTTTTTCGTGGGTCAAGTGCGTGTTTTTGACGAGTTGTTGAGTGATTGTGGACGCGCCTTCTTTGAGCGCGCCAGATTTTACATTGTTTACGAGCGCACCCGCCATACGCACGAGGTCGTATCCTTTATGCGAATAAAAACGCTTGTCTTCGAGCGCGACGAAAGCTTTTTTGAGATTGTCGGGAATGTCCTCGGTTGCAATGTAGTTTTCTTCGGTGTAGGGTAATTCGTTGCCACTCGAATCGAAAAACACGGGTGTTGCGCTTGCCGTCGGAAGCAAATCCACATTCGGTTTTTGCGTGTTTGCCCATATTGCGAATCCGCCTATCGCCACCGATGCTGCGACGACGGGAAGCAGGAAGACAACTGATAAAGCAATAGCAACCTTACGCTTTTTGCGTTTTTTGACTTCGGGATCGACTATTTTCGTTTTTTCGGATTTTTTCATTGAATTTATTATTGTTTTATCCGCCGAAATTATGTATAATAAATTTTTGATAAATATAATGCGCATATTGCGCGCGTACGAGCAAGGCAAAATCCGCTTGCAGATACGCAAACGAACGACAATATCTTGCAAAACGCAAAAGCATAAAGGATGCAAATGACGAAATTCTACAAAATCAACACGTACGGCTGTCAAATGAACGTTCACGAAAGCGAAAAAATCGCCGGTATTCTCGAAAAAATGGGATATATCGATTGTCCCGAAGACGAAAATCCAGACATAATCGTTTTCAACACTTGTTGTATTCGCGACACTGCCGAACGCCGCGCGCTCGGCAATATAGGCGTGACGAAAGCGGAAAAGAAACGCAATCCGAATCTTATTCTTGCGGTCGTCGGCTGTATGCCGCAACAAGACGGCGTGAAAGAGAACATCAAAGAAAGATTCCCGTACGTCGATATAGTTTTGGGCACTCGCAACATTTCCGCGCTTAAAGACGAAATTGAAAAGGTTGTCGAGGGCAGAGCGAAAATCAAAAAGCGCAGCGACAAAAAATACCGCTGTTTCGACGTAAATCAGCCGTCGGATTATCTGGACGTGGACGAAAATACGCCGCAAACCCGCACGAGTTATCCCAACGCGTGGGTGAACATCATATACGGCTGCAACAACTTCTGCACGTACTGCATAGTGCCGTACGTCAGAGGCAGAGAGGTTTCGCGCGATATGCAAAACGTGCTCGACGAGGTGAAAAAGTGCGTCGAAAACGGATATAAAGAGATAACGCTTCTCGGTCAGAACGTCAACTCGTACGGCAACGACGTAGCAGACGAAAAGGTGAATTTTGCGAATTTATTGCGCGAAATAGACAAAATCGACGACGATTTTCGCGTTCGTTTTATGACGTCGCACCCAAAGGACCTCAACGACGATATTATCGACGCTATGGCGACATCGAAACACGTTTGTCACAATCTGCATCTTCCAATTCAGGCAGGCTCGGACAAGGTGCTTGCAAATATGAACAGACGCTACGACAGCGCGCAATATCTTCAAATCATCGAAAAACTGCGCGAACGTATGCCCGACATCGGCATAACCACGGACATTATGGTCGGATTCCCGACCGAAACGGAAGAAGATTTCCAAGACACTCTCGAGATCGTGAAAAAAGTGCGCTATTCAAACGCTTTTACATTCATTTATTCGCCGAGAAAAGGCACGCCCGCCGCTAAAATGGAACAGATACCGTACGCGGTTAAGCAAGAGCGAATCGCGCGCCTTATCAAACTTCAAAACTCTATAACCAAAGAGATTTCAAAAACCTACATCGGCGGCGTGTACAGAGTGCTTTGCGAGGACGTCGCGCCAAAACTCGACGGTATGGTTTGCGGCAGAGAAGACGGCGGCAGGCTCGTCACTTTTCAGGGCAGCAAAGACGATATAGGCAAATTTTTCGACGTGAGAATAACCGAATCAAAATCGGCGTCCCTTTTCGGACATAAGGAGGAAAAATGAATATCGACAGAGATAAACTCTCACCGATGATGAAACGATATTTTCAAATCAAGGACAATTATCCCGATTGTCTGCTTTTCTTCCGCTTGGGCGACTTTTACGAGATGTTTTTCGACGACGCGGTGACAGCGTCGAGAGTGCTCGATTTGACTTTGACGGGCAGAGATTGCGGACTTGCCGAGCGCGCGCCTATGTGCGGCGTTCCGTATCACGCAGTCGATAACTATATTAGAAGGCTCATCGAAAACGGCTATCGCGTCGCGATATGCGAACAATTAAGCGACCCCGCGACGTCCAAAGGACTCGTCGATCGCGACGTAGTGCGAGTGGTGTCGAGCGGCACGGTTATGGAAGAAGATATACTCGACGAGAAAACTTCCAACTATCTATGCTCGATTTTCACCAATTCCTCGACGTTCGGCATTGCGTGGACGGATATTTCGACGGGCGAATTTAACGTGTACGAGTACTCGGCAGAGGACTATTTAGAGCGACTTTCCAACATTTTGGGAAGCATTGCGCCGAGCGAAATTATCTGCAACGAGGACTTCGTGTCCAAATACCAAAAGGTCAAATATTTCGTATCCAACGAAAAGCGCGCGCATTGCTATCACGACTTTGCCTACAACGTTTCGACGGCTACGAGAAAAATATTGTCCGCTTTCAAAATCGGCTCGCTCGACGTGTTCGAGTTGACGGACAAAAACGCTGCGGTATGCGCCGCAGGCGGACTTTTGGAATACCTTGCGCAAACGCAAAAGAGAAGCCTCGGACAACTTACGAAAATCTCGTATTTGCGCGATAAATCCTTTATGATGCTCGACAACGCGACGAGGCGCAATCTCGAACTTACTCAGCGCGCACGCGACGGAAAAAGACAAGGTTCGCTTCTTTGGGTTCTCGACAAAACGTCAACCGCAATGGGCGCAAGAACGCTCAAACGCTGGATAGAACAACCCCTTCAAGACGCCGACGCCATCAACAAACGTCTCGACGCACTCGAAGATTTGATGAGTTCAAAGGCGTTGCGCGAAAGACTCGGCGAATCCTTTTATTCCGTTCGCGACCTCGAAAGACTCAACGGCCGTCTTGCCTACGGCAACGCCTCGCCGAAAGATTTGCTTTCTATAAGCGACACTCTCGAGGCGATTCCTCAAATCAAGCAACTACTTTCGGGCGCGACAAGCACGCTCGTAAAGGGTATAAATCGCTCGCTTTACTCGCTCGAAAACGTCTGCGCCACGCTTCAAAGCGCGTTGGATCGCGACGGCGTGAGCAGTTACAAGAACGGCGGCTACGTCAAAAAAGGCTACGACGATACTCTCGACCAACTGCGAGACATCAAAACTTCCGCAAAGGAATGGCTTGCACAACTCGAAGCGCAAGAGAGGGAAGAAACGGGCATACGCACGCTCAAAGTCGGATATAACAAGATTTTCGGCTACTATATCGAGGTGTCGAAGTCGTTCGTCGACAAAGTGCCGTACCGCTATCAAAGAAAGCAAACCCTCGTAAACGGCGAAAGATACATAACCGACGAACTTAAACAACTCGAAGAAAAGATACTTTCCGCCGAATCCAACGCAACCGCGCTCGAAGACAAGATTTTCTGCGAACTCAAAAATATGTGTTTCGAGAATCTTGCGAAACTTCAATCGAACGCTCAAGCGCTCAGCACGCTCGACTGCCTCGTGTCGCTCGCAAACGTATCGGTTGCAAACAAGTACGTCAAACCCGAAATAAACAAGAAAATCAAGTGTATCGACATCGTAGAGGGCAGACATCCCGTCGTTGAAACGTTGCTCGACAGAGGCTCGTACGTTCCCAACGACACGCTTCTCGACGACGCGGACAACAGAACTATGATTATCACGGGTCCGAATATGGCGGGCAAATCGACGTATATGCGACAAGTCGCAATCATCACGCTTATGGCGCATATCGGTTGCTTCGTGCCGGCAAAATCCGCAAAAATCGCCTTGACGGACAGAATTTTCACGAGAATCGGCGCAAGCGACGATTTGAGCGGCGGTCAAAGTACGTTTATGGTCGAGATGATAGAGGTCGCAACGATATTGAACTATGCCACGTCGTCGAGCCTTCTCGTTCTCGACGAAATAGGTAGGGGAACGTCTACGTTCGACGGACTGTCGATTGCGTGGGCGGTGCTCGAATACATAACCAAAAACATCAAAGCTAAAACGTTGTTTGCAACGCACTTCCACGAGTTGACCGAACTCGAAGATTTAGAGGGCGTAAAGAACTATCGCGTGCTCGTGAGTAGGGCAAACGACACAATCGTGTTCTTGCACAAAATCGTAAGCGGCGGCGCATCGCAAAGTTTCGGTATCGAGGTTGCCTCGCTCGCAGGCGTTACGAAATCGGTTATCGACCACGCAAAGAGCATAATGCACTCGCTCGAAGAAGACTCGAAAAACAGAGACACCAACGAAATGCTGTTGAGTTCGGCAAAAAAGAACGTAACTGAGCAAGTGAGTTTGTTCGATACGCAATCGAGCAAGATAGAGCAACAAATCAGAGATCTCGACGTTGACAATCTCACGCCGCTTCAAGCATTGACCGTGCTTTGCGATCTCAAAAAACAACTCGAAGACTAAAACATTTACAAAAAACCGCAAAAATTAGAATTGTTAGGTAGTATATGAGCAAAATTAACGTACTTGAACCAAACGTATTCAATATGATCTCGGCAGGCGAGGTTGTCGAAAGACCGTCGTCGGTCGTGAAAGAACTCATTGAAAACTCGATAGACGCAGGTGCGAGCGAAGTTTCCGTTTACGTCGAAGACGGCGGAATCCGCAAAATTCAAGTCAGCGACAACGGAATCGGCATCGAGAAAGATGATATGCGCAAAGCATTCTTGCCGCACGCCACAAGCAAACTCAAAAATATCGTAGATCTCGACAGCCTTTCGACTCTCGGTTTCCGAGGCGAAGCACTTGCAAGTATATCGTCCGTCAGCGAAGTCACGCTTTCGTCAAAGAGCAAAAATCAAGATATTGCTTCAAAAATTACGCTTTCGGGCGGAAAAGTCACGTTCGAGGGCGACGATTCGAGAGCAGAGGGAACGGTTATCAGCGTCGAAAACTTATTTTTCAATACGCCTGCGCGCCTCAAATTCCTCAAAAAAGGCGTAAGCGAACTCAACTACGTAAAAGACGTCGTTAGAATGTTGATTTTGGCAAATCCGTCCGTCAGAATCGAACTTTCAAACGAGGAAGGAACGTTGCTTCGCAACGAGGGCGGCACGCTTTCCGACGCGATTTTCTCGGTTTACGGCGCAAAAACCGCCGACAATCTTCTTGAAATCTGCGACGAGTACGGCGGCGCGATAAAAGTTTCGGGCTTTACTTCAAAAGTTGACTATACGAAGACAAACAGAACATATCAGACGATCATCGTAAACGGCAGAGCGGTCGAGGATCAAACCGTTCAAACCGCCGTCGAAAAAGCGTATTCGGAATATTTGATGAAGCGCACGTATCCTATGTTCGTTTTGGATATTTTGATGCCGTTCGACGACGTTGACGTCAACGTTCATCCTTCGAAAACGGAAGTCAGATTCAGAGATAAACACGCGGTTTTCAGCGCGGTTTATCACACAGTGCAAAACACGATAAACAACAGTTTGAAAAACGTTGCCTTTGGCTTCGATGTCGAGCAAAATCCGACTGAAAACACGCAAAACGCCACTAAACAGAGCGATTTTTCAAACAATTTCGACGTTGAACCCGTGCGTAAACCACAAGTGAATTATGCGCAGTCGGCCATCGATACGTCAAAACTCTTCAGCGGAAAAACCACGCCGAAAAACTATTTCGGATTCGATATTCCGAGCAGAAATTCAGATTCGGTGCTTAATGATACGCACGTATCTTTTGCAAATGATTTTACGCATAGTTTAAATCGTTTAGACGGCGTAGAATCCGTTGCTTGTGACGATAACGGCATTTTAACAACAGAAAAAGAAAACGACGATTACGCGGTATTCGACGGAAAAATCGTCGGACAGATTTTCGATACGTACATCATTTGCGAACGCGGCGATCTCGTTTATCTTATCGATCAACACGCCGCGCACGAAAGAATTTTGTACGATAGAATCATTGATAAATTCAACGTAGAACACACGCAACCGCTTTTGATTCCGTTCAAATTGACAATGACGGGCGAGGAAAGCGAGTATTTTGAAAGAATCTTGCCGAATTTGCAAAATCTCGGTTTCGAGATAGGCAAAAGCGGAAGTGCGTACACGATAAACGCCGTGCCCGAACCCGTTGCGCAAGTCAATTTTTCAAAGTTTTTCTCGGATTTGTTTGCGAATATGCAAAGCGAAAGCGAATTGACGCTTCAAAATCTCTTGAAAGACAAACTGTGCCAGCAAGCATGCAAAGCCGCAATAAAAGGCGGTCAATCGCTCTCAAGAGCGCAAATCGAGCGCGTCATCAAAAACTACGTTGACGAAAACGGCAATCTTCCGACAAAATGTCCTCACGGCCGTCCCGCAGTCGTCGCATTCAGCGCAAAGGACATCGAAAAATTGTTTAAGCGCATAGTCTGACAAAATCAAAAAAATCAAATCGACTTATAAGGATAAATATATATATAATAATATTTTAATCCGTATATATAAAGAAAAATCCAATAACAGTTTAACAATCAAAAATAAAATCGGACGAAAGTTCGAGAGCAACATCGAAAAAGCAATATGAGCAAAATTTATCCGCCGATTTACATCGCAGGTCCGACGGCTTCGGGAAAATCAGCACTTGCCGTGAAACTTGCCAAAATTTTCGACAGCGTGATTATATCCGCAGACAGTATGCAGATTTACCGCACGCTTGACATCGGCACGGCAAAAGAAGATCCTATCGTTCGTGCAAGGATTCCGCACAAACTCATCGACGTCGTAAATCCGAGCGACGAGTTTTCGGTTGCCGAATTTGCTCGTATGGCAAAAATCGAAATCGAGAAAGCGCAAAACGAAGAAAAATTGCCAATCGTCGTCGGCGGTACGGGATTGTATTTTGAAGCGTTGCTTTATCCGATGAGTTTTTCAAACACGAACAAAAACGAGGAACTGCGCGCGAACTTACAAGACGAACTTCAACGAATCGGCGCGCACGCTATGCACGAAAAACTCGCAAATCTCGACCCCGAAACCGCAAATCGACTTCACGAAAACGATACGAAACGCGTTATTCGCGCGCTCGAAATCGTTTTAAGCACGGGAAAAACGCTTTCGCAAACGCAAGACGAACGCGAAAAACCCGACGTAATTATGGTTGCGCTCAACACGGATAGACAGGCTTTGTACGAGAGAATCAACGCTCGCGTTGACAAAATGTTCGAGCAAGGGCTCGTTCAAGAAGTTTTGTCCGTCGGCGATTTTTCCTATCAATCGATGCAAGCAATCGGCTACAAAGAATTTGCGGATTGCAAGTTTACGGTTGAAAACGGCAAATTCGTCATCAAACAATTCGAACTCGACCAAATCAAGGACAAAATCAAGCAACATTCCCGCAACTACGCAAAGCGACAACTGACTTGGTTCAGAAAATACGACTTCGTAAAATGGTTCGACGTCGCCGACGCGGACGGCGCAATCGAATATATGACCGAAAAAATCCGAGAAAAAACCGTTGAAACATAAAAAAATTGCGACAAAATGCTCACTATAATCACGAAAATTCACAACAAAACTAACGGAATATAATCACGTTTACCGCAAGTAAAATCAAACAACAACTAAAACAAGATATACAAAATCTCAAAAATCAATCGAAACACAACCTAAAAAGGCAAAAAATATGGACAAAATATCGGCAAAAAATCTCGTAATCGAATGTGAAAACGAACTCAAAGAACAATACGCTCGTCTTGACGACATCGCGCTTTACAATCAAAAGAAAGTTCTCGACGCGTACAAAAATCAATCAATTCAGGCACGCCATATGTTCGGAACGACCGGTTACGGCTACGACGACATCGGCAGAGATACGCTTTGTAGGCTTTATACGGACATTTTCAATGCCGAAAGCGCAATCGTTTCGCCGAATATCGTGTCCGGAACGCACGCTTTGACGCTTATGCTTTTCGGCGTTTTGCGTCCAGGTGACAAACTTTTGGCGGTTTCTGGTATGCCTTACGACACTTTAACCGACGTTATTTTGGCGGATAAAAAAGGTTCTTTGAAGGATTTCGGAATCAAATTCGACAAAATCGACTTGAAAACCAACCCCGATTTAACGCCGGAATTTGACTATGAAGCCATCGAAAACGCGCTTAAAACCGAAAAAATCAAGGCTGTTTTTGCCGCAAGAAGCCGCGGATACAGCCTTAGACAAGCAATCAGCGTCGAAAACGTCGAAAAACTCGTCAAATTCGTCAAGAAAATCAGCCCCGAAACGCTTGTTTTGATTGATAATTGCTACGGCGAATTTGTCGAAAAAATCGAACCGACCGACGTCGGCGCAGATTTAATTGCAGGTTCGCTCATCAAAAATATCGGTGGCGGAATCGCGCCCACAGGCGGCTATATTGCAGGAAAATCGCAACTTGTCGAGCAAGTTTCCTATCGTTTGACCGCGCCTTCGCTCGGTATGGAAGAAGGTTCGTACGCCTACGGTTATTTGCCGTATTATCAAGGTTTGTTTCTCGCGCCGTCTGCG
Source organism: Christensenella sp. UBA6880 (assembly GCA_002449145.1). Lineage (GTDB taxonomy): Bacteria > Bacillota > Clostridia > Christensenellales > CAG-917 > CAG-475. The sequence goes on along the minus strand of DKCG01000041.1, from coordinate 55,362 downwards.
GTCAAAAATGCGCTCAAAGGCTCGCTTTTGTTTGCAAAAACCTACTCAAAACTCGGTTTTGAGACGCTTCCGCGCGACGATATGAAGCCTTACGACATCGTTACGAGCATCAAACTCGGCTCTGAAGACAAACTTATCGATTTTTGCGGCGCAATTCAAGAGATTTCGCCAATTGACAGCAACGTAAAACCTTTGCCGTGGGATATGCCGGGATACCAAAATCAAGTAATTATGGCTGCCGGCGCATTCATTCAAGGCTCGTCAATCGAATTGAGCGCGGATTCGCCGATAAAAGAACCGTATATCGTCTACGTTCAAGGCGGCTTGACGTACGAACACGCATATTTAGCGGTTTTGCACACACTCGAATCCTTGAATTTCGACTGATGCCTCGCAAAAGATTGCTAAAAAGCCACCGAAAAATCGCTTAAAATCTCAAAAAAAACTCGAAAATAACCGTAATATAACGTTAAAAATGCGGATTAAACGTAAAAATTTGCACGGTCATAAACCAAAAATGCCGTCGAAAATCCTCGTAAAACGATAGATAAATCGACGGTTTTTCGGCACAATATATGAGTTGTAACGAATAATACAAAAAAATTACATAATAGAATCGGTCAAAAACACCGAAAACAAGCGGTGAAAATCAGCTTAAAATCGATCCGTAAAATCGGTCGCAAACTCAAGTAATCGAAATTCAAAAAACACGCATATTAGAATTTGTAAAATATTTTACAAATAAATGCGATTTTTGAAAATCCTCTATTTAGTGCATATTTTATCGCTTTCTCTGCGTAAAGCTGCGATTTTACGAATAGTTTCTATACGGGTTAAGCATCAAAATTTCCCCTTCTTTCGCGAAAAATTTTGTTTCAATGTCTAATTTTTATAACGTTGCACTCTACCGATATACTTTTGAGTTTTGGACTTCTACTGAATTTTGAGTTTGACATCCTCTTTTGCCAAACTTTTTTTTAATTTTGAAGTTTAACTTTTCTTTCTACCCGCTTGCTAATTTGAAAATCTTGGAAAATTTTATGTTATAAAAATAGCGTACGTGTGGACGCTACTTTGTCGATGTTAAAATTGATATTTTACGATGTCAAATTAATATTACTTATTTTAACATATTTTCGTACATGCGCTTCATAGTGAGCGAGTCGAACATTTGCGTGCCGGCGGATTCGCTCAAAACGTGAGGCGTAAGATTGTTTTTGACAATCACTTCACAAAACGGTTCAAATTCAGGTCCGTAGATATTGTCGGCAAAGGTCAAATGCTTAATTTCGCCTTTTGCGCCGTACATAATCTTACTGAAATGGACGTGCATATTTTTCGTCTTTTCTTCGCCGAGTCCGTCGAAAATGTCATCAATGATACGTTGAAAATCGTCGGAAGTTTTCAATGCGCCGCCCCAAAGGCTGTTGACGTGACCGAAATCGACGCACGGATAAACGTTCGGGGCGAGTTTGCAAAGTTCTATAACTTCACTCACCGTGCCGATTTGCGCTTGTTTTCCCATAGTTTCGGGGCAAACGATCAAATCTTCGTCGCCGTTTTGTTTTATAGCGTCGAGTGCGCGCGCAAAATTGTCAAGTGTGCGTGCAAACGCTTCGTTTCGAGGTTGTTTACCTTCTGCACCGGGGTGAAAAACGCATCTTTGACCGTGAAAATGTCTGAGTGCTTTGAGCGAACTTGTGAGATAATTTATAGAATTGTCCGCTTTTTCCTGCTCGACTGAGGCAAAATTTATGAAATACGGCGCGTGAACGCTGATTTCGATACCGAATTTGTCGGCTTCGTCCCCTATTGCTTCTGCGGTTGGTTCGCTTATGCGAACACCTTTGCCGAAGGAATATTCAAACAAATCGAGTCCTTTTTCTCTCAACCATTGCGGCATTTGAAGCGTCGCGGTCAATCCGTCTTTTGCAAACTGTTCGTCGTGTCCGGACGGTCCGAACAATGCTACGTTACTTTTATTTATCATTTGTCACCTCTAAAAAGCAAACTGTCTGCGTGATTGCGCTCGAAGTCGTCAAGAATTTTTATCGCATTGACCTCGTCATTGTCGAGTTGTGCTTTCAACTCGGCTTGAGAGGCGAATTTGACAATATCGCGCATTTTTTCGATGAAATACACGACGATATTTTTGCCGTATAAGTCACCTGAAAAATCTATTATATAAGTCTCAACGGATATGGAATTATCCGAAAACGTGGGTTTCGTGCCTACGTTGGTCATAGATTTGAAAATTTTGCCGTCAACCTCGCAAAAAGTCGCATATATGCCGTTTTCGAGTTGCAAACGCGATTCGTCGGGTGCGATGTTGGTTGTCGGAAATCCCATTCCCGTGCCTTTGTGGCGTGCGTGCAACACTTCACCGCTCATAAAATACGGCAAAGCGAGATATTCGTTGAGTTTGTCGACTTGACCGTTTTTCACGTACGATTTGAGTTTCGACGTTGAGATTTTCACGCCGTCCGACGTTTCAAAAGGCACTACGCAGAGCGAAATACGTTTGCTATCGCAATATTCGCGAAGCAAATCGACGTTCCCTGCCGCGAATTTGCCGAACGTGTAATCCGCACCGACGAAAATCGACTTTACGTTGAAATTCGACGTCAACACATCGAGAAAATCGAGCGGTGACAAACTTGCGAATTTATCGTCGAACGATGCGCCGATAACGACGTTCAAACCGCATTTTTCAAGCACTTTTACTCGATCGGAAAAACAATATATTTGTTTTTCGTTGCCGAAAAGGACGTTCGGATCGTTCGTGAACGTCAAAAGCGCACTTTCGATTCCGTTTGATTTGGAATACTCGATTACACGCTCGCAAAGTTTTTGATGTCCTTTGTGGATACAATCGAAAAAGCCGAGCGCAAGCGCAACGGGAATATCGTATCGTTTTTCAAAGTCGAGGATTTTCATACTTTTCACAGCCTCGTTTTCATATGTAGCAAACCGCTTGCGCACTCGCCCATACCGAGCACTTCACCGCCGCATTCGACGACGAAATCGCCGAGCAGCAAATTGTCGACTTTTATGCATACGCCGTTCAAAACCTTGCTCGTTTGCGTATCGTCGATTTGCACTTTTTCAAAACTTTTCAATGCACAATCTATCGGTTTTAGACACTCTAACGGCATTTTTTCAAAATTATCGAGCGAAACGGAATCGCAAATTTCAAAATCTCCGCTTTTGATTCTGCATATCGACGACATATAAGCAACTGTGCCGAGCGAAGCGGCAAGGTCGCGCGCTATCGAGCGAATATACGTTCCGCTCGAACACGCAATTTCAAATGCGTACTCGTTTTTTTTGAGCGCATACGGCGTGCCGTCTATATCGCAATCAACCGCTTTGACGTAATATACGGTCACTATTTTCGGTTTCAACTCGACTTGAATACCTTTGCGTGCCAAGTCGTACGCCCTTACGCCGCCTACGGATTTTGCCGAATACTGTGGCGGAATCTGCTCGACGTCGCCGATGATATTTTTTGTCGCTTCGTCTATTTGTTTTCTTGTCGGAATAACGGAACTGTTTTCGACCACCTTGCCGGTACAATCGAGCGTATCGGTCGTTTCGCCGAAAACGAAAGTTGCGCGATACACTTTGACTTTTTGCTGCATATAATCGAAAAGCCTTGTCGCAGTTCCGACGGCAATCGGCAAAACGCCCGTACCGATTGGGTCGAGAGTGCCGAGATGTCCGACTTTTTGCTTTTCGCCGCTGACTCTGCGCAGAATTCCGCGCACTTTGACTACGACGTCGCTTGAAGTCATACCGTATGGTTTGTTGATATTGACAAAGCCTTTCATATAAGATTCAAAATGTAATTTTGACAAAATACCCTGTTAGATTCTGTCTTTTGCGAGTTTTACGATTTTTTCTACTATGTCTTCGAGATAGCCGTTGACTCGGCAACCCGACGCGAATTTGTGTCCGCCCCCGCCGAAAGTCATAGCAATGTCGGACGCATCAACGTTATCTTTCGTGCGGATACTGAGTTTGAAGTTCTTGTCGCCCACTTGCGATAACGCATATGCGACTTTCACGCAATCGACGTCGATAAGTTCGCTTACGATACCTTCCGTATCGTCACAAGTCGTGTTGGTTACGGCAAAATCCTCTTTTGTGAAGCAAATCAATGCAATTTGTTTGTCCTCGAAGAATTTTGCTTTTGCAAGCGCACGGCGTTTCAAGTCGAATTTGTTTGAAGTGACGCTTCTGTACACTTGATAAATCGCCTCGCTTGCGTCGAAGTCGTATTCGAGCAACTCACACGCAATTTCGTGGGTGCGTTTCGTGGTGTTGGAATAAGAAAAACAACCGCTGTCCGTCACGATACCGCAAAAAAGCAGTTTCGCAACGTTTACATCGATTGCTTTCATAGATTTGAGCAGTTGAAAAACGATTTCCGCACACGCGCTTGCCGTTTCGTCAACGTAGCAAAGCGAAGCGAATCTCTCAAAGGATTTGTGATGGTCGATAACAATTTGCGTTTTTGCCGACAAAAACGACTTCATACACTGTCCGAGTCTGTCGATGGAACTCGCGTCTATACTGATTGCGAGGTCGTGAACTCTCTTTTGCGGAAAAGTAATATCTTCGCTTTTGAACAGAGTTTTATATTTGTCGGGAACGGGCGAATCGCAGTATGCCGAAACGTTTTTACCCTTGTTTTTGAGAGCGACGTAAAGCGCGAGCATACTGCCCAAAGCGTCGCAATCTGGTTTAGTGTGACAATAAAGCGCAATATCGTCTGAGCGATTTATTTTTTTTGAGATTTCTTGAAGAATGTCGTTCATTGTTCCTCGTCGGTGTTTGCAATCGTCCTTTGCTCGTCCAGTTTTTTGATTTTATTGAGTATTTCGTCGATTTTTATGCTGTAATCGACGCTGTCGTCAATTATGAAATTGAGTTCGGGCAAAAGACGGATTTGCACGCTGTCTTTGAGCATATTGCGAATGAACGTTTTGGAACGGCAAATCGTGTAATACGCCTCTTGCCTTTCCTCGTCGTTTGCCGCATATATGGACAAATATACCTTTGCGTATTTAAGGTCGGGCGTGGTGTAAAGTTTGGTCACGCCGACGATTGCATTGTGAAGACGCGGATCTTTAACGTCTTCGGCAATGATTTTGGTGATTTGTCTGGCGAGTTCGGAATTGACTCGTTCCATCTTAATCTTCATTTGTTTTCTCCATCGTGAACGCTTCGATTACGTCGTCCACTTTGACATCTTGGAAGTTGGACAGCATTATGCCGCAGTCGAAGTTTTTTGCCATTTCCTTGACGTCGTCTTTGCCGTGGCGCAAGGAAGCGATTTCGCCGGTATACTCGACTTTTCCGTTTCTGATAAGACGTGCTTGCGCGCCGCGAACGACTTTGCCGTCGATGACGTGGCAACCTGCGATAGTGCCTACGCCGCTGATCTTGAACAATTCACGCACTTCCGCAGAACCGAGAACGACCTCTTTGAATTTGGGATCGAGCATACCCTTGACCGCCTTTTCGATGTCCTCGATTGCGTTGTAAATGATGTTGTAGAATCTGATGTCGATTTTCTTTTGCGCGGCGAGTTGTTTTGCGTTGTTGTCGGGGCGAACGTTGAATCCGATGATGATTGCGTTTGAAGTTTCCGCAAGCAAAACGTCGCTTTCTTTGATACCGCCGACAGCCGCGTGAATGATGTCGATATTGACTTCCTCGTTACCGAGTTTGGCAAGAGATTGCTTGACCGCCTCGACCGAGCCTTGAACGTCCGCTTTGATTATGAGTTTGACGGATTTGAGTTCGCCTTTTGAAATCTTGTCGAACAAGTCGTTGAGCGAAACGGACGTAGATTCCGTTTGACTTGCGGCGAGTTTGAGTTTTCTTTCTTCTGCGAGTTCTCTTGCGAACTTTTCGTCAGCAACGACGTCGATTCTGTCGCCTGCTTCGGGAACGTCGTCCCAACCGGTGACCGAAACGGGCATAGACGGACCTGCTTTCTTGACCTTTCTGCCCTTATCGTCGATCATAGCGCGGATTTTACCCGTGCAAGTTCCGGCGACGACGTTATCGCCGACGTGCAACGTACCCGTTTGAACGAGTATAGTTGCGATTTTGCCTAGACCTTTGTCAAGTTTTGCTTCGACGATAGTGCCTCTTGCGTTTCTGTCGGGATTTGCGCGCAATTCTTCCACTTCTGCGCGTACGAGGATTTGTTCGAGCAAATCTTCAACGCCCATACCGGTCTTTGCAGACACGCGCACGACGGGCGTATCGCCGCCCCATTCTTCGGGTGTAACGCCGTTTTCTGCGAGTTGCGAAAGCACCTTGTCGGGATTTGCGCCCGCTCTGTCCATCTTGTTCATAGCGACGATGATAGGCACTTTTGCTTGCTTTGCGTGGCTGATTGCTTCGAGCGTCTGAGGCATAACGCCGTCGTCCGCCGCAACGACCAGAATAGCAATATCCGTAACTTGCGCGCCGCGAGCACGCATCGACGTGAACGCTTCGTGACCGGGGGTATCGAGGAACGTAATGGGATTGCCGTTGAGCGTAACGGTATACGCGCCGATATGTTGCGTAATGCCGCCCGCTTCGCCGCCCGTGACGTTCGACTTTCTGATGTAGTCGAGAAGCGAAGTTTTGCCGTGGTCGACGTGACCCATAATAGTGACGATAGGCGGACGCGGAACGAGATTTTCGAGTTCTTCGACGTCGTCCACTTCGAGTTGCGCGCTGAGCGTATCTTCGAGAGTCACGTCGGGCTTATATTCGAGTTTGATTCCGAATTCGTCGGCAACAAGTTCCGCAGTAGCGAAATCGATGCTGTCGTTTATTGTCTTCATAATGCCGAGAACGAACAGCGTTTTGACGATTTCCGCGGCGGATTTACCGATTTTTTCGCTCAAAGTTTTGATGGAAACGGGGTCGGTGGTTATAACCGCGTTTTCGATTATAACGGTTGCGCTGTTGCCACCGCCTCTGTTCTTGTTGACTTTGTAGTTGCGAACGATTGCTTCGCCGTCCTCGTCGTATGAAATTCTGTCGTCGACGAGATAGCCGCGTTTCATAAGCGCGCGCTTGTTCATCGTTGACTTATCGTCGAACTTGCTCGAACCGTTGTTTGAGTTTTGTTTGCCGCCCTTGCCCTTTTGCGCAGCAGGTTTAGGAGGAAATTGCTGCGCGGCGTTGGCAACGCTTTGCGACGACGAACGTCTCAAACCGCCGTTTTGACCTTGATTTTGTCCTTGCGGTCTTGGACCTTGACCGTTTTGTTGCGGCTTCGGTCCGCGCGGTTGTTGATAACCGCCTTGTCCAAACACTCTCGTCGTAACCTTCGGCTTCGGCGTCGGCGGAACGTAAATCCTGCGCACTTCGCCGTTAGGCAAAATTTCGGGATTCTCTTGCGCTAGTTCGAAAGGCGTTTTGGGAACGACCGCAATACGCGACTTCTTTGCTTCGTCCTGCTTGGATTTCTTTTCCGTCTTTTCTTCGGCTTTTACGGTCTCTTTTTCGGAAGCGGAAGTATCGTCTTTTTTGACCTGTTTTTCGACTTTCGTTTCCTTTTCCGTTTTGACCTCGACCTTAGACTCGACTACGGGCGTTTCCTGCGTCTTAACCTTTTCGACGGATTTTTCTGATTCACGTTCGATTTTGTTCTCGACTTCTTCAAACTTTGCCTTTTCGACCGCTTTCGCTTCTTCTTTGGCTTTTTCGATTTGCTCTGCCTTTTGCACGAGTTCGTCGCGTTTTGCCTTGATAGAAGCCATAATCACGGCTGCTCTCGACTTTTGACGAGAGATATTTTCGGAAAGTTCGGCAAGTTTGGTCGCCTTATACTCGCCGAGCATTTTTATGGAATCGACGTTTGTTTCTTTTTTGTTTTCGGGCATATTCACCTCAATACACCGACAACCGCTTTTGCGAGATTGTCGTTAGTTATGGCGATTGCGTTGACACCTTCGCGGTGCAAAGCCTCGCCAAGACCGTCCACGATATACACGGGACAACTCATCTTCTTCAATATCCTTTCTTTATACTTATCGGTTGCGGTCGATGAAACGAGCACGACTTTTGCGAGGTTTTTCTTCTCGCAAATAATATCTTCGCCGTAAAGCACCGAACCCGAGCGTTGCGCAAGTCCGACGTAAGCACCGATTTTACTCATTTATCTCACCGTATATCTCGTCGCCGACGTTGCGTTTGAACGCGGCGTTGAGAGTCTTTTTTCTGATAAGTTTTTGTATGCAGTCCTCGCAATTATGCACCCAAACGCCCCTGCCGTCCGCTTTTTGCGAGCGGTCGAGAAACACTTTTCCGTCCTTGTCTTTGACGAATCTCAACATTTCGGACTTGTCGGCGTGTTCCTTGCACACGACGCATTTTCGGGTGTTCTTGGGATAGGACATTTTATTCACCTTGCACTTCTTGCTCGTCTACTTTGAGCGTGGAATAAGGTTTGACGTCTATCTTCCAGCCGGTAAGTTTTGCCGCAAGACGAGCGTTTTGACCGCTTCTGCCGATTGCAAGCGAGAGTTTCTCGTCGGGAACGATAACCTTTGCGTTCTTTTCTTCCTCGTTGATGGAAACCATAAGCACTTGTGCGGGCGAAAGCGCGCGAGCGATATACTCGATAGGATCGTCGCAATATTCGATGACGTCGATCTTTTCGCCGCCGAGTTCCGCAACGACCGCGTTGACTCTGACGCCCTTGTTACCGATGCAACTTCCGACTGCGTCGACGTTGGGGTCTTCGCTCGACACTGCGAGTTTGGTGCGGAATCCCGCTTCGCGAACGATGCTGTTGATTTTGACGAGTCCCGCCTTGATTTCGGGAACTTCGAGTTCAAAGAGTCTGCGAACGAAGCCCGCCGAACTTCTCGACACGACCACTTGTGCGCCGTGCATACCGTCGCGGATTTTCTTGACGTACACTTTGATGACGTCGTTCACGTTGTACGTTTCGGTGGGAACTTGGTCTTGTTGCATCATAACGCCTTCCATTTGCGTGCCGGTGATTTCAACGTAGACGGTGTTTCCTTCCTTTCTTCTTACGATTGCGCTGAGGATTTCGCCCGTGCGCTCGCTCATTTCGTTGAGCACGAGTTCCTTCTTATAGTCGTTGATGCGTTGCAAAATGACTTGTTTTGCGGTTTGCGCTGCGATACGAGAAAAGTCCTTGGGCGTGATGTCTTCGATGACTACGTCGCCGATTTTGTACTTTTTGTCGATGTCTTGCGCGTCTTCGAGAGAAATTTGAGATTCCTCGTCTTCGACTTCGTCCACGACGAGTTTGTGCGCGTACACTTTGTAGGTCATTTTTTCCTCATTGAGACGAACGGAAATCTGACTTGCAAAGCCGTATTCTTTCTTGTACGCGGACACAAGCCCTGCTTCGATCGATTCAATCATTGACTCTTTGGGAATGCGTTGTTCCTTTTCAAGATCGTCCAATGCTTGAAAGAACTCTTTGTTAATCATTGTTATGTCCTCCTAAAACCTGACGTATGGTTGTACTTTGGTCAATAAATTTCTTTGTATTTTAACTTCCTTCGGATTTTTTCCGTCGGTTTTTATCACGATGTTTTCGTCGTCGAAACTCAAAAGCGTTCCGTGCGATTTTTTCTTGTTTTTGTCGAAAACCTCGATTTCGGTGTCGAGCGCGCGTCTGAAATCGTCGTTGGTCACGATTTTTCTGTCGAGACCTTGCGAGGAAACGTTCAGAACGTAATCGTCGTCGAAATCGTCCTCTATCGAATCGAGTTTTGCAGAAAGCAGATTATGCACCTTTTCGCAGTCGTCAAGGTCGATTCCTTCTTTCTTCCACAAAAGAGCCTCGACGGTGAGTTTTCCGTACTGCTTGTAGAACGCCACGTCCACGAGTTCGATATTCTCGTCCGCTTCGTTTACCGCTTCGAGAGCGAGATTCTTCACTTTTTCGCGGACTTCAACCGCAATTTCGTTTGCCATACAGCACCTCTTAAAGACGATTTTTGTCGAATCGTCCCTTCTAAAACAAAGAGTGAGCCGTCGCTCACTCTAGTAAGGTTTTACTATAGTATCTAAATAGTATCACATAAAACCGCGCATTGCAAGCGTTTTATGCCGATAACACAAAATATATTTATATATTTTACGATTTTCTTTTTCTTTTGCAATCGCTTTTGCAATAATTGTCCTTGCAATAATCGCTTTTAGGCGTTTTTTACAACCGTTTTTGCAATCACTTATGCGATTTACGTTTACGCTCGGTTGCGATTTTGCGGATATTACATTCTCTTTGCGATTTCTTCGAGCGCGCCGAAAGTGGCGTACACGTCGCTCATTGCGCGGTGCGCATTCTCGTGTGAAATTCCGTACGCTTTTGAAATAGTTTCGAGTTTACAGTTAGGAAGTTCGGTAAGATAACGCCTTGCAAGCAACAGAGTGTCGCAAAGTTCGTTGTTGAAAACGTATCCGTTCTTTTCGCCGATTCTTGAAAGAATGGGGAAATCGTAGCCCGCAATGTTGTGTCCGCAAAGTATCGAGCCGTGCGCAAACTTATAAAAATCGGGAATCACGCTTTCTACGTTCGGCGCGTCAAGCACCATAGCGTTTGAAATATGCGTGATGGATGTTATTTCTTCGGGAATCGCCGCAAGCGGTTTTATGAGCGTTTGGAAAGTTTCGGTAGGCACGCCGTTCACCACTTTCAGTGCGGCAAGTTCGATTATCTCTGCGGTTTCCGTCTTTAAGTCGGTCGTTTCGAGGTCGAATATGACAAAGGTTTTATCCTTGAAATAGTCGCTTATGACTTTCGCGGGTTTTTCAACATCTAACAAGGTCTTTTCGGACATATCGACGTATTTTTGCGGCATAATCGTCGTGTATTTTTCAGGCAACGGCTTGACGGATTTGAGGTGAATGCTGTCAAAATCGATGTCCGCCTCGAACATTGCGTTCACTTGGAAAGACCACGCGCCCGAATACTGCGACCACGTGACTTTGCCCATACAAATGACTTGTGATTGCTCTTTGAGTTCGACGATTTTGTCTGCGTCCTCGTCCTTTCCCACGAAACTCACGCCCTCGATTCTCGCCGTCGTGTCGTCGAGAACGAATTTTACGAACGGCAACGTTTCCGGTCCGCTCTTGGGGTCGTCGGGATTATACTTCTTGTTTTTGTAGGATTTTTTCTCGATTTGCGAGATTTTACCGCACAAAACGATGTTGTCGCACGCGCCTTTTACATCGACGATGTAGTTCGGCATTTGCGAAATACCGTCGATTTTGCCTCTCGAATACACTTTTTCGCCCACTCTCGCGCTCACGAGTCGCAATGCGGAATCGGCGTGCAACGTCGTGTCGATATGTATATCCAAATCTTCCTCTTTTTGCTCTGAATAGAGGCTTTCTTCGGCGATTATGTCGATGTTTTGATTGAAGGAGCAATCGAGATATTCTTCGAGCCTTGCAAGTAAATCCCCCGCGGTCAAAAGTTTGTACGTCGGCGTGTCGAAAACGAATTTCACGTCGATGTCGTTGTCGCCCACATCGATTTTGAGCGTATCGTCGTTTATGCGCCTGAAAATCATTTGATTCGTGCGGTTGAAAAACTCGGAAACCTTATTCTTTACGACGTTGTTGTCCGCATACGTTCTTATGTACTGCACGCTCACCGAAACGCCCGAAAACATTTGTTCGATAATCGATTGCACTTTCTTTTTGCTTTCCTCGTCGAAGGAGCGCACTTCGAATGCGGAAATAATAAACTTAACCACCAACTCTCTTTTGTCCTTATAGTAGGTTGCGCTGTTAAGTTTGAGCATCGGAAACTCGCCTTTGCTTCTTACCATAAATTCTTCAAAAAACTTTGTAGCCATAAAATCCTCGCGATTTTTGTCGAAAAGTATTCTATATTTTTGTCAATTTGATAAAACATCTTGCAGAATTTTTTCAAATTCTTGCATAAGACGTTCGCTCGGCACGGTTTTGTAAATCTTGCCGTGAAGCAATATCACGCTCTTTTCTTTTCCGCCCGCAATGCCGAGGTCGCTGTGTTCGCCCTCGCCTATTCCGTTGAGCGGACAGCCGAGAACGGATATTTTGAGCGGCTTGTTTATTCCCGCCGTCATAGTTTCGACTTTGTTTGCAAGTCCTTCGACGTCGATTTCCGTTCTTGCGCAAGTCGGACAAGCCACGACTTCCACTGCGTTTTTGCGAAGTCCGAGAGTTTGAAGTATCTTTTTGCCCGCAAGCACTTCTTCGCAAACGTTGGTTGAAAGCGAAACGCGGATAGTGTCGCCTATCCCCTCGCTTAGCAACGTTCCTATGCCGATTGCGGATTTTACGAGCCCCGTGCGAAGCGTTCCCGCTTCCGTCACGCCTATATGAAGCGGATAGTCGCACATACTCGACAGCATTCTGTTTGCCTTTATGTTGAGAAGCGTGTCAGAGTGCTTGATTGCAATCACTATGTCTTTCATACCCACGCTTTCAAAGACGTTTGCACATTCGAGTGCGCTTTCGCAAAGTGCGCGCGCCTCGTCCATTCCCTTGTATTTCGGGTCGAGCGAGCCGCCGTTCACGCCCACGCGCACGGGTATGCCCATATCTATCATTCTTTCGGCAAGCGGTTTGATTTGCGAAAAATCGCGCATATTTCCGGGATTCATACGGATTTTCTTTGCGCCAGCGTCGAGTGCCATATGCGCAAGTTTGTAGTTGTAATGTATGTCCGCAATGAGCGGCAAACCGCACTCTTTTGCGATTATGCCGAACGCTCTTGCCGAATCCTCGTCGGGCACTGCAAGGCGAATGAGGTCGCAACCGACCGCTTTAAGCGCATTTATTTGCGCGAGCGAACCTTCGATGTCCGTCGTTTTCGTATTCAACATAGATTGAACGGTTATAGGTGCGTCGCCGCCGATTTTCACGTTTCCTACGCTGACTTGTCTCGTTTTCTTTCGTTCTGTCATAATTTGCACCTTTATCCTTTCACCAAATGGAATATGTCGAGGAACACCGCAAGCACGATCAACAACACGAGTCCCACCGTGTGGATTATGCCCTCGATTTTTCTCGGTACGGGTTTTCTGAATATCATTTCAATCAGCGTAAACAGCATTCTGCTTCCGTCGAGCGCGGGAAACGGCAACAAGTTCATAACCGCAAGGTTTGCCGAGATTATCGCAACGACGTACAGGAAACTGTCGAATCCGAGCGAAGACACTTGCGCCATCATCTTGATTGTCGTAATCGTGCCGCCCGCGTTTTCTATGCCCGATTTACCCGTAATAAGTGCGCCGAGCGAGGCGAGAATCTTGAATACGATGAAGAAACTGAATCCCCACGCTCTGCCGAATGCGAGGAAAAACGGAAGTTTCGCGTGCGTAAGGCTGCGTGTTATGCCGAACCCGTAACTGTAAAATCCCTCGGAATCGCCCTCGACAACGCCTTTTTGCACGCTCATAGAACTTTTTTCGACAATTTTGCCGTCCGTGCCGTATTTGACCACGACTAGCGTAATTTTTTGCGTTTGGTCGATACCGTTTTGCTCAGCGTACTCGCCGAGCGCACTTGCGACTATGGGCGTTTCGAGTTCTTTTCCGTTTATCGCGTATATGAAATCGTCCTCGTCGAACGGATTATAATAGACTTTGTGCGCGTTGATTTTTACGCGTTGTCCGCCTCTCAAAACCCAAAAGTAGGAATCGTCGGACAAATCCTTGAACGCGTTGTCCAGGTCCTCTTGAAGCATAATGTTGACTTGCTTTCCGTTTATATTGAGAATGACGTCGCCCTCTTGAAAAACGTTCTGATACGTTGCGGTATTGCGAACGCCCACGACGTTCGGAAGCAACTGACCGTATGCGGTAAAATATATCGTTATAATGACGATTGCGCTCAAAAAGTTCATAAACGCGCCCGAAAACAGCACGATAAGGCGTTTCCAAGCCTTCTGATTGTTGAATGCGTCGGGGTCTTTTACGATATTTCCGTTTTCGTCTTTGACCTGATTTCCGTTTTCGTCAACCATTGCGCCTTCGGCGTCCTCGCCGTGAAAAGCGCAAAATCCGCCTATGGGAAACGGACGAAGCGTAAACAATTCGCCCGTCTTTTTATTGCGTTTTTTGATGATTGCGGGTCCGAAACCTATTGCGAACTCGTCGATTTTGAATCCGAGCAATTTGCCGGCGGTGTAATGTCCGAGTTCGTGTATGACAATCATTGCCATAAGCGCAAGAACGGCTACGATGACGTATCCGATATATGTGAAAACTTCGCTTGCCGTTGCGCAAATTAAGAACACTATTTCACTCCTATCACAGAATAAGTGTATTTTCTTGCTTGCTCGTCTATGCCAAGTACGTCTTCGAGTTCGACGTTTCCGACCTTTTTGAATTTTGCAAATACCTTTGAAAGCGCGATTGCGATTTCGGGATATTTGATTTTACCTTTCAAAAATTCCTCGACGAGAACTTCGTCTGCGGCGGATACCGCAATGCACGCGCCCTCGCCTGCGTTTGCCGCGTCTATTGCGATTTTAAGGCACGGGAATCTGTCGTAATCGGGTGCGGAAAAAGAAAGCGAACCGAGTTTTGCAAGGTCGAGCGGCGCAACGCTGTCTTTGCCGTGTTCGGGATAATAAAGCGCGGTTTCTATCGCAAGTCGCATATCGGGCACGGAAAACAACCCTTTCATACCTCCGTCGGTAAATTCGACGAGCGAATGAACTATGCTTTCTCTGTGCATAACCACTTTCACGTCCTTTGCTTCCACTTCGAAAAGGCGCATTGCCTCGATGACTTCAAGTCCCTTGTTGAACAGCGTAGCCGAATCGATTGTGACCTTTTTGCCCATATTCCATACGGGGTGCTTCAGCGCGTCCTCTGCCTTGACTTTTGCCAGTTGACTTGTGGGAACGTCGCGAAGCGCGCCGCCGCTTGCCGTCAGAACGAGGCTTCTTACGCACTTTTTATCTTCGCCCCTAAGGCACGAGAAAATTGCGGAATGTTCGGTATCGAGCGGCAAAATCTTTCCGCCGTACTTTTTTTCGAGGAATTTGAGATGACGCCCCGCACATACGATAGTTTCCTTGTTTGCAATCGCAAGAGTTCCGCCTCTTTTAAGCGTAGCGACGGCAGCCCAAAGCCCTGCTATTCCCGTAACCGCCAAAACGACTATATCCGACGGAATACTTGCAAGTTCTTCGAGCGAAGAAAGGCATTTCGAGGTTTTGTCGTCTTCCAAAAAGTCGAAAAGCGAACTTTGCACTTCAACCGCGCCGTTTGGGAAATAGTAATGAGTGGGATTGAATTTTTCGATTTGTTCACGCAAAAGCGATTCGTTGGTATAAGCCGAAAGCCCGACGACCTTAAACACGTCGGGGTGTGCGCAAACCGAGTCAAGCACTTGTCTGCCGACAGAGCCTGTACTTCCGAGTATGGTGATTGTTTTCATTTTATCCTTAAAATCCGCGCGCCGCATAGGCAGAGATTTGAAGTCTTTTGCGGATTTTTTATTGCCTTTGTGGTTGCAATCGATTTATTTTTCGATTGCGATTATCAGTATAACCGTCGATTATTAAATCCGTATGAAAGAATCAATAACCGTAAATGCAAGAGAATGCCACGAGCAGCACGACGAGACAGTACATAACGCTGTCGATTCTGTCCATAAAACCGCCGTGTCCGGGGAAAATCTTGCCGTAATCCTTTATGCCGAGCGCACGTTTGATACGCGAAGCGGCAAGGTCGCCCAGTTCGCTTATCGCGCCGCAAACGAGACCTATTGCGAGGTACACGAGCGCGCTTTTCCATTGCCAACCGCTCATATCGTGCGCAAAGAACGCCGTATAGCCGCAACCTGCGATGAAAGTCGGATATTTGTCGGCAAACATCTCGAAAAGAAGCCAAAACAGCATAGAAACGACCATACCGCCGACAAGACCGCCGACGCCGCCCGCAATCGTCTTTTTAGGGCTGATTTTGGGGCAAAGTTTCTTTCCGCCTATCATAGAGCCGAACCAGTACGCAAACGTATCGCTCCCGATAATCGGCACTAAAATCGCAAACGGAACGGCAAACAACGCGCTGTATTTGTAACTTACTATCCACGCGCTCATAAGGAACAGCGTCGGATATACGAGAATGAAAATATTTGCGAGTAAATCTTTGAGTTCGCACGCTTTTGACGAATCGAGTTCGAGTTCTATACCCTGCTCTTTTGCTTCGTCGACTTCTTTTTGAGTGTGCTTTGCAGGTTTGAACGTAAAAATCGTAAGCGCGAGCATCGAACTTGCAAGAAGCACCATCAACAGACCTTGAATACCTACGCTGGTGTTCGTCGCGCCTGCGCCGACGTAGTATTGCATCGTGTAATACACGGGGTACGCCGCAACCAACATCAAAACGACGGGGGCGGCAAACATCTTGTAGCCTGCGTCTTTGAAGCATTTGTACATCTCGAAAACCGAGCCTGCCAAGAAAAGCAAAATCAGCATATCGACGAAAATCGGGCTTTTGAAATAGCCGCATACCAAAAATCCCGCAACGAAAAAAAGAAGCACTATCGCAGTAATCGTTCTTTTCAGCATAAACACCTCATGGCGCATTCGCCCGCAAACATTGCAATCGATGCGCTGTGCAAACGGCAAACCGCTTGCAAAAAAATATCTAATTACAAACGAAAAATCGGATTTTGCCGAAATTCGCACAAAATCCGTTATTTCCCGAATTTTCTCACACGCTTATCGAAGTCGTCGAGAATTTTGTCAACGTCGCGCTCGTCCATATCCGGCCAGAATTTGTCGAGGAACATAAGTTCCGCATACGCCGCTTCGTAGAGCATAAAATCGGACAATCTCATTTCGCCGCCGCTTCGCACGATAAGGTCGAGAGGCGGAAGATGTGACGACGAAAGATGTTTTTCAAATGTATCTTCCAAAAACTCGCCGTGGTCGTACGCAACCTTTGCCGCGTGCAAAATGTCTGCTCTTGCACTGTAATTGAACGCAATATTGAGCCACATTCCTTTGTTATCGTAAGTTTTTTCCTCGACTTGCTCGATCGAATCGGCAAGTTTGTCGTCAAGGCTGCTGAAATCGCCCATATACGAAATCTTATATTCGCCGTCGTACGTCAAATTGAATTTTTCGACGACTTTGAATATGGAATCGAGTTCCTCTTGCGGACGGTTCAAGTTTTCCGTTGACAAAGCGTAGACGGAAACCGCTTCCACGCCGCGCTCGCAGCACCTTTTTGCAACCTTATAAAGAGCCACAAGCCCGTGAGCGTAGCCCTCTTGACGCGACATACCGTGAGCAACCGCCCACCTGCCGTTTCCGTCCATAATAAATCCGATATGCTTTGCACTCATTAGATTGAAAGAATCTCTTGCTCTTTTTCCTTGAACAGTTTGTCCACTTCGTCGGTATTCTTGGAAAGAGTCTTGTCAACGTCTTCGGTATAACTCTTCAAATCGTCTTCGGTGATCGTGGACGCCTTTTGGATCTTTTTGAGATCTTCGATAGCGTCGCGGCGAGCGTTTCTCATAACGATTTTGGATTCTTCGACGAGAGTTTTCGCTTCCTTGACGGTGGAACGTCTGCGTTCTTCCGTGAGTTCCGGGAAAACGAGGCGGATAACGTGACCGTCGTTGTTGGGATTGATACCGACGTTTGCGGCAAGAATCGCTCTCTCGATTGCTTTAAGTTGAGATTTATCCCAAGGCGAAATAACCAAAAGACGCGCTTCGGGAACGGAAACGTTTGCCATATTGTTGATAGGCGTAGGCGTTCCGTAATAATCGACGACGACTTTGTCGAGGATATGCGGATTTGCTCTGCCTGCGCGAATAGAACGCAATTCGGTGATATAGTTCTGCATTGTTTTGTCGATTTTTTCATTCATTTCATCGAAGATAAGATCGACTTCGTCAATACCGTAAGACATACTTTGTCCTCCATATTATGAATATTGTAAATATTATAGCAAAAGAAAGTAAATAACGCAATAGTGATTTAGTTGATTTAATTAATAATTAATAATGAATAATTAATAATTGTGGGTGGGGTTGCACCCCACACCCGAAATATTAATAAATGTTTAGTAAATACAATACACAAAATAAAAAACGCGATATTTGGATGAAGAACAAGAAAGAGGCACTTGAATGGCAACCCTAATTTACTAAGCGAAAATGAGTTGACAGACAAGTGCCTCTGCCGCAGTTATTCGCCAAATAGCGCGTTTTTTTAATGAATGATAGTGCCGGTGTTTACCCCACACACCGCATTCTTAATACTATCCTTTTCCATCAAAGCAAAGCATACGATGGGGATATTGTTGTCCATACACATCGTGATTGCGGTTGTGTCCATCGCCTTAAGACCTTTGGAAATGACGTCCATATAGGAAATTTCGGTGAATTTCTTTGCGGACGGATTGAGTTTGGGGTCGGAATCGTAAACGCCGTCGACGTTTTTGGCAAGAAGAAGCGCGTCCGCGCCGATTTCGCAAGCACGCAACGCCGCGCCCGTATCCGTCGAGAAATACGGATTGCCCGTACCGCACGCAAACACGACGATTCTGCCCTTTTCAAAATGGCGGATAGCCTTGCGCAAAATGTACGGCTCTGCGACTTTGGTTATCGTGAGTGCGGTTTGCACTCTCACCGGTACGCCGAGTTGTTCGAGTTTGTCTTGGATTGCAAGCGCATTCATAACGGTTGCGAGCATACCCATATGGTCTGCCGTCGAGCGATTCATTTTGTCGTCTGCCTGACGTCCGCGCCAAAAGTTGCCACCGCCGATGACGATGCCCACATCAACGCCGAGTGCCTTTACGTCGGCGATTTCCTTGCAAACGTAAGTGAGTTTTTCGGGGTCGATACCGGTGCCGTTTTCGCTCGCAAGAGCCTCGCCCGACAGTTTGATAATGACGCGTTTATACTTCGGAGTTTCTTTTGTCATAATATACCATGTTCCATTTTTTGAACATCTAACCTGCTCAAATTCGATTTTGTCTAAAAAAAAGGAATGAACGAATCATTCCTTTTTTCAAAATTGCTTATTTGCTGAGGTGTGCTTGCGCCATAACCTCGCCGACAAAATCGTCTTCTCTCTTTTGAAGACCTTCGCCCATAGCGTAACGAACGAAACGAAGAACGGTGACGTCGCCGTTTTGTTTGAGATATTGAGCAATCGTGATGTCGGGATTCTTTACAAATACTTGTTCGTTGAGGCAAACCTCTTTGTAGAACTTGTTGATTCTTCCCACGAGCATCTTTTCGATGATTGCTTCGGGTTTCTTGCTGTCTTCGTTCATTGCTTGCGCTTTGAGGATTTCTTTTTCGTGTTCGACTTCCGATTGAGGAACTTGATCACGGCTTACATATTGAGCGTTTGCAGCGGCGATTTGAAGTGCGACGTCGTGTACGACTTCTTCGCTTGCGCCCTTGCTTGCTTCGACCATAACGCCGATTTTGCCGCCCATATGGATATAGGTGTCAACGGTCGTGTCGTTTGCTTCGTAAACGGTGAAACGACGGATGGAAAGTTTTTCGCCCATCTTCATAACATATTCGTTGGTGACGGATTGCATTGCCGCAACGACGTCCTCTACGGTTACGTTTGCGTTGTCGAGGATATAGTCAGCGACTTTGCCGACGTACTCTTTGAATACGGGGCCGCCTGCTACGAAGTCAGATTCGCAGTTGACTTCCAAAAGGACGGATTTACCGTTTTTGCTTGCGGCATAAACGATACCTTCCGCAGCGATGCGCGCTTCTTTCTTGGCAGCGGTTGCCATACCTTTTTCTCTCAAAAAGTCGATTGCCGCTTCCATATCGCCGTCAGTTGCGACGAGAGCTTTTTTGCAGTCCATCATACCGACGCCGGTGCGTTGACGAAGTTCCATAACATCTTTGCTTGTGAATGCCATATATATTCTCCTGTTATTTTTTGAAATCGCACGCAGATATACATCTCCGTGCGGGATATTTTGGATAAATTATTCTTGTGATTCTTTTTCGGCGATTGCTTTTTCAAGCGCTTCTTCGGGTGAAAGAGCCTTTTCTTCTACGACGATTGTTTCTTCGACGGGAACAACAACTTCTTCTTCTGCTGCTGATTCATCTTTTTGAGCAGCGGTGAAAGACTCGCCTTGTTTTGCTTCGATGACAGCGTCTGCGATGATGGAAGCAAAGAGTTGGATTGCGCGAATAGCGTCGTCGTTGCCGGGAATGACGTAATCAACGAGATCGGGATCGCAGTTGGTATCGACTACCGCCACGATGGGGATATTGAGTTTGCGTGCTTCTTTAACGGCGTTTTCTTCTTTCTTGAGGTCGACTACGAACAAGCAACCGGGCAAAGTGCGCATATTCTTTATACCGCCGAGGTTCTTTTCGAGATCGTCGCGTTCTTTTTTGAGGGCGGAAACTTCTTTTTTGGGAAGAAGCTCGAACTCGCCGATGAGTTCCATTTGGTTGATTTTGTTCAAGCGATCGATTCTCGTACGAATGGTCTTGAAGTTGGTGAGCGTACCGCCGAGCCATCTTTGGTTGATATAGAACATACCGCAACGCTCTGCTTCTTGTTTGATTGCGTCTTGCGCTTGTTTCTTCGTGCCGACGAAAAGGACGGATTTGCCCTCTTGAACGACGCTCTTTACGAATTGATAAGCGGCTTCGACGTGGTCAACGGAAATTTGAAGGTCGATGATGTGAATATCGTTTCTCGTTGCATAGATGTACTTGCTCATTTTCGGGTTCCAACGTTTGGTTTGGTGTCCGAAGTGCACGCCTGCTTCAAGCAAGGCTTTCATTGTTGTTACGGCCATTATAAGGTCCTCCTAAGATTGTTTTTACCTCTCGCGAACTCGACGCGCAAACCTCCGATTGGAACAGAATGCACTCCTTCGCGATGCGGGTTCGTTTTGGATTATATTATATATAAAAACTTTTTGCAAATATTTTGTAGCGGATTTTTCAAAAAAATATTAGAATTTTTAGCAATTTTACCTTCTATCCCCTTTCGAAGACTACTCGTACACGGAATCTGCCCGTTCGAAGACGTGATAAAAACCACAGTCCGCTCTCATTGCAGAGCGGACAAATAACGCACACTTATTCGAAGCGCACTTATTAACGGTATGTGCAATTTCGTAGACGGAATTGGAATCGCAGGACGATGACCGTAGCGAACGCCGAGCTTGACGGATAGTACAAGCGACTGCGCCGTTTGGGTGCG
>DKCG01000041.1:0-34095 GCA_002449145.1 Christensenella sp. UBA6880 | reverse complement strand
CACAAAGCGCAGTGGCATAATAAGAGAAATGTCCTTATCTATGCGAGTGCTGAGTGTTGTCCCCCGCTATGCGGTCGGCGTGGGTTCCCTCAAATTTATGCAGAGGGGGAACGGCGATAGGGAAAACACGTGAGGAAAGGGGAAATCTTAATTTTGATAAATAATTACGCATAAAAAATGCCCCTCGTTTTGCGAGGGGCTTTGACGCAGTTATTCGCTGTTTGACTGCTTAGTGTTTGCAGTCGTGATGGCAGCACGCACAATCTTCGTCGTCACATTCGCAACCTTCCATCTTTTCGACTTCTGCCATAAATTCGTCGAAAACTCTTTGAAGAAGCGCTTCGTCTTCGATTGCCATAAATACGTCGTTGCCGTCTTCGTTTTCGGCAATTTCGTAGATGAGAACTTCGTCGTCCTCGATATCGTCGAGTTTCTCGACGGGTTTCATAACGACAAACCATCTGTTGTCGACGTCGAGAGTTGCGAGATGATAGAAATCCTCGTCCTTGTCTGCGACTTCGTTGTACAACGTGATAATATCGTCGTCTTCTGTCGTATTGTTTTGGTCGTCAAAAAAATCTGCCATAGTAGTTTCTCCTTGCGATGCAAAGCGGATTTTGCGGATTGCATCTTGATATTTTGATAGTAACATATTTTGCGCAATTTGCAAGCAAAATATCAAATCGTACTCAATTTTCAGCGGTGCGAGTCGAGATAGGATTGCAAAATTATGGTTGCGGCAACCTTATCAATGACTTTTTTGCGTTTTTCACGGCGCACGTCGGCGTCGATGAGCATACGCTCTGCCGAAACGGTGGTGAGTCTCTCGTCCTGATACAGAACGGGCAAACCGCTTGCCTCTTGCAGCATATCGCCGAACTGCCTCGTCACGACCGCTCTGTCCCCTTCCGTGCCGTCCATATTCTTGGGCAAACCGAGAACGAAAGCGTCCGCGTCCTCTCTTTTTGCATACTCGCAAAAATACGCGATGTCCGCGTTCGTATCGCCTTTTTTGCGAACGTACGTTTCGCGCGGATTTGCGGTTATTCCCAACAAATCGCTCACCGCAACGCCTATACGAACGTCGCCGACGTCCAATGCGATTTTACGTTTCATCATTTGAGCAACCCCCTTCCGAGTTCGTTTTTCGCGCCCTTCTTTTTGGGCTTGTTTTCGCCTATAAACTCATACCATTTCAAGCCGTAGGCTTTGAGTAGACACAATCCGACGATAAGTACGACAACCGAAAATATCGTCGCCACCGCCCAGAATATGACTTTTGCAATAACGACGCCGAGAATATCCTCGCACGCCGCAAGGACGATTCCGAGCACGAATACGATAATCGCGGGTACAATCGACGCAAACGCCGATATGAGTTGATAAGTGTTCTGCGACGAATTTTTGATTTCGGCAACCTGTTCCCAGTGCTGATTGCCCTTTTTCATATCGAAAAGTATGGACATACAGCAAATGCCGGTTATCATCATAAGCGTATCTATTCCGACAAACAACGTGGACACGATGTCGATTTTGTAAAGCAGCAACGCGATAAGCATAATCGGCACAAGCAGAACGCTCGGTACGATTATGGAAAGCAAAAGTTTTGCTTTTATGCTGTCTTTAGGATTAATAGGCAAGGCTTTTGACGCGAAAAAGGATTTGCCCTCTCTCGTATATGCCATACTCGCAATCATATTTGCGCCGGCAAGGAAAATCATCGAATACATCACAACGAATCCTATGCCCATCATTTCGGACATAAACGGAGTTACGCCCTCTTCCGCGCCCGACTTAAAGTTGGTGATAAAGTACATCACGACGATAAAAAGCGGTGCCATAAGCAGATTTGCAAACGAGGTCATCGCAAGCGCGCTGTTGCGCATAATCGACGTAAAATCGCGCTTCATAATGGACACGACCACGTTTGATTGTTTGAATGTGGCGATTTTTGATTCGGTGGATTGAGAATTTTCCGTCGCTTTCGAGTTGATTCTCTTGTAAAAGAGCGCGGAAAGCAACAGCATAACGACAATCATACCGACGGTTATGGCGGCGGATATGCCGAAGTTTTTGCCCGCTTGGATACCCAGACAGTAGTTTACGAGCACTTTGTCGGGATAGAACACGTTTGCGAGTACGGAAAGCGAAGCGAGAGTGCCTTGCGACATCTCAACGCCGCCCTCTTGACCGAATCCGCGCGTGTTCATATAGTAGACGAGCACCATATACGCGCACATCAAAACGACGTAGAAAAGAATCACCAAAACGCTTTTGAGCGTAGGCTTGCCTTTGAAGTACGAGCCGAGCCACACGACGGGCATAGAAAGCACGCTGACGATAAAAAGCGGCAATATCGGCGCAACGAGCAAAATCACCAAAATAAGCGGATAGAATCCGTAAAACATCGATTTGCTTGCGACGTTAAACGCTATTGCGGAAGTTAGAACCGTCGGCAAAATCACAGCCGTTGAAAGTTCGAGCGCATTGACGTAAGTCATTGCGAATTTTGCAAAAAACACCGACGTCGGACGAAGGGGCAACGTGTTGAGAAACGGCGTATCTTTTGCGCCGTAAAGCGTCGTTACAATCGAGAACATCGAAAGGAACATCACCAAAAGTTGCGTTGCGGCAACGATAGCCACGACGAGCAAGGAAAACTCACCCACGCTTTTCAAATTCACTGCCAAAAACGCAACCATAATGCAGATTAACGCGACGAGCGGCAAAAACGAAATCAACGCTTTCAATCCCGACGGGATCTTCTTTTTGCCTTCTGCGTCCTCTGTCCTCGAATTTGCGTTGCGAAACAGAGTTTTGAATACGATAAGGAAATCTCTCATACGTGCCTCATTCCGCAGTTTGCTCGAATACGGGCGTCGTGTCCGTGAGTTTGAGGAACAGTTCTTCGAGAGATTTGTCCTTGTTTTTCTCTTTCAACTCGTCGATACGGCAAGTCGCAATGAGGTGTCCGTCCTCGATAATTCCCACTCTGTCGCACACTTTTTCCACGACTTCGAGGACGTGCGACGAGAAAAACACGCTGTTGCCCTTGTCTGCGTGTTCGCGCATAAGTTGTTTCAAGTTGTACGCCGAGCGAGGGTCGAGACCCGTCATAGGCTCGTCGAGAATCCAAAGTTTAGGCTCGTGAATGAGCGCGCCTATGATGTTGAGTTTTTGCTTCATTCCGTGCGAATACGTGGAAATCTGCTTCTTAACCGCGTCTTCGAGAGAGAAAAGCGCGCTATATTTTGCCAATCTTTCTTGTCTTTGCGCGGTCGGCACGTCGAAAACGTCGCAAATGAAGTTTATATATTCAACGCCCGTCAATCCCTCGTACATAACGTGGTCGTCGCTGACGTAGCCGATATGCTTTTTCGCTTCGAGGGGCGCGGATTTGAGGTCAATGCCGTCGATAAGCACCCTGCCATCCTCAAAAGATATAATGCCCGTAATGCTTTTAATCGTCGTGGATTTACCCGCGCCGTTCGGACCTATAAATCCGAAAATCTCGCCGTCGTTGACAGTGAGAGAAAGATTTTCGACGGACGGTTTTTGATTGCCCGCATAAGTTTTAGTCAAATTTTCGATTTGTAACATATTTTCATTTCGCCTAAAGAAAATCAAGCGGTTTTACGCGGAATTTTTGCGATTTTTCGCAGTTTTATTTTCCGGTTTTTTGCGCTTTTTTTTGCTTCTTTTTACGTTATGCCGCTTATTTTTTTGCGTTATATCGCCCGTTATTTTGCTATATTCCGCTCGTTTTGTGCTAATTTTGCTTGATTTGCGTTATTTTCTTTTCGACTGTCTTTCCTTTATCACTTTTTCGAAGCCGTTTTCGGTCGGCTCGTAGAATATTGCGTCTTTTATCTCGTCGGGAAGGTATTGTTGTTTTACCCAACCGCCGTACGAGTGCGGATATTTGTATCCGCTCACTTTTTCGTCATCACCCTTGTAGTTCGGGTCGCGAAGATACAAAGGCACAGTTTCGTGCTTGATGTTCTTCACCGCGTTTTCTGCGCCGCCGAGTGCCTCGACGACTTTGTTCGACTTCGGCGCTTCCGAAACGTATATTATGCCTTCGGCAAGCGGAATACGCCCTTCGGGCAATCCTATTTTTTCAAAAGCCTGCACGCACGACGTCGCAACGACGATAGCATTGGGATCTGCCATACCTACGTCCTCGCAAGCGTGAATCATAATTCTGCGCCCGATGAGCATAGGATCGCAACCCGCCTCGATGAGCCTTTCCGCCCAGTAAAGCGCGGCGTTGCTGTCGCTTCCTCTCATACTCTTTATGAATGCGGAAATCATATCGTAATACATATCTTCCGTCATACTGAGTGCTTTTTGCTGTATGGATTGTTCGGCTTCCTCTTTTCCCACTCTTATAACGCCGTCCGAGTCCGCGTGCGTGGTGAGTGCGGCAAGTTCCAAAGCGTTGAGTGCGGTGCGCATATCCCCCGCGCTTGCCCACGCAAGGTGCGAAAGAGCCTCGTCGCTCACTTCGAGATTCATATTGCCGAGCCCTCTTTCCTTGTCCTTGACCGCCCTTTCAAGACCCGCCCTAATATCCTTGTCCGAAAGCCTCGAAAACGAGAAAATACGACATCTCGACACGATAGCCCTCGTCATCGAAACGTAGGGATTTTCCGTGGTAGAACCGATAAAAATTATGTAGCCTTGCTCGATTGCCTGCAACACGCTGTCGCTTTGCGCCTTGTTCCAGCGATGACATTCGTCCAAAAGCAAATATGTACGTTTTCCGTACATGCGAAGACGGTCGCGAGCCTCGTCGATAATCTTTTTTGCGTCCGCAACGCCGCTCGTGACGGCATTCAGTTTGACGAAAGCCGCGTTCGTATTTTCCGCAATGATGTTTGCAAGCGTGGTTTTTCCCGTCCCGGGCGGTCCGTAGAAAATGCAACTGCCAAGTTTGTCTGCGGCAATCGCTCTGCGCAAAAGCGAACCTTGCCCCACGATTTTGCCTTGTCCCAAAAATTCGTCCAAAGTGCGCGGGCGCATACGTTCGGCAAGCGGTGCCATAGTCTTTTCGTTGTTTTGAAGGTCAAATAAATCCATACCGACATTGTATCAACATCGGCGGCTTTTGTAAAGATAATCAAAGATTAAACATAGAATATACTGTGCAAAACAAAGAAAAAATCTCAAAAACTATGAAGCCAAAACTTTTCAGAGTCGTGATTGCAATTGCGGTTTTTCTTGCGATTTTCATCTTTTGCACGGTTTATTTCCGCTCGAACATCGTTCCGACGGTTATGGACAGTTCGGTTGCGCAAATGCGCGCGGTCACTACGAACGCCATAAATATCGCCGCAACGAGCGTACTCGGCGACGGCTTGACTTACGATATGCTTTTCGACATCGTGAAAGACAACGACGGCAAAATCTCGATGATAAAGGCAAATTCGCCCGAAATAAACAAAATCGCAAGGCAGATTGCAAACCTTGCGCAAGCAAATTTGGATTCTCTCGGCACGCAAGAGATACAGATTTCGGCAGGCACGTTCACGGGGCTTGCCCTTCTTATGGGCTTCGGACCCGACGTAACCATAAAAATCACCCCGATAGGTATGGCAAATTGCGATTTCGTGTCCTTTTTTCAGTCGGCGGGCATAAACCAAACCTTACATAAAATCTACATCGACGTTTACGCCGACGTGAGCATAGTCACGCCTATCGACCAACCCACGATACAAGTCAAAGCCGAAGTTCTCGTATGCGAAAATCTCATAGTCGGCGAGATTCCCGACACGTATCTAAATCTTTACGACTCGTCGAGTTTGCTGAATTTGAACAGTTAATAAGCCGTTTTTACTTGCCGTTTTTCGTCAAAATCGCCCCTTATAAGACTTTTTTAGCGTTTTGAACCGAAGTTCAAACGCTGTTTCGATATTTTCAAACCGCATTTCACACGCCGTTCAGAGCATTTTCGTTTGTCGTCAATTTTTTGCAACGGTTTGCGCTTTTATATCTTTTTAGAGCGCGAGCGAGATATTAAACCGAACACGAATCCGCACACGATAACCGTCGTAAGACCTGCCGAAACCGCACTCATACCGCCCGTAATCGCGCCCAAAAATCCGTCTTTTTGCACTCCTTCGAGCGCGCCTTTGGCAAGATTCGAGCCGAATCCCATAATAGGAATGGTTACGCCCGAGCCTGCAAATTCTTTCATTGGCTCGAACGCGCCGCACACTTCGAGAATAACGCCCAAAAGCATATACGTCACGAGTATACGTGCCGACGACATCTTCGTTTTGTTGATGAGGATTTGCCCCAACATACACACGAAACCGCCGACCGCAAACACTTTCAGATAATCGAGGAATATTTCCATATCGTCACCATATTTTTCGTTATTTGGTCAAAACCATTACAAAATTTGCGCATTTTTATAATACTTTCAACCGCATTGCCGCTTTTTACGGCAAAATTCATATAATTTTGTTGAGTGCGGATTCACCGCTCTTTTGCGTTTTACAAGGCAACCGTAATTACAAAAACGGGTGACTTTCAAAAGTCACGGCGTGCGACACCCCGGGTATCGTTTCCTTTTGCAGCGGCGTATCTTTGTTTAACAGCGCGCCCGTCGGAACGAGAAGCACCCTTTTCAGCTCGCCTCTCTGCATTTTTTTGAGGATATAAGAGTTGAACACCGTATTCACGCACCCTGCCCCCGAACCGCCTTGAAAGGTCTTTTGTTCGGGCGTAAAATAACTTGCGCCGCAATCCATATAGTATTTCGGCAAGGTTATTCCCTCTTTTGAAAGCAAGTATTCGAGCATTTCCTTTCCATGTCTGCCCAAATCCCCCGTAAAAATGCCGTCGTAATAGTCGGGCGAACGCCCCGATTCCTCGAAGTGGGTCACAATCGTGTCGCAAGCGGCGGGCGCCATAGCCGCACCCATATTCGCTTCGTCGTCTATACCCAAATCCACGACTTTACCCATCGTTCCGCCCGTCACGGTGACGTAATGAGTGTTCGGCTGTGCATAATCGTTGCTTTCTCTCTCGAAATTATCTTCGACGATGTTCGATTTTTCCTTATCTATGACTTTTTTCTGCTTTTCTATGCTCTTTTTGTACTTTTCGAGCGTCTTTTGGTCGATATTCATATTTTCGTCGATGGCGATAATATCGTCCTCGTACACTCTTCCGTTCATCATAGACGGCTTTTCACTCGACAAAACCGTACAGCCTGCGCCCGTAACCGTCCATTGCGACGTTGGCGTACGCTGATTGCCGAGTTCGAGCGGAAAACGGTATTGTCTTTCCGCCGACGCAAAGTGACTCGAAGTCGAACAAGTGATATTCTTCGCAAATCCGCCGTCGATGAGCGTAGAACCGACGATAATGCTTTCGCTGAACGTCGAACAAGCGTTGTAAAGTCCCAAAAATGCGCACGGAAAATTGCGCGCGGCAAGCGACGTTGCGGCAAGTTCGTTGAGCAAATCGCCGCCGAGCATAATATCTATATCCTCTCGTTTCAATCCCGCCTTTTTGATTGCGCCGCTCACTGCGTCACGATGCATTTTGCTTTCGCATTTCTCGTACGATTTTTCGCACCAAATATCGTTTTTAAGCACGATGTCAAACTTGTCCGCAAAGTTTCCGTCGCCTTCTTTCGGTCCTACTATTGTAAATCCGCTTTTTAAATATATAGGGTTAGATAACTGAAAAGTCCTCATTTTGCCACCTCACATATAAACGAAACAGCCAATCAATCCGACAATAAAACTCGCAACCACGCCGAACACGATGATAGGACCTGCGATAACGAACATTTTTGCGCATACGCCGAAAAACACGCCCTCGCGATTGTATTCCATCGCGGGCGAAACCACCGAGTTTGCAAATCCCGTAATAGGTATAATCGAACCGCCACCCGCAAAATGTCCGAGTTTGTCGTAAAGTCCGAGCGCGGTGAACAAACTTCCGAGAAAAATCATTATGCAACTTTCAAAAATCGCAACGTTTTTGTCGCTCATATCCTTGAAAATAAGCCGCAAAATATCGCCGATACCCTCGCCGATACAGCAAATTATGCCGCCTACCAAAAACGCCGCAAGCAAAGTTCGCACCATCGGCGATTTCGGCGCGTTTTCTTTCACGTATTGTTGATACTCGATTCTGTCAATCATAAAATGCCTTCGCCTTTTCCCGCATCGTTCATATCCTCGTTTCCGTCGTTGCCTACAGCGTTTCCCACACGCCCTTCGACAACCTCTTCGGTATTTTGCATTTTCTTGAAAAACACCTCTTTATCTTCCACGTTTTTTGAAAACAATGCGTCCATATCAGCAATATTTGACAATTCATAGTATTTTTAATCAACAACGTTCATCAAAGAATGTTTATTCAACTATATAAGTTTTGCTTTACATTGTGTCAATTTACACGTTTAACGTTGACTAACAGTTTGTTTTAGGATAAAATGCAGACATACTATTAAAGGAGTGTGCTTATGCGCGAACGCATTGGTTATTCAAATTTTGTTGATAAGTATGGAAAAGTAATTTTCCCGATTTCTTTTGTGCTACTTTTTGCGGGATTTATATCACCACTTACTATAAACAACTGGTTTATAAAAATGGGGTTAATTTCTAATGTTATGGAATACAGTTTCTTTTCTTATATTCCTGCCATAGTAACAGCACCGATTTATTACTTAAAAACCAATTATTCGGAAATGCAATCTTACTATGGTTCATTCGATGAATATATGAAAGATATGCTTCCAAGTTTTTCGCTTTCTATTGCATTATCTATACTTGCTATTGCGATAATTTGTTGTACAATAGCCTTTTTCGTTTTGTACTTCGCAAAACATAAAACCAACAAAGGGTTGCTCATTGCAATTCCGTCACTCTATATCGTAATGACAATAGTTTTGTGTGCCGTAACAAAAGGAATCCCCTTTGTCGGATTCTACACAACGCTGATATTCTTAATCCTTGCAATCTTGTACTGTGCAAATGCGCAGTTGCTTCCGAAGCCGCGCCAACACAAGCCGACCAAATCCGAGCGAATCGCCGAGTTGGAAAAGCAAGTTGCCGAACTGACAAAGGAAAAGGACACCCATTGAGTGCCCTTTTTTATAAAAATTATAAATAGAATTAACTATAAATTTTGCTGCGCATATATATGACCTAATTATTATGATAGTTAAATTGTATCTTCATACTGTTTTTGAAGTTTATTCAGCAAGCTATTCAACATTTTATCTTCACCATTAAACCTCTCATTAATACTTAGAACTATTCTTCCAACATAAAACAACAAAAGCGGTACTGTATTAAGATATGGTTTTATGTAGTCCTCTATCACGTTATCATCCATAAATATAAAATTCAATTCACCGCTTTGAGTAGTACATACCTTTTGCCTATTTGTTGAAATATGCATTGATTTATTGCAGTTGTTAAGAATACTATATTCATCTTCTTTCCCTCGTCTAAGAGTAAACGGATCAATATAAGCAAACCCTATCCGTTCCGATATAATTTTAGATTTTTTTTTATCTTCATCAATGTTATTTTTATTACCAACATCTTTATCACTTGCATTTTCGGATAATATTAGGTCGATCACTTCATCTGATTCCAAATATAAATATTGAAAATAGAAAATATCATCAATTAATGGCTTTCTTGCCAACGTATATGCTATTTGTGGTTTAAATTCGAAAACACAATGCAATGAATCATACATATATTGACAAAAATCACAAAGCAAATAAGCAAAAAGTTTTTCCTTATAATGCGAATATAAAACTTTACTTTTCTTTATAATTTTTAACCGCTCATTTTCTGAATTGGCAAGATTTAGTTCATTAACAATTCGTTTATCTGTAATTAAAATAGAGCAAGACTTATTATTAATATTTCTCAAATAAATAGTTTCAAGAAATTCTATTAAAGATTTAGATATATTAAGTATTTCCGTATAGCGTTCATTCATCGTTAACTTTCCACTGTATTTAATCATTATCCTTTACCTCGTAAAACTATCTTATTACAAATTTGTTTTGCAACATCTTAACGCATTTATCTGCGCATATATATACTTTATCACTAATTTAATAAAAAAACTATTTATTGTGGAAATTAATACACGCAATGCGTGTGGCTGTTTTCAAAAAAAACAGCCTAATCCACTCTCTCACACCATACAAAATCGCCTATTTGGCACCAAGCAAGCGATATAGCGGAATTGCGGCTTGAGCTTTGCCCATCTGGAAACTGATAGCATATATCGGTTGCGCGGTAGAACCACGAAAATACTGCTAAAAGGCTAAGGTTTTTATAAAAGAAAAACCGTGCCAAATAGCACGGATTTTCGTGGTAAGGTGGATTCGCTCAACAGCGTAGCGCGCAAGTTTACTTGCAAAAGCGAAGCGTGCAGACCGAAAGGCGGTTCGGCACGCAATGCGTGTGGCTGTTTTCAAAAAACAGCCTAATCCACCCTCTCCCGCCATACAAAAAAGCACATCTTGCGATGTGCTTTCTTGCTGGTGGAGAGGGGTGGACTTTTTATTTACACAATATAATGTTATATTAATATTAATTTCTTCACTATATATAGTATCAAGTAATAATTGAGTAATAATTCATATAAAAAAAAGACCGCCCACAATAACTTGTGAACGGTCTAAATTTTACTGCTTTTATCGCTATTTTACAGCCATAAAACGCGCCAAAATATGCGAATCTTCGGTGTCATAAACCACTGTCGGCAAATTCGGCGCAGTCGGCTCGACAATATGTGTAGCATTTGAGGATTCATCTGCTTCTTCTTTTGCCACGCGCGCTCGGATTTTCTCGACGATTATATCTTGCGGTATTTCGATTTCAAATCGCTTGGATTCCGAAACGTCGGTCAAATTCACGCGTTCGTTAAACTGCGAGAATATGCGCAACTTCTTTTTGACTGTTGCCCTGCGGCGTTCCATCATAGAGTAGCCGAAAGACACACCGCTATACACGGCTATGAGCAACGATACCAGTTTGAACACCAAAGGCACAATCATCTCTTTTGTGAACCCTTGAAACGAAAAGGCAAAGTCAAACGCGACAGCCGAAAAAGCGATTATAGATAATGCTTTGAAGCCGAGTTTGCGCGCCGTATAACGCCCCTTGTGAACAAGCAAGTCGTATTCGTCGTCTTTACTTGCAACGTCACTCTCGCCCGCTACAAGTTGATTGAACGTGACCTTGTGATACTTAACGCGGATAGGACTATCCCAAACCTCTTGCGGTGTCAATAGCAACAGTCTTTCGAGTTTGCGTATACGCTTTTGGTGCTTCGCCCGGGTGTGGTTGAGTTTTCGCTTTATAGCCGTAACATACGCATTGTACTTGTTGCGCTTGTTTATTTGTTCGATAAACGTTTCAAGTTCCACTGTGCGGTTCTTAGACATCAACTCGACGTATTGCTCGTCCAGTGCGTGAACACGGTCTATAAAATCCTTGTCGTGTTTCTTGCGGCTTTCCTCGGTTATATTGGACATTGAAAGCATTAAAAGGAACGTGGAAACGCCCATAAACACTTTTTGCGCCCAGTATTCGAGCGAGTTGCGGAACGTGGCATTATATTTATCTATGACGAATATGCCGATAAGCATAACCACCAACGCAACGCCGAGCGAAATGAACGAGTTGAGTGTTATCTTTATACCCGAATAAACTTTTCTTTTTTCATCGTTTGCCATTATTCGTCACCGTCCTTTTCTATCTTTTTTAGCATATCGTGTTCTTCGACGAAAATCGTCAATAGGTGTAGACTGATTTTGCCGACGAGCGACCCCGCTAACACGCTCAACAATATAAGCAACTGTTCTATTGCTTGCTGAAACGCGCCTATAACGCTCATAAGTATAAGCACGGGAAAAAGTGCGACAACATAGTCGAGGTTGTCGATAATCTTCTTCTTGTGCGCTACACGCTTTATGAGCAATTCGTTCGTCGGGTTCGTTTCGAGGTCGGTCTTTTGTTGGACGTAGCCTTGCACATAACGGTCGTATTTTTTGCGAAAAATTCCGAAAAGCACACTTGCCAAAATTGCCACGGCGACGAGCGACCAAAAACTACCTTTGCTTGTTGCGGTCATCGTATACTGCAACGTGTCTTGATAGCAATAAATCGCATACCCCGTTGTGGGGGCGATGAGTACGAGATATTCCGAGATAATCAATATCAAGGACTTTGCGTTGTGTTTCATACTCATCACCGCCTTAATACATTAGTTTTTCGGCAACGGGTTGTTCGTCTGCTTTCTCGGTTGGCGGCTGTGCAACAACGATTTTAGCCTGTTCCAAAAGCGGTAGAGCCGATAGTTTCTTCAATGGGTCGGACAAAACAGCGTTGAGCAATTCACGAGAGCCGAGAGACGGTGTCTTAAATTCGGAAAGGACTTGCCCCTCTGCGACAACGATGTCGGATAGTTTGTTCATCTGCCCCGCGATGTCGTTGAATTGCGTTTCAATCGCGGTCAAACGCTTGTTGGTTGCCTTGTCAATCATCGCTTCGACATCGATGTTTACGCCGCCCTGAATCGCCGTAAGCACATCGGTGACGACCATCTTCGAGATTTCCTTTTTGTCACCGTCCGTAAGACGGCTGACTTTCTTCGTCTTGTAGGTACAAATAGCGTTTACTATCGACTTAACGATAATAGTGATGACGGTTGCGCCTGTCGCGGACGACAAGAATGCAACGACGTAAGTCATAATTTGTTCAATAGACATAATATGCTCCTTTTGCTCGTGCCTGTACGCCGACGTGAGCATATAGATTTTTTAGCGTGCGTACCCGCTTTGTTTTAGTTATCTTCCAATGCACGTTGCAAATCTGCGACCTCTTGTGCGGTACTGTCTGCAAGTGCTTTGGTTGCGTCGAGTTGTTCTTTCAACGTTTGAATTTCCGCGTCCTGCGCTTCGATGTGTTGAAGCAACAAGTCAAATTCGGGGTGTCCGACTAACGATGCTTCCTTGCTGTAAAGCACTATCGGCTCGACAATGAACGTTTTGACGATTCGACCGCAAGCGCAGAAGTTGACCTCGCAATCGAGCCTACCGTGTTTTACGACCTCTTTCGGCACGATGAACGGGTTTTCGGAAACGCGATATTGTTTGACCGTGTCGCCGTTCTTGAAATTGATAAGCACGTTTGAAAGTGCCAAAGTTGAAACGAGGTTTATCCTCAAATCTTCGTTTTCGCCCAACAAAAAAGGCTCTCGCGTTGAGAGCCTTCCGTGCGTTTTGTCGAGTGTTATAGTTACGTCTACCATATGCACCCCCTAATCTTTGTTCGCTTCGATTCCGCTGACCATCGCCAAAAGATCGTTAAACCTCTGTGAATGATTGCGCTCGTCGGCGATGATTTCCTCATAGTTTGAGATAATCGTGTAGATTTTTTCTTTGGTCAACCCTGCCGCTTCTGCGAGAGCGAGGATTTCGGCAAGGTCATTGAAATAATCCTTGTTTGTGTTTGCCTCACCCTCTGCGCCGTGCGATAAGATTGCCGAGATACGCAACGTTGCGTTTACTTGTTCGTCCATAGTTATACCCCCTTGATTTGTGACTTTTCCACCCACGTTTTATAAGCGGATTCGGCTTTCGGGATAGAATCGATACCGTTAATGCGACAGTCGTAGAGAGTGATGACGATGTCGTTGCCACGCTCGCCGTTTGCCCACAGATTTT
This sequence comes from Christensenella sp. UBA6880, assembly GCA_002449145.1. Lineage (GTDB taxonomy): Bacteria > Bacillota > Clostridia > Christensenellales > CAG-917 > CAG-475. Next base: position 20,369 of record DKCG01000041.1, on the reverse strand, counting down.
CAATAAAATTATCAATATCAATTTGTGTTATTTTTATTAAATTCATTATTCACACCCCCGCAATATTTATTAGTTCTGCAAATGACGTAGGCGATAATGCTGCTCCTGCTGCGACTGCTCCGCTGATGTTTTGCTGCGACAAATAATCATTTATATTAGATGCGCGAATGCTTCCACCATAAACTACAATTATATGTTCGGCTACGTCAGCGCCGTACGTGTTTACAAGCCAACTTTTGATGTAGGTACACATTTGTGATGCATCTTCTGGGCTACAAGTTTTGCCTGTTCCTATCGCCCATATAGGCTCATAGTTGATTATAATTTTGCCGCTCTCAAAATCCGAGACTGACACGCCCGCAAGGGCGGTTTGAAGTTGGTTAGCAACATATGCTTCTTGCGTCCCTGCGTTTCTTATCTCTTCTGGTTCGCCAACGCATAACAACACCGCCAATCCTGCTGAAATCGCACTTTTAATCTGAATGTTGCAAATGCTATCTGTTATGCCTAAATAAACACGACAGTCGGCGTTTCCAATCATTGCCATCTCACACCCACAGTCGGCTGCCATTTCCGCCGAAATCTGACCAGTATATGCACCGCTTGTGTTGGCTACTACTGCTAAATTTTGTATCCCAACACCTATCATATTGCTTAAATCGTTTGATATTTTTGACTTGACATAGTCAAGATAGCAAGCGGGCGGGAAAATAATCACTTTTTTTGCTAAATTAAGTTCCAGCCCAGTATTAAATGAGCTGAAAAAGCTATCTATGTCTGCTTTTAGTTTATTCATTTTCCAGTTACCACAAAAATATAATGCCACTGTTATAGCTCCTCCTTTTTCAAATACGAGTATATAAGTCCCTGTGTTGCCTTGTCTTGCGTACACTTTGGTGATGCTTAAATTGCTAACTTTCACATCCGTTAGCGTTGTTCCGTTAACTACTATTGGCATATTCCACCACCTTTACAATGTTAAGTATAAGGTCGTTCCTGAAAGCGATGCAGATTTTATGGGCAAATCCGAAGCGTTCGCTTTTCCCTTAATTGTTGCATCATATCCATCATATTGCGTAACCTTTGAAGATGTTATGCCAGAATTGACAGCCGCAAGTTGCGTTTCTGTGAGAGCGTTTTGTTTTGCGTTTACTTCATCTTTTGTAGCAATATTAGTTACAGCACCAGTTTGTCCATTCACACTTGAAACGAATTTAGTGCTTGACGGCAACGCCCCAACATCACTTGCGCCAAGTTGAACAGCACCAGTTTGTCCGTTGACTGATGTTACTGGTGCACTTTGCAATGCACTATCTGCTTTGCCAAGAGATTTTTTCACATCGTCTGCCAAATCACTTTCGGGAATACCGCCAGATGGTTTGGTGTATTTTTTATCTACTTGCGATGCCGTTGCAAATTCCGTTGCTTTTGTAAAAACGAGCGATTTATCTCGTGCGCTGTATGCGGCACCGGTAACAGCATTCCCACCACCCACAACATCGACACCAACTACACCGTCAGCACCTTGTGGAATCTCAAATTTGAAGTTTGTTGGATAGTTACCTTTTTCGTCCGGCGTTGGCGATTGCACAACCTCTACTTTGGCATTTGCGCCCGCCGCAAGCGTTTTGGTTTCAACCGTGCCGATTTGGAAAAATTTTTCACCGATCAATGTTGCGTTCTGTGCGTAATATAGGTTGAGCAAATCCAAAAGTTGTCCGAGTTCGTCCTCTGTTGCCGTCGTAGGCGGAATAGGTAGCGCGGAATACTCAACCGTAAACGAACTCGTGTAAGTCGTTTGATTGACACCGCTCGTTCCGTCGTTCAGCAAGACGTTGAACGATACGCCGACTTGCCCCTCATATTCCGTCACGTTATACGGCACGGCAAGTTTCCAACGATGGACTTGCTTTTGGTTGCTCTCGTCAACGCTGTACGCACCCACATACGACATAGGCGCATATGTAGTCGTCAATCCGTTCGGCAACGTGAACGCGACTTGTAGTGCCGTTTGCGCAGGTGAAATTTGCGTAAACAACTCAACGTTTGCTACTTTGTTCTGTCCTTGATAAACGTGGTCGGTATCAGAGCGTGTGACCGTGCCGTCAAGATTCAAAAAGAAAAGCATAATTTTTTTGTCTCCTTTTAGTTTATTTTTAGTATTGAAAGACCCCCGCTCTGAAACGAGGGTCTGTTATACCGTAGCGTTAAAATCTACCTCTTGATAATCTTCGGGAATTACCGCCGAAAAATATATGGATTCTGTGGTTTCGCCCGAGTTTATATTAACGTTTTGTCCAAACAGAATAGTGTAACGATTTGCTCCGACTTTTTTGCAAATCGCCCACGACTTTGCACCATCTATCGGGCAAGTCATCGGATTCCATTTCAAAATACCGTTAATCATAACTGCATGCGACAAAGAACCGAAATTCACTTCCCACGCCGTTGCAGACGAAAGTTGTTGAACCGTTATCGACTGGCTTGCCACTATATCCCTCTTCAGTGCGTTGATGGTTTGCTTTTGCCAAATCACATAGAATTTTTCGGGTTCGAGGATTGCCGCCTCATTGCTCACATAAGGATTGAACAAGGCAAGCCCCGGACAAACTACAATGTCGTTGCTGTCGGAAACGTAATGCACTTGATAGTTAACGTCGATTTTTTCGCGGCTGTCTTTTTCGATTTGAAGCGCATAGTCGTCAAGTTGTCCAGTGACTACAAGCGTAGTAAGTGCATAGGTGGCGGTGGCAAATGAGTTGCCCTCGGGATAAAGCATTGCTTTGCCGCCGTCTTTTTGGTCGTCTAATGACGGTGTCCACGCCTTATCGCTCATCTCAAAAGACAACTTGGAAATCTCGCCGTATACATCGGTATACGGCACTAAACGTTGCGCCGCCTTGTCTGTTTCGTTCTCGTAATCGTTCGAACTTTGGAAGCCTACGCCGTAGTTGTCATAGTATGAGAAGGTGAAGCATATCGAGTTCCCGAACGGAAAAGCGACAACGGGTAGCAATACCCCTTTCCCATCGAATTTAGCACTCGTTGTATCTTTATCAAACACAGTCCACGCACACATTATCTTGTTTAGGATATAATCGCTTTCGTCGGCAGACCAAGCATTTCTGTCAAACGTGCGCTTCATCATAATGGTGAAATATCGCAATATAGTTTGATAACGCGACGTTCGGGTTTTGCCCTTACTGTCTTGATAAGAATAAACGCTCGCATAAGCGGATTTGCCAACGATTATGCGTTCGGAATATTGTATGTGACGTTCAACGCTCTGCTTTTCCGAGATGTCGTACAAGCGGTAGTTCGAGTTCAAGCCGACGAATTGCGACAACTGATTGAAGTTCTTTGCAAGTGTTACGGTGATTCTAATGCGCGTTATGTCGTATTCAGCGTCTATCGTCGCAATGTACTTGCCGTCGAGTATCTGCCCGACCTTTGGCATTTGCGAATAGGTTTTGATGTCGTATGTGCGTTGTTCAACGTCTTGTCCGAGCCTTGCTATTGCGCCGCGCATTTTCTCGCCGTAGAACGACGTTTCGGCAACGTTTGCGCCCTGATTGTACACGAGCGCGTTACTCGTTTCGCCGCCGTCCGTAAGCACGGGTTTGACCGCCTCAACGCGCGCCGTCGCTATCGGCACATATGTCACCTTGAACGCAAGTCTGCGATACCACTCACCGTCTTTATCTGTCGATTTCAGCGACGACAAACCAGTCTTTGCGTTTATGATATTGACGATTGCCGTGTTTTGGAATGCGTCGCCTATGGTTGTTACGTCCTTTTGTCGCCACACCAAGCCGTCTATCGTCGTGCCGCCTTGCTTCCAACGCAATGCCCACGCTTTTGAATACGGATATGCCGTACCCCAATAAGACGAAAGCACGCTGTATTCCGCGTCTTCGTATGCGTATGCGGTGATGTCGCCGACTGGTGTGTTTCCGCTGTTATAATCGGGAATGAACCCGCATTCAAGTTTTATGAGTTGTTGAATCGGCAAAGATGTGCGTATAAGCACGTTGTCGCCGTTTATCTCGATATTACCGTCCTCGGTTCGCACCGTTATATAGTCGTTGCCGAGTTCGGTTATAGCACCGCCCTCGTCCGTCGTGTTGCAAAGGTTTTGCGCGGGCGAGGCTATCTTGCCGCACCACTCGTTGACGTCAATCGTGCTGTCTTGGTATATCATCGGCGGCATAGTCGGTGCTTGCTCGCTTCCGCCGAGTTTGTCAAACGTTACCTTGTAATGCGTATCGTCCGTTGTGGACAACGGAACAAGGCGCGGTATTGCGTGGATATATCCACCCACTTGCGCCAAAGCCTCAAATAACGTGCTGTTTGTGAACGAAAATTCGGGCGCGGTGACATTCTTGTATTCTTCCGCAAAATCCTCGTCAAGCACATATTCTTGCTTTTGAATTGCTACGCCCGTTTGTATTCCCGCGCGTCTTGTTATACCTGCCGACAACAGCCTCTGGCACACCGACGTGATTGTGGGTTGGGTCTTGGGGGCGATCTGCGAGAAAGCGGATATTGCGAAAGTATAAATTGGATTCCAATGAGTGGTTTCAATAGTTAGCTTATTATACTGAATGACGTCCAAATCATATACTATGCTATATGTCCCTATTTCTGTTGGTGTATATGAAAAAGATGGTACACTTCCAGAAGTCGATTCTTTTTCAACTAAAACCTTCCCGTTAACATCTTTAATATAAATTTTAGCACTATTTATATACCAATCGCCCTTTAATACTGTATTTTCTGGCAAAGTAAACATATCTGCGTCTGATGGAACTATATAAGCGTCGCCCAAACTTATTGGCGTAAATAAATTCCCTTTTACAGCAAATCCATCGGGTTCCAAATCTGAACCCGAATGTACATATGTTGCTATATAACTACCACTTGCGTAATCCGTATGCAAATACCTTGTGCTTGTCAAAGTACCGATAAAACGACGTTCCATAGCCTTTGTGATTTCGATAGTATTAATCGTCCAATCGTATTTTGCGCCGACTGACGGTGCAAACGTGCGCCGCGTACGCTTTGTAGACGAAACGAGGCGGTATATTCTATCCACTTCAACACCGTTTTCTGATATGATTATACGAATAGGCGTAAACGGCTTAATCGGGTCGTAACGCGATGAAAGAGACAGATTGATACACCCCGCGTCGAGAACGTCGTTGAGTGCCGTTCCGTCCGTGAAAGGACGCGCCCACGGCGACAATGCTTGCCATTGAGCATTTTCATAGATTTGAGGTTGGTAACTAAACATTGACACTTGCTCCTTTTTAGCATAAAATAAAAGCACACTAATAGGGGGTGTGCTTATGCGCGAACGCATTGGTTATTCAAATTTTGTTGATAAGTACGGAAAAATAATTTTTCCTATGATGTTTTTGTTTCTGTTTTTAGGATTCATTTCCCCGTTGGCTTATCAAAAATTTATGTTTCATAGTGCCAAACTGGCTTTATCCTATTGTTATTATGTGTTTTTGCCTGCAATAATAACGTCTACTGCCCTCTTCAAGTCAAACTACAAATACTATGAACGTTATTATTCTTCATATCAAGAATATGTCAATGCGCAGTTGACAAGTACCATATTAATTGGAGTTCTTTCGATTATTGCTATCGTTATTCTGTGCTGTGCCATCGCTTTTCTCATCAACTATTTTGTAAAGCACAAAGCAAACAAAGTTTTGCTGATAACAACGCCATCGTTATATCTTATAATGGTTGTGATCGCTTGCATTGAAAGTAAATCGATACCCTTTGTCGGCTTCTACACAACGCTGATATTCTTAATTTTTGCAATCTTGTACTGTGCAAATGCGCAGTTGCTTCCGAAGCCGCGCCAACACAAGCTGACCAAATCCGAGCGAATCGCCGAGTTGGAAAAGCAAGTCGCCGAACTGACAAAGGAAAAGGACACCCATTGAGTGTCCTATCTTTTTTTTGTTTGACTACCATTTGTAATAGCACCATACTCAAACACACCTTTATCTTGATATTATTTATGCGCATTTTATGCGCATATCATCAAATCAATTTTAAGAAGATTATTGTTATTTATCCCTCTGTCCTCGACCGATTGAACGAAGCACCCGCTCGCTCTCGCCCGATAGTGTTGCCGATGTTTTCCCATTTGCGTTGATACGTGTTTTCTTCTGCTTCTCTTGCGTAGCCGAGTACGGTGCTGATTGCCATAAGTCCGCCCGCGACGTAGTTTCCAGTTGCGAACGCCAAAGCGATACCGCCGACTTGTCCTGCTATCGTCATAGTGGCATTTGCGACGTCTTGTGCTTGCTGTGAGCCTCGATAACGACCGATAAGCGACACTTGCCAATCAAATCCCGACTTGACTATTTGCGCCGCGGGAATGGCGTTGGCAAAGGCTTGAACGCCTTGCACAAAGTGGTTGAATTTGCTGTCACCGCCGTTTATGTCGCTGATACCGCTTTTAATATCGTCTGCCCATTCAGAGAAAACGGACTGGTAGCCTTTTTCTTTTTTAGAGCCGCCGCCCCCCGAACCCTTAAAATCGACCGTGATTTTATATTCTGCCATATTTTTCAATCCTCTATTGACTTTTTTCGCGTTTTGTGCGTATAATATAGATATGAAAATACTGTTTTTTACCAGCCAACTGCTCCACTATGTGCCAGTCTGGACACACTCGAAAGAGTGGGCGGTGTTTTCTTTTTTTGTTATCGCATAAAAAAAGGACGCTTGTTCTGCATCCTTTATCTGTTTTTGTTAGCTTTCATCGCACATACTCAACCTTGTTTTGCAACAGATTGACCTGGATACTTGTTAATTAACCGCCTTTCAAATTCCCCTGCATTTTTACTATCGTCGAGAATTGCACTGATGTCATTGAGGGTCGAATGCCAATCTTCACTACTCAGCATAATACTTGTAGCAATCATACAAATCATAATATGAACCCCCTTATCCTTTGCTTTTTCCGCAAAAATGTCTAATGCTTTTTCTTGTTCTCTTGTCATCTTAAAACCCCTTTTCTCGCCCAATAAGAAAATGCATAGTTCATTTCTTCATTGCTCGCAAATTGGTATGTATCTTTGACTGTTGGATTTTCAAAATTGCCGTCGTCAAAAACAATTTTGTTTTCAAGGCGTACTGCTCGACCACCGTCTTGTGTGTGATAAACGAAATCACCGTGTTGCTCGTCGCCGATAATCTTGTAGTATTGCGCCCACTCTTGCTTAGATAGTTTTATTTTACCACTATCTTCACTTGATTGCAATCTTTTCTTCTCGGCAACCTCGCCTTTTATCCTGCTTATGTCGCTTTGCGTTAAATCTCGATTAGGAATTTGTATTCCGAGTTGCTTTGCAGTGTTAAGCAATCCGCCGCCGCTACTGTATCGCCCCGTGCTTGCGTCATATTCCTGCTGTTTTCCGTTTCCGTTTTCTTTTGTCGGCATAATATCACCTTGCGATTTCCAAAGTCGCCGAAACCGTGATACCCTTGCCCGAAGTCAAAGACGCGGTTATTTCGCGCGCAACAACGTCCCACGACGCGCTGACACCTTGCACGGTATCGCCGTCACCGTCTGTGTACGAAAGTTCATATACGCGTTGCAGTGCGCCCGTAAGCATATCTCTGAACAGCATTGCCGACACGTCGCCGCGCTTGTAAGGCATAATTACCTTGATAGTCAAGCCTTGTTGCGTAACTTCGGTTTTCATTTCCTCGCTTCCGTCTACGTTCGACGAATCACCCGTGCGTGTACGAACGATAGCACCGTCCATAAGCACAACGACGGTAGGATTAGCCGCCGAGCCTTTCGCTTTCATTTTCATCGTGACGTTATTTGCAAGAACGCCGTCTTTGATAAGTTGCCACGATACTTGAAGCGACACGGGAACGCACAAGCCGATTTCGCTTTCGATAGTTTCTTGTCCGACGTACGGTGTGGACACGCTTAAAATGTATGCGTAGTTGTTTTCGTCACTGTCCGACAAGTTGCCCGCATTGCCCGCTACGTCGCTCACAAACGCGTTTAGTGCGTTCATAGCGTATTCGATTCGGTTTTGCTTTGCGCCCGTCGTATCGGACGGAATCAAAATATTGAGGGTTTGAAGCAACAATACGCTGTCCAGTCCTTTGAGCGGAATCGGCGTGCTTGTCTGCTCAATCAACAAACCGTTGATTAGAAGCGTTGCAAGTTGCTTTTGCGAGCCGCCCGTTGAATGTTCGTAATCGCTTGCGTTGGTACGGATTATGAATTTGTAGTCTCTGCCGTTTAGTGTGCCTGCAAAGTTGTTCAATCTATTTTGTAATTCTATTGCCAGTTGCGAAGTCGTAATCATTATTGTTTCTCCATTCTTCCTTGCAGTCGTCCTGCGATGTAAGTTGCGACAAATCCCGTTGCCCTTTCAAACCAACCCTCGTTGGGATTCTTCTTGCCGTTCCATTTCTCGGCAATCCACGGCTCGTTGGTATACGGCACATACGGCGCGATAGATTCGTCAACCACGATTTCCCACACGCCGTCGCCGAGATACTTCGCATACGTTGCGTTGTAGCGCATATTGCCAGTGTCTTTGGGCGTGTGAAAACGGAACGCATTAAGCGCACCGTCTATAATTGAACGTTGTTCTTCAAGGCTAATCATATTTGCCGACCCCGTTTGCCTTAATTGCACGGATTCGTATTTGCGTTATAGCGTTTTTCATCGGCAACCAATAGCCGCCTTGCGGTGCTATCGACGTTAAATCAAACGTCACGTTTTCAACAATCCACCATTTGCCGAAAATGAGAATCATATCCCCTTTGTCGATGTTAACGGGTTGTGTGGTTGAGATAACCGTGCCGTCGTAATTGACACGCATATTTTGCAAAACGTATCCCTTGTCGCGATTCCATTCGCCGACGAGCGAGCATTTGAATTTCGTATATATAGGCTTTGGCGAGCCGAGCAACTGTGCCTTTTGCGCAGGGTCGTTCAACATTGCCCAAACGCCCTCTTTGTAATGCTTTGCGGTGATGACGTCCGCCGAGTTTTTAGACAATCCCAACATAATCAGTACCCCACGCGATAGTATTGTTGCGGCACATCGGGCAACGGTAAGATTGTTTTAAGAACGAAGTCAAGATTGCCGATATACTCTTTGCACATCTCGACGACGCGCAACGCTATGCGAATTTCGCCGCGCAAATCGTCTTTCTTCATCGCCGAGCCTTTGGCGATATTTACGCCGCTGAAATCTTGCAAAAAGTTGTTGCCCTCTAACACATATTCCGCTTGCGCAAGCAACATCTCTTGCACCGCAGGGCGCACGTCCTCTCGGCACGCCAAAATCCATTCCAAAAACCTTGTATTCGTGGAATCTTGGTAAATGTAGCCGTAAACCGTATCGGAAACTTTTTTGAGAAAACGCTCTTTTTTGCGTTGGCGTATATCTTGCTCGAACGAAGCAAATTCCGTGTCGAGATTTATGCCGAGTTCTTGATACACCGCCGTTTCCGTAAGCACATAACGGTGCGCTTGAAAGTTGTAAATCATCATTGTATCGTTGAAAGGTTGATTCATAGTTTCCACCTCTTGAATGTGTTGTGTTCGCTTGCTCGCGGAATTGCACCGCGTAAAAAACACTCGTAGCAAGCACAAAGGCAGGTTTTTAAGCCTGCCCTTGCAAAAAGAAGAAGAAATCAATCGGTTTGTTGTCAACCGCCGATTACATAGGTTTCGGTCGTCACGTCAGACGGAATCATACCGTTCTTGACTGCGATTGCCTTGACTGTCTCGCTTGCCGCAACGTTGATTGCCGCCGTATACTTCGTGCTTGCCGAAGTGGGCGTAGAACCGTCGGTGGTGTAGTAAATCGTTGCACCCGAAGTTGCCGAAGTGAGCGTTACGGATTGTGCCGCAGAATAAGAGCCGCCCTTTACGCTTGCAACGACTGCCGCAACTTTGTCGAGACCGCTACGCCAGTTGTCGCCGCTCGGTTCTTGACCTTGTGCGACTTCTTGATAACCAACGATTGTGCCGTCTGCGCCGTAGATGGGAACGGTGATTTTCTTGTTCGCATTTTCCGTAAACGACTTGGGCGCGACGGGGTAACGTCTTTCGTTCTCGCTGAAACCGAGAGATACGAGGTTGTCGGTCGTAAACGTGCCTTTGGCGATGATGATTGCCTTGCGGAACATCTCGTGACCCCAAAGGTTAATAGGTCTTGCCATAATGCCGCGCGGATACGGATAGGTGGAATCTTGAAGTTTCACGCCGAAGTCAACCGCTCTGCCGAGTGCGAGAGAGTCCGCAGACAATGCAATCGCTTGAACTTGGTCGAGCGAACCTTTTGCAAGTCCCATATAACGCTCTGCCCACGTCCAAAGTTGGTCGGGCATAACGACGAAATGGATTCCGCCGAACTCGCCTTTGTAACCCTCGCCAACGTATCTGCGTTCGGAAAGACTTGCGTTGAGGTCATATTCTTTGAGCATTCTCTGCGACAAGTCCGAGCCGTTGAGAATGATACCGTTTTGACCGGGTTTCGCGAACATACCGTAAACGAAACTCGAACGACCGATTACGCAACGACCTTCCGTCGGGAAAGTGAGTGCGCCCGTGATGGGGTCGCCATCCGTAAACATTGCGTTGAGTTTTGCAATAAGTGTGCCGTATGCAAAGTCTTGCGTGCCGTCAAAGTTGTCGATGATGTTCTCTGCACCGTTGAGCGCACGGAAGATGTTGTAGAGCAAAACCTCTGCGGTCGTAGACGCCGTTCTGTCTTGCGCAACGGATTTGCCGTAGCCTTTGATTTTATTGACCATAAGGTCGAGCGGTACAAACTCTTTTGCGATGTCGGGGAAAATGATGTCTTGGTCGTTGAGTTGGTTGGTGTAAATAAGGAACTCGTCCGAGGTCGGCAAAATGGGTTCGTTCTTGTTGAACAAGCCGTCGTTGCCGTCCGTACCTTTTCTTCCGCCGAAACTCAAAGTACGAGACGAGGGCGCGAATGGCATTTCAAGCGGTACTCTCACCGCGCCGCCGGGTCTCGTGTCGTCCGTGTATTTCGCCGTGCAGTTCAAACCGTTTTGATAAACTTCAAAAAGGTAGATTGCTTCGGCAATTGCTCTTGCAAGGTCAACGTTAATCATTTGACCGTCGATGTAAAATCTGCCGTTGGGGTCTTGCTGGGTTGCTCCGTTGGACATCAACACGTTTTTGATGATGCCCTCTACGTTTCCGTAAGATTGTACAAGTGCCATATGTGTATTTCCTCCTGTGGCTTGTTTAGTTCAAATAAGTTCTGCGGATGTCGTCGAGTTTCTTTGCCTCGTCCTTATCCACTTCGCGCGGCTTGCTTTGTGCTTCCGCGAATTGCTGTTTGAGTGCTTCAAATTCGGCGCGCAATTCCTCGTGGTCTTTGCGTGTGACATACTTGTCTTCGCCCTCTGCCTCGTCCACACGGTCTTTTGCGTCTTGTGAATCCTCGTCACCCTTGTTTGCTTCTTGTGCGGCTACACTTTCGTCCACACGGTCTTTTTCGGACTGCGAATCTTTGCCATCTTCTTTGATGTCTTCTTTTGCTTTCGCCACTTCTTCGGTCGTGGTTTCGGGCGCAGCAACGTCATCGCCTGTCTTCTCGTGAATTTGCTTCTTTTCCTCGTCGCTCAATTTTTCGATAGCGGCGAGAATTTCCTCAAAATTCGGCATTGTTGGTTGTTCCTCCTGTTTGTTATTTCTTTTTAGGAATCGAAACATCTGCGTTTCCTCCTTGTGTTTATTTCCATCAAAAAACCCCGTCCGTTTGGACAGGGTTCAAAGATTCAGTTGGGATATTGTTTGACTACCTTTTGAGATAACACCATACTCAAACATATACTTTTATGCGGTCGGGATACCACGCGACCTCGTGTTTGTTACAAAAGTCAATGTACGTTTGTTTTGCTTCCGCCGCCTTGCGATACCAAGTCCGCGCTCGCACATTGTCGTTGCCTTTGTAAGAATAATAGTTCTCTCTCGCATGATACACTTCGCGTTCAAGTCGTCGTTGTTCTTCCTCGATTTTGCGTGCCTTTTCAATCTCGCTCGAATCGTATGTCAACGGCGTTTCGCCTTTGGGTTTGTACGGGATTGTAAAGTGCCGACAGCCAAATCCCGACAGCGTACCGTTTTTGTACATTTTGCCCGCCTTTGTAGTTGTGTAGCGGTCTGTCGCGGTTTCAATGGGTTGGAATTGATGACCGTCTTCCGTAACGCCGCTTGACCCGTCAAGGCTATACAATCGCCCTTGATACGGTTCGCAACGCTCGGAACAGTTGACGTGAGAACTTATCCATACAAGCCTTGCACCGCTTTCGCGAAGTTTGCGCATATTGTCCTCTTGCCATTTGGCACGGACGTACAATTCGCTTTTGAGCCTTAAACTTAATCCGTCCTCGCCTTTCGCTCGGTCTTGTGCAAGAAGTGCGCTTGTTTGGCGCACCGTCTTCATATAGTCTTGCATATATGTGTTGAGCGGTGTTGCCCATCGCCAAGACTGCCCTACACCGCTTTCAAACTTCTGCGGCACATCTGCAAATTGCGGTTCGATTGTTTGTAGCGTTTTATATGCTTTTTGTTTCGGCGCAACGTCTTTACTGTTCCATATCGTCAAAACGCATTTAAGTGCAAGAAACGAAAACCCGACTTTTGACATAAGCGAGGCTCTCAAACGCTTAAATTCGCGCCGAGCAAAGCCGCGAAGTATCGATAGTGCATTGATTCGCATTTCGTCGTCCGCAACTTCTTTCAATCCGTCCTCGATAAGGTTATCCGCCTCTTTGACAAATCGCTCGTACGTCGTGCCATCGTAAACGCGTTTGTTGAGTAGTGCTTTCAAATCGGCGGTGCAATCCTCGATGATTATCGTTTGTTCTCGCAAGTTCTCTTTGAGCGCGTTAGGCTTCTTTTGTTCTTGGTCTTCTGCCATCAAAAGCCTCCGAGATTATAGGCACGTTCCATTGCGGGCGTTTCTTGTTCGAGTTTGGCGAGCCATTCTTGCACTTGCTTGTCCGTGAGGTCGGGATAGCGGCGGCGGATAAATTCTTCTTTGGGAAGCAATCCCGCTTGTTGTTCCGCGAGCAATTCTTGATTTTCTTGCGGACTGTTCACGCCGTATCTGTTCCAAACAATGTGTGCGTCTTCACCGAGCAAACCGTAGAACGAGCATATGTCACGAAGCATAGCGTTGATTGCCACGCTTGCCAACTCACGTTTGGTATTGACGCTCGTCGCCGTGGTGTCTTCTTCCGCAACGACTTGCGTCGCAGTCTTGGGCGAATTATAGGTCAAATGGTTCGCCAACGTGGCAGAACTCAAACCAACCTTTGACGCGAGCAGTTCAAGGTCTGCGTCGCGAATATACTTGTGAGCCTCGCCGCGTAAATCGGGTTGTATAAATTCAGGTTGAATAGGTTTGCCGTCCACTGCCGTGTTATCCACGACTTTCGCGTAAACGTCATCACCCAATGCACCGTCGCCGTCGAAACTATCGATGAGCCTACTTTCGTGCGGTATGAAACTCTTTCCGCCGATATTCTCTACACGCATTGATTGCATTTCTTTTGGCAATAGAATCCTCGTCTTGCCCCAATACATATCAAGTTGTTGCATTGTGTAGTTGAAGTCTATCGAATACAGTATGTCGAGCGCAGTGTGCAACGTGCTGTCCGAATACCCGGGCAAATCCGATATGCTCACGGCAACGGGTTTATTCTGAACGTTGTAAACGCCTATGCCGATTGCTTTGGGCAATTCGTACCAAGTGTTCGGCTTGATGTCGCCGTAGCAATATTCCCATTGTGCTTTTGCGCCGTCGGGTACAGTTACGAAACCACCGTCATTGCCCCAAGTCGGAGCAAGCACTTGCTTCGTGCCTCGGTTGAGAATGACCTTGTAATACGCTCTGCTACCTCTCTGAACACGCAATTCAATCGCGTAGAACGCGTCGTCGTCCGTTGAGAAGCGATTGAACAGCATGGCAAACGAAATCTTGCCGCTTCGTCCTATGTCGAAGATAAAGCGGTTTGCGGGTAATACGGACGGATATATGTCGCCGTTGTTCGGCGTAAGCACCAAAAGCGCATTACCGCCCGCGTTTGCGTGGAAGAACATTTTGCTCAAAAGCGGTGCGATTCTTTCGTTGCCCCACTTTTCGAGGAACTTCGCCGTCTTGTCGTCTTTGCAGTCCAAACGCCAGCCGCCGCCCATACATTCCCTTGCAAATATGTCACAAACCGTGTAGCCCATACCCGTTGAGAAGAAGTCTTGGCGATGTAATTGAAGCACATAGCCGCGCGACCATTCGAGCCATTGGCGAACGTATGCGTTGTAGTAATTAATCCAACGTTGCGGTATTTGCGCATAAAACACGGTGTCGTTGACGATGTTCTGCATATTCTGATAACGAGCATTGAAATATGCCTTAAATATTCGCCTCGACGCCATATTCGTACAAGCCGTCGTCGGTTGATAAGTGTTTGCCATTTTAACCTCCTACTGTGATAGGATTGTCATAGTAGAGTTTCGTGCCGTATTCGAGCGAATCGATAGTATCGTCACGCTGTCCTTTCTTCGGCAAATTTGTCTTTTCGTCAAAGACATAACCCTCTATATCGTCCATAAGTTGTCTTGTGTTTACGTTGGGCGAATCGTAGAAAAAAAGTATGCCGTCGTTCAGCATACTTCTTACTCTCTTTATATCGCCCGTGATTGATTTATGAGTTACGAGGCGGCAATCCTCGCCAAAGTCATTGACGAACTGCAAACGCAGTTGTTGTCCGCCCTCTGCACTTTCAAATATCCACCGTCGCGGGACTTTTTGCAAAAACGGAAATTTGTTCAGCAACAAATCCTGCAACCATTCCCAAAGGCGGCGGCTCGCTTCCGTCGGCGCAAGTTGTCCGGTCTTAACGGGGTCTATTTCCAAACAATCGAGAACAAGCGCACGCCCGCTCTGCCATATCGCTATCGGTGTTGCGCAAGTGCTGTCAAATGCCGTTCCCTCGTCAAGTCCGATATGAAGTTCAACAATGCGGTCACGCTCGGCAAAAAACTCGAATATGTCTCTCGTTTGTTTCTCTCGATTGAATTGAGGATAAACCATTCCCTTGAAGTTCACGGGTTCGCCCAAATACCAGTAACGGTAATATTCGGGGTCGTCTTTCGCAAACTTCTCTATCTGCTGTATGGTCTTAATCGGCAAGAGTTTGTATATATCTCGCCAAGTCGCATAGATTCGCGATGCGCCGTTCTTGACCTTGTCACCGAAGAACGTATATGCCCAGTGATGTCGGTTCATCGGCGGGTTGTAGGCATACACCATTTTGCCGTGAGGAAGCAAAAAACGATATGCCGTGCTTTCCCACGCCGTGATATGGTTGAAATGCTTGACTTGGTCTGATTCGTCAAGTATGCACAAAGCTAGCGTGTTTCCGTTCGGGGTAAATCCCTTTGTAGCCGTCATATCGTCGTCTGTCTTGCCGTTTATGCCGCTGAAATAGCATTTCGCGCCCGTTTGCAAGCAAGTGATTTGAAACGGCGATAACGACCATACAAACATTCGCTCTAATCCCATCAGCTGAATCGTGTTTATCATCGATGAGAATATCGTTTCGCGAATGTCACCCTTCTCTGCCCGACAATACCAAACGTTGTTGCGCTTGTCTGCCATCATCATCGTAACGGCGTATATCTCGTTGCTTGTGGTCTTTGCAGTACATCTACCGCTCGGTTCAACCACTTCGGTTACGTTATGGTCAAAGAGCGGATAATAGAGTTTAGGAACGGTTACGGCGTTACTCATCGTCCTCACCGTCCTTTGAACAGTCCATTATGTTTATGACTGGCGGAACGCCCTCATCGACACCCTCGGCATTATCAACGTTATCACGCTGTCCGAGATATTGCTTGCCGAGAAAGATTGCCATCGCAGGATATTTTTCAGCAAGTTTGAACTGATAGCGGCGCAATGCTATTCTGCCTTTTTCGCTCTTTGTTTTATATATTTCCGCAAAAGTTACGCCATATTCACGCTTGCACCAACGGCAAAGAGTATCAACAGACACGTCAAACCACGAGGCGATTTCTTCTTCCGAACAAAGCAAAGCACACAGTTTCTCAAACTCTTCTTTGTTTATTTCAATTCGTGGTCTTCCCATCTGTGCCATAATTGTTGCCGCTCCATATGTTTAATCAAAATAATCCCCACTCGGCAAACTTCTCAAAGCCACCAATGGACTGTATATATTTCCTCGCATCTTCCACGATTTCGGAATAAGGCTTACCATCAACGCTGTCGTCGCCAATTGCACAACAAAGTTCAACAACTTGCCCTGTTTCTTGCGCCTTTTGGAAAGCGTATATATTCACGCTCACGTCCGCTTTGGATAGGTCTTTGCCGTGAAGCCCACCGCCTGTAACCGATTTTGCCATATCCGAACCGAGTTTTCTGTTGGTTGCTCCTGTGTCAACATTTATGCCGCCCGTCCAATTCCCCAAAGGATTGATTTCTGCGTTAGGAGATATTTTCGCAAGGTCTGCCATATTTGCGTTGCTTTGACAGATGATAAGACGACCGCTTTTTCCATCAAGGATATATTTGCCATCGGTTGGATATTTTTTGTATATTTCCCTAGCACAATGCGACAGCACTATTTCCTCGTTCGAGAGTGGCACGCCTCTAAAAATTCCGTTATCACCACAACGCACCCCGTGAGATTGATTTTCAGCAAGGTGTTCGTCTTGTGCTACAAGATTAAAGTTCACCGCAATCATTTGCCCGGTAATTCGCCAAACAATATCGCGAACCTTTAAATTTTCAATATACACAGAACTTTCTGCGATAATAGAACAACTGCCGTGTCCGATAAGAACTTCAACTGCAATTTTCGGGGTTTCTTCGATTGAATACGCAAGATCCACAATTGCCCCTGCGATTCTGTCGGCTATCTTGTCCGGATGCGCCGGATTAACTTTTTCAATCATTGGTTTTCTCCTGTTCTATACTGTTACGAATTGCTTTTCTGTGTGTTAGGTTTTCCCAACGCTTAACGATCACGTCGCAATATCTCGGATCGAGTTCCATACAGAAGCACTTTCTTTTTAATTGTTCACAAGCGATAAGCGTTGAGCCACTGCCGCCAAATAAATCCACTACGGTATCGAATCGTTCTTTGTTCTCGAATTTCTTAACTATTTCCGCAAACAACTTGACGGGTTTTTGTGTTGGATGAACACGGTTTGTCTTTTCGCTTGCCATTGTGAATTGACGAACAACGCTTCTGAAATTTGTCCACGCGAGTTCGCAATCGGTTTGATCGCTTGCCCCGTTATTCTTATCCCAAACAACCCAACACTCGGAACTCGGCAAACATTCCGTATAATAATTTGCGCCGAACCAAACCTGCTTTGCTTTTGGGAAAAGTTTTTGTGACAACAAAAATGAGGAAACTGCAACTTCATTTGTGTCGTCATTCATAATATCTTGCTTATAGTTTTTGGATAACACTCCGCTTTTTGAAACTGCATTCATTCCATACGGTGGGTCGGTGAAAACAAGGTCTGCGTTTTGCCCCCCCATAAGACGTGCGACATTTTCTGCGGAGGTGCTGTCGCCACACATAAGACGATGATCACCGAGTTGCCAAATATCGCCGAGTTGCGTTATGGATTCGCTTTCTTCATCGACTTCGGGCGCAATGTCCTCCACAACCTCTTTTGGTTCGCTTAAATCGGTAATATCAAAACCAAAATCAAAGCCGAGGAAATCAAGACCTTCAAGTTCACCGTTGAGCAGGTCGGTATCCCAATCCGCAAACTCATTCGTTTTGTTGTCCAACAAACGATATTTGCGTTTTTGTTCTTCGGTCATACCGACTTTACGGACGCACTCGCACTCTTTGTATTTGAGTTTCTTTAATGCTTTGAGCCGTGTATGCCCTGCCAAGATGACGTTGTCCTCGTCGATAACAATCGGCGCACAATATCCACATTGCTTTATGCTTTCGGCAACCGCATCAACTGCACCATCGTTCTTGCGAGGGTTTTTGTCATACGGTTTAACGTCTGTGATTTTTAACTTGATAATTTCCATATCCCACCTTGTTTTTGGGTATAAAAAAAGCACACCGTTGTGATGTGCTATTTCTTTTAGTATAAAAATTGGCGGATGATGCAAGGGTCGAACTTGCACGAGATTGCTCTCGGACGGTTTAGCAAACCGCTACGATACCGTTACGTCAATCATCCGTGGAGCGAGTAGAGAGAATCGAACTCTCATAGCCGGTTTGGAAGACCGAGATTCTAACCATTGAATTACACTCGCATTATGCACTCATTCGAGTGCGCTGTTACATACTCTTTTCGAGTTTTTCTGCTAGTTGGTAAAAACCGAGCATTTTAGAAACTTCGTCTGTGCCGAAATTGCAATTAAGGTCATTGTTGATTGTGGCAATCGCCATATACATACCTTGCAGAACGTCACGATAGTATGCGTCTTCTTTTTTCTTTTCTATATATTCGTCAACGTGGTCTTTTTCAAACCTTTTGAGCGAATTGCTTATGGTTGTCAAAATTTCATCACTGTTTTCCATCTCTCTTTTCCTTCAATAATTTATTTGCTTGTTCAAGTTGGTTTGACTGATTTTGGATTTCTTTTTCCCAAAATCTTATTCTGCCCTCTTTTTTTATTTGACTGATTTCATCCCAATCCGAACAATGCTTTCTTGGGTTTTGGATTTTGTCTTTGTGCTCTGCAATCTTTTTTTCGGTTGACTTAATTGTTTTTTCTAACTCTTTTCGGGATTGCTTATCAATACCCGGTGCAAATAGTTGAATGTCAATAAATCCGTTCCTTTGCTTTATTTTACCACTTTCCCCGTCCGACTGCAATCTTTTCTTTTCTTCGACTTTCGCTTTTATCACGTCAAGGTTGTCTATGCCCTTTGTATCGATTCCGAGTTGTTTTGCCTCGTCAAAGACACGTTGAGCCTCACCGCCTTGCACGTTTGAGTAATCTCTCTTGGATGTAGTCCACCGTGAGCCGTTGCCGTCCG
Organism: Christensenella sp. UBA6880; assembly: GCA_002449145.1. Taxonomy (GTDB): domain Bacteria; phylum Bacillota; class Clostridia; order Christensenellales; family CAG-917; genus CAG-475. Next base: position 1,277 of record DKCG01000041.1, on the reverse strand, counting down.
TGAACTTGCCGTCGTCGTCACGTGGGTGTTTGTTTTCGTCGAAGTTTGCCATATGCCGTCCTTACAGCAAAAACCTCGCAAGGAACACTCGCGAGGCTCTGCCTATATGAAGAGGGATAGATATGGAAATGTGGGATTTTTAACGTTCCCTACCATTTCCACACTATCATTTTATAAAATCACATAGGTACTCGGGTGTACACTTGGGTATTTTTTACAAAAGTTGTTTCTCTACATCGACATTGCACTCGCTGTCTGTTCCTATCAAGTACACGCCATCGTCGGTGATGAGTAAGTATTCGCTGGATTCCCCATCGCCGAATAGGAACACAAGTTCTTTCCGTTCCGATGTTTTGTCGAGTTCATCAAGTGCCGCCTCAATAACACGCTCGTCAAATGTCTTATCCACGTCCGCTGTTTCTTCTGCGCTGTTGCAAGCCGTTAGACACAGCATAATTATAACAATAATCGCTATTACTGCCAATATTTTTGTTGATTTCCTCATTTTTACGCTCCTTTTTGAAAAAATAATCGTTGTTTTGACTATTATTTTTATTCTTCCGCCTTATCGCAACTTGCACCGTCATTGGTTTCTTTCTTGTGCAGTCTGCAATATCCGCTTGACCAATGTATGCAATTCTCACAATGTGTCATCTTCCACCTCCGCTTGTTTACACTCGTCACAAGGGTTAAAAATGTTATTATGCACATCAAAAGGTATATATTTGCCAAATAACACACAGTATCTATACTCGTCATCAAACATCATACACTTTTTACAATTTTTCGGCACTTCGATTTCAACTCTTATCTTCGCCATCTTCCACCTCCTTAAAATTCTTTCAATTCAGGCTTATATGCGCCTTGTCTATATATGACTATTTTTATCTTCATATCTTGTTCATCGAAAAACTGTTGCAAGTCGTCAACATCGATAGAACCGTCCTCAACCAACAAGAATTTCCACTTCTTTTGTTTCGGGTTATCAGCCTTTTTGCTCATTTTGCACCTCCTTGATGAGTTTATTCACTATGCGTTCGAGATACGGATAGCAATCACTATCTGTTGCCTCTCGACAATTCTTGACTTTATTCAGCACATCGATTTGCGCTTGCTTTTTCTCCAAAATCAATGCCACATTGTCTTTTAACAATTTGTCGTTTTCTTCTAAAAGATTGCTTTTCACTTCATATAGAGTTGTGTTTTCGTATTTCAACCGTTCAATCTCGGTTTTATACCTATCTCGGTCGTGTTCCGCTTTCGTGAGTTTCGCTCGT